>NZ_CP147846.1:1503860-1804632 GCF_037327425.1 Rhodococcus sovatensis | reverse complement strand
CGCATTGTGAACTCCTTTGGTTCGAAGGGGGTGTCAGCAGGGCAACCGGTGAGCGACCGAGCATCGGGTTGTCACTCCGTAGACGTCGCCGACGATGTCGGCAACACGCCACCTGTGGTCGCCACGGTCGAGGACTCTGGCCCGGTCCAGATGGTAGGTACTCTTCCCGAGGACGTAGGATGTGTCCTCCGACCAGGAGAAGCTGGTTTGCCTCATCCACAGCGTGTTGCTGTGCGCCCGATCGATCGAGTCCATCTCGTACAGAAGGATCTGCCCCAGCTGCAACGTCATCACGAACGAGTCCACGATGAGGTCTGCGGCGCGGGTACCGGCGACTATCGGTGACGGTGCCGACTGCGCCGTGGCAGTGTGCGATTGCCGATCGATGTGTATGTCGGTGGCAGTGTTACGACGTTCCGCCCAATCCGTAGCAAACGGATGGCGGTGGGCGTCGCGCACATCTCGGCATGAATCGAGCTTCGCCGACGTCGCCGCCACGACGACGAGGTCCCGGGCAGCGACCTCGGGGTGGCGCATCGTCAGTGACAGCTTCAGGGTACCGATCGAGCAGTTGAAGGCGGTTTCGATCGTCGAGGTTCCGACCAACGGTGCCGACCTGGCCGACACCACGACCGGGAAGGCATCGAGTTCGTCCTCGACCGCGGATGTGCCTGCCGACACCTTCACTGCCCCAACGAGCTGGACACCCGGATCGGCGGGTGAAAGGCCAAGAGCACCAGATAGATAAAGAGACGTTGCCTCTTGTCCCAACGCAATGACGTCGACGGTGCTGAGGTGCGGCGACTGATCGTTGAGTCCTTTTCGGGACCAATCAGTCGGGTAGGTGACCCGAGCGGTCGCTGTCAATCGACCGACTCCGGTCGCATCGGTGACCAAGGTGAGATCCGTGAGCTCTCGGGTGGAGCGGCGATAACCGCCCCCGAAGAAGCGTCTTTCGGCGGGGCCGAGATACACATCTGTCGAAGCGAGTTCCAAAGGCTCGAGCGTTGCCGTCATCAATGTTCTCCAATCGCTCTATACGAGTGTGTCCAGCATTGCGGCGTCAAAAGGGCGGGTCCGTTGTTGCCGTTCGATCAGTCGCGGCCAATCCGGGTTCGCGACGAGCGCACGCCCGACGGCTACCAAATCGAACTGGTTGTCGTGTAGTCGTTTACAGACGTCGTCGACGTCGGACGGCGCTGCGCCGCCACCGTCGAGGTATGTGAGAAAGTCGCTGTCCTCCAGACCAACCGAGCCGACGGTGATGGTGGGCTGACCGGAGAGTTTGCGGGTCCAGCCAGCCAAATTGAGCGGTGACCCGTCGAACTCGGGTTGCCAGAACCGCCTCTGCGAGCAGTGGAAGACATCGACGCCGGCTTCGGCCAGAGGCTCGACGAGCTCCGCCAGTTCATCGGGTGTGTCGGCGAGTCGTGCCTGGTATTGCCCCACCTTCCATTGCGACAGCCTGAGGATGATCGGGAAGTCGGGTCCGACTTCTGCCCTGCACGCTTCCACGATCGCGATGGCGAAACGGGCACGCTCCCTGACAGATCGGCCGCCGAACTCATCCGTTCGACGGTTGGTTTCCTGCCACAGAAACTGGTCGATGAGGTATCCGTGCGCCGCGTGGAGTTCGATGCCGTCGAACCCCAGTTTCTGGGCCGTTTTCGCTGCAGAAGCGAATCCGTTCACCACATCAGTGATGTCACGCAACGACATCGGGTCTTGTATGGCCGTGCCGCTGGGGTCGATGCCACTCGGGCTGCTCGGGTAGGGCGCCGGGCGGTCGAAAGTTTTGCCACCCCAATGCATGGGGTCCCAGCCGACGTGCCAGAGTTGCGGAACGATCGCAGCTCCATGAGCGTGGACACCGTGTACCACCTCAGCCCAACCGGCCAGCGCCGGCTCGCCGTAGAAGTGTGGGAGATCGTCCCGGCTCGAGGACGATGGGTGATCGACAACTGTGCCTTCGGTAATTATCAATCCCACTCCGCCTTCGGCGCGTCTCGCGTAGTACCGGGCTACATCGTCGCCCGGAACACCGCAAGGCGACATCCCACGAGTCATGGGAGCCATGACTATTCGGTTACGCAGCGCAAGATTGCCGATGGTCAGTGGATCGAACAGTGCGGCCATTTCCGTCATCGACCTACTGCGACCGGTATGGACACACCCGCGGTTATCCGAAGGTCCTCGGGCGTGAACATGTTGGGAAACAGTGCGCCCCCGGGGTCGAGGGGTGATGACTCCGCCAGCGTGCCGATATCGACGGGCTCGAATCCAGCGTCGCTGATCAACCCTGAAGTTACAGCCTTCGCGTTGTAGTCATCGCCCGCAACTGCCATTCCCCAGAACTTGCTCTGGCCAGTGCCGCGGGGCCACAGCAGTTCCTCCATGACGTGACTGAACGCTCGCACCACGGTCGAACTGGGCAACAGCTCGGCTGTGTGCACTCCTGACGCTCGACCGTCGTCCAGTGTGGAGATAATTCGGCCGTCATCGGCCAAGCCCATCGGATTTGTCGCGTCGATCACGATGGTGCCGTCGAGGTCGGTCGCAACGGCCTCGGCTAGCTCCGCAAGCGCAGGATACGGAACCGCTAGGAGCGCGATGTCGGCTCGGCGGGCGGCCTCGCTCGGCGTCACGATATCGGCAGTGATGCCGAGGCTCTCGATGCCGCTGCGGAGTCGATCGGGTGTGCGAGATCCCAACACCAGTCGGTGTCCGGCGCGTGACCACAAGCGTGCGATCGGAAGCCCGATCCCGCCGACACCGAGGATCGAAACGGTGGGATGCGAAGGAAGAGTCATGCTTTTTTTCCTCTCTATCGAAGGTCTCGAATATTTCGGTTTCCGTCTGCCCACAGAATGTTCATCGCGAGACCACCGATGAGCCAGGTGCCGCCGCCCGCGCTGAAGGTGTAGTGATATTCGCCGCCCAGCGTCCACAGAGGACCGCCTTGGTCGTTCGCTTTGCGATGCGTCGCTTGAAACATCGCCGTTCCATGCGCGGACTCATCACCGGTGAAGGTCACGAGATGGTTCGACAGAAGGTGTTGTGTGGCGTCGAGCGGCGTTCTGTTCTCGCGCCATTTGCCGATCATGACGTCTCGTGAGACCGCGGTGACCTCACCTCCGTTCAGGCTGGTGTAGTCCAGACTGACTTCGGGAGTGAATAGCGTCGGCATTAGATCCCACTGTTGGTGGTCGAGATACCACGCCATCCTGACGGTCAGATCCACTAGGTGTTGTCGCACAGCCAGTTCGACCTTGACGGGTGATTCGACTGAAGTCATTGCTGCTCACTTTCAGCTCGTTCTCGGATTTGCCGAGCGCTAGGGCGTCAATTGGCTGAACGTGTGACGGTTCTCCTTGAACCAGTCCATCGATTCGTTCAATCGGCGCGTGGATCCGTTGAAGTGAGGTGCCACGTAACGCGCCAGGCGTTCGTAGCTCCGCTTGGTCTTGTCCCAGTCGGCCCAATCCTGGGCATATACGAGGAGTTTTCCGAAACCACCCGTGATGTCGATCAGGTTCTCGATGCCGGCGATCACGTCGTCGACCGATCCCACGAGCGCGCCGCCGAGCTCGATCGAACGGTCGAGCAAATGCTCGTCTCGCACTCCGTCGATGCTGATGTTCAATCCGCGAAGGTCGCGCCAGTACTGGCTGGTCCAGCGGTCGTACCCTTCCCGAACATCGGCGATCGCTTGCTTTCGGTTCTCGCCCACATACACTGGCACGGTGATGCGCCACGTGCTGCGATCCATGGTGTTGCCGTTCTCTGCGGCAGATTCCTCCGCGTACTTCCACTGCTTTCCAAGGTCCACCGGGGGGTGGCCCGGACGGGGAGCTCCGAACGACACGACGCTGATGCCGTGCTGTCCCGCCAACCGCATGCTGTTGGGCGAACCAACACTGGCCGTGACGATTTCGAGCTTATCCCGGAAAGGAGCGATCTGCATTCGCGCTTCGTTCAAGGTGAACCACGATGTCTTGCGTGTGATCCGCTCATCCGAATTGATCAGATGGACGACCGCATCGAGCGACTCGCCCATCATGGCCCGAATGTCCGTCATTTCTATTCCGAGTGTGCGTGCGTCGACCGGGATGGAACCTGCGCCGACACCGAGGACGAATCGACCGCGAGTCAGGTGATCGAGGTGCAATGCGCGGCTCGCCACCATGAACGGGTGGTGGTAGGGCAGAGTTGCGACCCCCGTCGCTAGTGTCGCGTGTTTGAATTGGTTTGACAGTGTCGGGATGCGAAAATGAGGGATGCGAATCGCACCTCTCGGGTTGATCGACGGCGACAGGGACAAGCTCGAAGCGATCTTGCGGGCACCGACCGCGCCTGCAGGGTTGGCGTTGCGGGCGAGGATCGTGTTGCTCGCCGCCGATGGGGTGTCGAATTCGGAGATCGCACGCAGGTGCGGCGTTTCGCGTCCGACGGTGATCACCTGGCGTGGACGGTACGGCGAACGAGGCATCGACGGCCTGTCGGACCTGCATCGATCGGGCCGGCCGCGGACGCTCGATCACTCGGCGATCGTGACAGCGACGTTGATGCCGCCACCGAAGAAACTCGGTGTCACACATTGGAGTTCGAGGTTGCTAGCCGACCATCTCGGGATAAGTTTCTACGCTGTAGCCAACGCTTGGCGTGAGTACGGTGTGCAGCCGTGGCGGGCGGAGACGTTCAAATATTCCACCGACCCGGAGCTCGTCGCCAAGGTCCACGATGTCGTCGGTCTGTACCTCGATCCACCCGAGAACGCGATCGTATTGTCACTGGACGAAAAGTCCCAGATCCAGGCCCTCGACCGCACCCAACCGATGCTCCCGATGCAGCCCGGTTCGGTCGAGAGGCACACCCACGACTACAAACGACATGGCACCACAACACTGTTCGCAGCACTCGATATCGCCACCGGCAAGGTCACCGCCTCCTGCAAACCGCGCCACCGCAGTACCGAATACCTGGCGTTCCTCAAACAGGTCGCACGGGCCTACCCCAGCCAGGAGCTGCACCTGATCGCCGACAATTACGCCACCCACAAGACCCCCGAAGTCAAAGCCTGGCTAGCCGAGAACCCCCGCATCGCAGTCCATTTCACTCCGACATCAGCGTCGTGGCTCAATCTCGTCGAAGTGTGGTTCGGGGTCATCCAACGTCAAGCACTCGGCCGCGGCGTCTTCACCTCCGTCACCGATCTGACATCGAAAATCCGTGCGTTCATCAACGGCTGGAACACCCGCGCCACACCATTCGTCTGGACCAAAACCCCGGAGGAAATCCTCAAGAAAGCGACCCGTAAAACGACTTCAAACACGAGCCACTAGCGTGATCCGAGACGTACGTTGCGCGGCGGCGGCGATCAGCAACTCGGGAGCACCGATGGTGTTCCATCCCATCGAGTGGTGTTCGCCCACCCAATACTCATCGTAGTTGAGTCGGTCCAGCAACTCGGCCAACTCGAGGTCCCGCTGATAGAGAAGCGTGAGGTCTTCTCCTGGTGGGTGCATGGGAGACATGAAGACTCCGAAGTCGATACGCCTGGCGGCCATGACGATGCCCTTCTCTCGAGGAATACGAACGGCTTTCTCGGTCTTTATGCGACAAGTAGGTCCGAGCAGTGTTGATCGACGCGTCCGATGAATTCCGGATTTCTATGGAAGAAATGACCGCCATCGATCCTCTCCACCTGTACGCCGCGCGCGCATACTGTTGCCCACGATTCCGGGTTCGCCGACAACGGGTCGTCAGACCCTGTGAACACGCGTATCGGGAATTGGGCAGGCTGATCGAAATTGGTCGTGCAGTACGCGCGCACTCGATCAAGCAGCAGAAGGTCTTCTGCCAACTGTCGGCGCTTGATCGCGGCAACTCCAGTCCCGACATGACGCTCAGCGCCACCTGCCGCGCCACCGATCTCCGATGGTGGGACAGGAAGGACAGATGTCGGTGCGACGCAAGCACCGACCATCAATGCACGGGGTGCCGTGCGTCCATGCGCGGCCTGGTGCATCGCGAATGCGAAACCGATGGTCCCGCCCATACTGTGGCCATAGATTGCGTATGGTGCCGAAGTCTCACCACGCAATTGCTCCGCGAGATCATTCAGAATAGATCCGACATCGTTCGAGCCGTACGAATTCAGTTTTTCCCGACCTGGAAGTGATGCCGAGACAATGCGGATATTCGGTGAGAAACGGCGTCGCCAGGTGGTGAAAGCTGCTGGCGAACCTCCCGCGTGATGGAACGCAATCAAGGTCATAGAGTTGATGGTTTGCATCGCACCCCCTTTCGCATACGCAACGTTATTACGCACAACGAGATATCGGGAGTGGGCGTTCAACCTAGGAGTGAGAACACCAGTTAAAGGTGGATCTCTTCACGATTCAACCAAATGGGAGGGTGTGGTGGGTTGCTGTTCGAGCATTCGCCAGCTTTCCTTGCGTAGCGCTACGCGTCGTCCTCACGCGGAATGTAGCTGATGAGCTGCAGGTCATCGCATCCGCTGAGATCGAGTGCAGCGGCGTCGAATGTCTGCGGTCCGTCGTTCCGCAGAAGTACGACTTTGCGCGCTTTCCTGTGGGCGGTCGAGTGCTCCTGCCACAGCGTTGCGAAGAACGAATTCGAACTCAGCGATGCCACTAGGTCTTTCAGGTTCTCGTCGTCCGTCGTTGCGCCAGCGCGTACTCGAAGGCTCCCAACGAAGCACTCGGCCATTTCGGCCCAGTTCACGAACAGGGTTCGGTAGTACTCTTCGAGAAAGAAGCACTCCAGGAACGTCCGATATCCCTCCCGAAGATGCAAGATAGTCGACGCAGAGTCATTGACGTACAACACATTCCAGCCCTTGTCTACGACAAATGCCGGACTGGGGAAATCGCGTGCGAAGCGAACGAGAAGCGAGCGTTCGGTGCTCGACGACGCGGCAGTCGACGCGGGAGGGTTCATGTCTGCCAAATTGTAGAGGTGTGCTCGATCGATCGCGTCGAGCCGAAGAGCGGATGCAATGGCATCCAGAATGGCCGGGGACACTCTGATGTCGCGTCCCTGTTCGAGCCACGTGTACCACGAAGCGCTGACCCCGGCGAGAACAGAGACCTCTTCACGGCGAAGCCCGGGTGTGTTTCGGCGCCCGTACTCCGGAAGGCCAACGTCTGCGGGCTTCACCCTCGCCCGCCTAGAGCGCAGGAAATCGCTCAGCTGTTGCCTCTTGCCAGCGAGTGCGGACGTCATGGAGACAAGGTACCGCCAGCAAAGACGGCGTGCCTCGCAGATTCCAGACAATCCGGACGGATGGTTGGTTTGTGATGGACATCATGAATGTTGGGCCAGATTCAGCTTCGGTCGCCACACGAGCCTCCATGCGCACAGAGCGCCGAGGGCGTAAGCGATGGTGATGAGGACGAACGCGGTGGATGCGCGGGAATACCAGTCGCTCCCAATAGTGATGACCACTCCAATCGCTGCGATGCCGAACAGTGAGCCGATCTGACGGTTGGCGTTGAGCACCGACCCAGAGACAGCAGCGTGGTCGACGCCCGCGGAATCGACCAGTACTGCGGTCATGGCCGGTGAGATGACACCGGCTCCGACATTGGCAAGTCCAACGGCGATTGCCAAGACCCAGTACGGGGTGCCGGGTGAGATAAAGATCAGTCCGAACGTGGATCCGGCGGCGACAGTGAGGAAGGCGGTGAGCAGGACTCCGTTGGAGAAGCGGCCAGAGATCTTGGAATAGACAATGTTCGAGATGGGGAAGAACATCGTCATCGGAAGCAGTTGGAGTCCGGCTTGGAAAGGGCTGGCGCCGCGGGCATTCTGGAGGAACAGTCCGAGCATGAAGATGCCTCCGAACAGGGAGAAGTTGAACAGGAACCCGATGAGGTTCCCGCCGGCGAAGGCGGGGCGGCGGAACAGCGACCACGGCATGACGGTGGCGGTGGCGCGGCGCTCACGTGTAACGAGGGCAATTGCTGCGGCCGCGGCGAGAGCGAATGCGACTACGACCAGGGCCGAACCCCACCCTGCTTTCGGGCCCTCGATGATCGCGTAGCAGATGGCGGCGAGCACCGAGATCGCGAGGGCGTGACCGGCAAAGGGCACCGGCGCGCGAGTGGGGGCAACGGGCGCAATGAGCTTGTAGGTCATAGCTGCACCGATTGCGCCGATCGGCAGGTTGATCAGGAAGATGCTGGGCCAGCCGAAGGCCGACACCATGATTCCGCCGACGGTGGGCCCGATACCGGATGCGGTGGCGACGATCGCCGACCACAGTCCGAGCATTCGGGTTCGTTCCGATGGGTCGGGAAAAGAGTGGACCAGTAGGGCAAGGGAACTCGGCATGAACAGCGCGGCGCCGACACCTTGCACGAAGCGGGCACCGATGAGAATTTCGCTCGTGGGAGCGAGCGCGCAAGCCAGCGATGCGGCGGCGAAGACGGCCATGCCGATCATGTAGACGCGCAGGCTGCCGATCCGGTTAGCCAGCCCGCCCGCGAGCAGTAGCAACGCAGCGAAGGTGAGGACATAACCATCTACGATCCAGGTCAGCTGGGTGATTGTCGCGCCGAGATCGGTTTGGATTCGAGCGCCGGCGACGTTTACAACGGTGGTGTCGAGTGACGCCATGACGAAGCCCGCCGCGAGTGCGGTGATCTTCAGTCCGCGGCGCTCACCGGGCCTGGATTCGACTGTCGAAGAGTGCTTTTCGGAATCAGTACTTGGGACGGCCATGATGGCTTTGCCTCCGTGGTGAGAGTTCCGCGGCGCGGGGCCGACGCAACTGGGTCAACTGGCTCGCAGACTCCATGGAAACAGATATGTCGACGTCCGTCAAACTTTGACGAACATCAACAGATGACGACGGTGGTAGTATTGAGTTCAACGGAAGGATCGACGTGACTGCTGGAACCGACAATCGCATCACCGGGCATATCGAGACAGACGAGATCACAGCGCAAGGGCTGCTGGATGCGCTGGTGGATCCTGTGCGTCGCAGTATCGTTCGTCAGCTCGCCGCGTCCGATCACGACATTGCCTGCGGAACGTTCGATATTTCCGTCAGTCGTTCGACGGGTACCCACCACTTCAAGGTCTTGCGTCATGCCGGAATCATTCGGCAGTACTACGTCGGCACGTCCAAGATGAACACACTCCGACGTGCCGATTTGGAGTCTGCTGCTCCAGGTCTGATTAAGGCCGTGCTGGCCACCCGCGAGCAGCCCATCAAGTAGAGCCCAAGGCTCTCACTGCGATGGGCCGATCACCTGCGCGAGCGAGCTTTCTTCGCTCCGAACGACCGCGACCAACAGCTGGTGTGTGTGAACCGAACCAGCCGCAGCCAAGCCGCACCTGGATATTGACAGTTTTCGAATGCGTTCATAGGCGCGCACTCGATAGAACCCAAGGCCTTTCGCTGTGACGGACGACGCGAGCACGCCCGAGCCGCCGGCGGAGAAGGGGGAGTACTCGCCCGACGCAGGCATCGTGTACGCGCTCAGGGCGCGGAATCCGATCTCCTCGATGGTGTCCCAGATGCCGGGTGCGAGCGCGGATGGTTCGTCGTCGAGTACGCGGATCGTGAGGTCCACTTTGCCACGTATCGCGCCGGTCGTGACGGTCACGACCCCTAGGGGCGGCGGTCAGTAGGTCGAAACCTTCAGGCGGGCCCGGAGGCGGGAGATAGTCGTCGACATCGAGAACGGATAGTTCGCAGAGTGTTCGACCGGTAGGCCCTGGTATTCGCGGGGCCGGCTACCGTCGTGGATGAACATCCCGCCGGTTGGCCTTCCGCTCGCGGATGGCTTCGTTGCGAGCAAGGTGTGCCCGCAGCTCGGAAGACACTTCACCACCGACGCTGGACCCAGGGTCGCGCCGGACTCCGGGCTCGTTCGGATCGATGCCTTCTACGAACTCCATACCCGCCTCCACCATTGGCCCGATCACCGTACAGCCTCAAACCAAGTTATCGCACGCGAGCTCCACCCGCCTTGGAAGTACGGGACAGTTGAACCGCTTCTGCTGTTCGAGCAGCTGAGCTATACCACCAGTATTGATATGCAGGCATACCAGCAACATTTGTTGTGCCATAACGCTTTCCGTCTGCAACGGCCTGGCGTTCATTGCTTATCCGCCCGTTTCGACCACTGCACATCCGCCGGTTGAGATGGAGACATACGGTTGAGCGAAGGCGTGGGTTCGCGTGTGACTGTCACGGGAAGTCCCAGTCTAAATATCCGTTTTCAACAATAGGAACCCAGCCCCGGCACGGACTATCGGAGTCGAGGGCATCGGCGACATCTTTGATCATGGCTGCGAGCGATGGCCAGCGCATCAACCCCTGGTCGGTGTCCTCACCGATGAACTCGACAACGCAGCCCATTTCATCACCGCTACGAGTGTCGATGACCACGTACTCGCTGGAGTCGTTGGCCGCGATTGGAATGTAAGACTCCAGAAAGGTGAACGCGGTGGTGCCAGCTGGAGCGGCCAGCAAACCATCGCCCCCTACTGCCGCTGTGGTGGGTGCCCAAATGCGGCACAGTGAAGTCCACTCCTGTTCGAGTTCCACGAGAGTCACTGGCCGGTAACCGGGGATCACCTGAGGATAGGCTCGGCCTTGATCGCTACCGTTGTGGAGCAAGAACCATGTCCGCAAGTCCGAGGGCCATTGCCTCCCGGTTGCGGATTCAGCTCGAGCAACCTTCTCGGCCTGTGCCGGTGGGTTGAGGCTGGCTGCGGTGACCGGCGCTCGTTTTTGGCACCACGAGATGATGCGGGCCCATTCGTCGGAGAGTTGGTCCATGAGCGAACTCTAGCCATGGAGTACAGCACGTTTCGAGTAGGTCGACGGGCGTTTGGGCACGGCCGTAGCGTGAGCACATCTGCAGCTATGCGCTGTCGCGACCTGATGTGGCGTCTACCATCGGCCGCAGAGGGATCCGATATCGGCGACGACGGTTCCATCATGCAAGTCGACCCATTGCGCGCCGGTTTTGCCGGCCTGTGCACTCAGCAGATGCCGTCCCTTACTCAGCCACTGCACGAACTCATAACCAGCCAGCTCCATTTGCACTGCCTCCGCAACCCACGCGGCCGCGTCTGCGTACGACGCATCCATCGACATGCCCTCGCCCCGATTGAACCCACCGATGCTGTCGACACTTCCCCAACCGATACCCACGTGATAGTCGGAGTTGATCTCGAACTCCCACACCAGGCGATCCAGTGTGACCTCGCGTCCCGCTCGAAAAGACTTCAGATCGCGGGCGACCGCATCGAGCGCACGCATCCATCCTTCGGGCGGCTCGAACTCAGGATTACCCATCGGCTGACCTGCACCCTGGTAGAGGGGGAATCGCCAGATCAGACTGTCGTACCGCATCCAATCGAAAAGGCTGTCCATAGTTCCTTTCGTTCGTCTTTGCTAATGGGACACAAGTCCCAGCCCACCTGAGACTTGTGAGCATAGAACTCGCCTCCCGGCGTTGGACTACACCAGCAGAGTCGGTCGAACACCTGACCAAGCAGGTACCCGCCCCCGAAGACTGACATGATGCCCAGATGACGACACTGGCCCGCATGATCGGACAGTCCCGACAGGGACGGTCGTGGTGGTACACGACGGCATTTTGGCTCGTGTTCCTCGTGTGCCTGTATCTGGCGCTGCGGATGGCCGGCTGGTGGTGGTTGATCATCGTGGCATTGATCGGCGTAACCATCAATTATTGCTGGTGGTCGGTGGGGCGAGAGCAGCGTAGATTCCGTTTGGTCTTCTCGGCGGTACTCGGTGGGTCGACCCTGCTGGTTTTGGTGGCTGCCGGTTGGCTCGTCCTCCACACGATCTCCGTACCCCTCGACAGCGTCGGAGACAGACGAGCGGTCTGTGGCACAATGCTCAACCCTCTGCCTGCGGACCAGTTGCGCGCGACGTGGTCTCGATCGGGCGAGCCCCTTCTCGACGCAGATCAAGTGTCCACCAACAGGTTACAGCAGAGCTGCGATAGTCGAATCCGCTACGAGGCCGGTGACCTGCCCCGAGTCCTCATCGTCGCGCTTCTTCTGGGATCCCGGGCAGCGGGACATCTGACGGCGCGACGACCGGCTTGAGATCGGTTGCCGAGTCGCCCCGCTTCTGGGGCTGCATCGAAGGTGTGCGGCTGTTCATCCGCACCGGGCGTCGACGCTGGGCATTACGACGAGTTTTGATATGCAGGGTTACCTGTAAACGTCTGCATGTTGCATCTGATGAATCATTGAGCTCCGGCGGCCGGCTGCGGGAATCTGCGCGCGCTGCGCACTCCACGACGACCTCACCTCGCTGCTACTCGATAACCCCGCCGATCTTGCCGCAACCGTATGCTTGGGTCGATATGTGGATCGGATGGATAGAAATAGACCTCCTCCTCGGCGACGTACATTCGCTCAAGGAGAAACGCTCGATGGTGCGCCCTGTCGTCTCCGAGTTGCAGCGGAAGTTCGCGATCGCTGCCGCAGAAGTGGACTACCTCGACCTGCACCGCCGAACGTGCATCGGGGCCTCGGCCGTAGCTGCGGACGCAAACCACGTCACCGATGTGATCGACAGAATCGAGAGATCTGTCTCGAGCAGGCCCGAACTACAGATAGTCGCTGTGCGACGACGAATCATTAAAGTGGACGACGTCTAGCAGTACTCCGCAGGACGGACTTCAAATAGAAGTCCCTGTACACCGGTGATCGAGTTGCTCCGGTGTCCCACGCAGTCACTCTTGGGAACTTACAGCCGGACCGTCTCCCCTCGATCGAGCAGGTCATCGGATGGGCGGAGGCTGGAGCTCGAAGCCTGGAGCTAATTCGGCGACGAGGCGGAACACTCTGGAACCCACGCAGGCGATCCGGCAGCTACCTAGTGTCGCGTGTTTGAATTGGTTTGACAGTGTCGGGATGCGAAAATGAGGGATGCGAATCGCACCTCTCGGGTTGATCGACGGCGACAGGGACAAGCTCGAAGCGATCTTGCGGGCACCGACCGCGCCTGCAGGGTTGGCGTTGCGGGCGAGGATCGTGTTGCTCGCCGCCGATGGGGTGTCGAATTCGGAGATCGCACGCAGGTGCGGCGTTTCGCGTCCGACGGTGATCACCTGGCGTGGACGGTACGGCGAACGAGGCATCGACGGCCTGTCGGACCTGCATCGATCGGGCCGGCCGCGGACGCTCGATCACTCGGCGATCGTGACAGCGACGTTGATGCCGCCACCGAAGAAACTCGGTGTCACACATTGGAGTTCGAGGTTGCTAGCCGACCATCTCGGGATAAGTTTCTACGCTGTAGCCAACGCTTGGCGTGAGTACGGTGTGCAGCCGTGGCGGGCGGAGACGTTCAAATATTCCACCGACCCGGAGCTCGTCGCCAAGGTCCACGATGTCGTCGGTCTGTACCTCGATCCACCCGAGAACGCGATCGTATTGTCACTGGACGAAAAGTCCCAGATCCAGGCCCTCGACCGCACCCAACCGATGCTCCCGATGCAGCCCGGTTCGGTCGAGAGGCACACCCACGACTACAAACGACATGGCACCACAACACTGTTCGCAGCACTCGATATCGCCACCGGCAAGGTCACCGCCTCCTGCAAACCGCGCCACCGCAGTACCGAATACCTGGCGTTCCTCAAACAGGTCGCACGGGCCTACCCCAGCCAGGAGCTGCACCTGATCGCCGACAATTACGCCACCCACAAGACCCCCGAAGTCAAAGCCTGGCTAGCCGAGAACCCCCGCATCGCAGTCCATTTCACTCCGACATCAGCGTCGTGGCTCAATCTCGTCGAAGTGTGGTTCGGGGTCATCCAACGTCAAGCACTCGGCCGCGGCGTCTTCACCTCCGTCACCGATCTGACATCGAAAATCCGTGCGTTCATCAACGGCTGGAACACCCGCGCCACACCATTCGTCTGGACCAAAACCCCGGAGGAAATCCTCAAGAAAGCGACCCGTAAAACGACTTCAAACACGAGCCACTAGTTACTAGAGTTCATTCCATTTGCGGGCCTCGACAGCTACTTCTATTCGTCGATTCCATGACCAGGCTCCTTGTGTGGCTGTGTGAGCGAGTTCGAGAAAGTGGGTGCCGACGATCGAGGACGCACTGGATTTTCTTGAGCGCCATGCTCACCGATCGAGCAGATGCCCTCGACACCGGCGGCGAATTCGGTGAGATGTGGCTGCCCGAGCATCGTCAACGGCCAGCTGGGCTGGACGTACGACGCGACGGATAGCCCAGCCGATCATCATTGCGGTCCTAGAACAGTTCGCATCACAGTCCCTGGATGGCGATTGCCGCCGTACTCCCCGCGGATGGTCCGTGTTGGGCCGTCTCGACGGGGCCGTACGCTGATTCCACGGTAGCCGTAACCGTCCGGATGCACCTTCTCCGACTCGAAATCTACGGTCTCTCCCCGACCAAATCGGCAGTCGAACCGGTGATGTGGACGGTTTCGTTCTCGCGTGTCAGAGCCCGGGTCATCACCCACAACAGAATGTAAAGGGGTCCACGGCGCTCGCGTGCGCTCAGACTAGGGGTAGACCACTACGCCCTGACTATGGTACTTGTTGTCTATGAACACATTCGATACGTCGAAAGGCGCATGAGCGCCCGTACGTTTTCCGCTCTCGGTGCCGACACACCGGGGTGTAGATCATGAAACTCGCAGAGGCCCTCGCAGAACGAGGGGAACTCGTACAACGCACCGAACATCTGAAGGTTCGGATTCTTGCCAATTCTCGGCACCAAGAAGGCGAATCACCGGCAGAAGATGCTGGTCAACTGTTGTCCGACCTCGATGGCGCACTCGACAGGCTGGAAGTGTTGATTCGTAGGATCAACCGAACCAACAGTGCTGCTCAGGTACGGGACGGAACTGTCACCGACGCACTCGCACACCGAGATGTGCTACGTATCAAACACAAAGTCATCACCGCCGCCGCAGACGCGGCATCGGGACGAGAGCGAGAACGCTACGGTCCGCGGCAACTGCGCTCGGAGCTGACCTACATCTCCGCATTGCCGGTATCCGAGCTTCGAGTGTCTGCCGACGACCTGGCTACAAAGATCCGCCGCATAGATCTCGAAATACAAAGCGTCAACTGGGAATACGACCTCATCGAAGAATAACGCACTGCCAGGTAGTGGGTAGCTTTCGTTCGGAGCGAGCACGTTCCGCGGTCGGCGGACATCCGACCAACCTCCTGCGCGATGAGCAGCGCCCGAAACAAACACTGCAGCTCAGTACATCTCACGCATGACGGTGAACCGCGCACATCTCATCACCGTGTGCTGGTCGAACGATGGCGAGGGTGGGCATGGGGCCACCTGGCAGAAGAAACCCGCAACAACGAGGAAAAAAATGGATCCACACCTGATTACGGAGGTCGAGGCGCTGATGCCGGAGAGGCCGCAGCGTGAGCTAAGGCAGTACGAGCTTTCCGGCCCATCGCCACTGGTGGCGGACACCCGCGTCGATGTTCGCGTCGGAAGAAGAGGCGCTGGTGACCTAGGTTCTTTCCCGAACAATGTGAAACCGTTTGCCCTCACCGCCGTCGTTCACGCCTATCCCCACGAGCCAGGCCAGAATCGGCCGGGTCGGGTGCGAACCCCACTCTCCGATGACGAAGCCGAAGCTTGGGCCCGAGTCGCGTTCGGAGAGAAACTATCCGACTACGCCTACCAACTCGACGTGCAGATCCCCGATCGCCTTCGAAGCCAAATACCACCGCACCAAAAGTGGTTCGTCGTCCTCGTCGACAATCACGACGAACCGATGCTCGCGCCCGACAACTTTCGCTGGGGACTGATCTTCTACACCCGATCCGAACCCCGAAAGTTGCACGCGGTGAACGACTCTGTACGAGAACATCTGGCGTCTTGCGGGCCGTATATCGACACCTCTACCTTCCGCGATGCACGCACCGACCCGGACGGAGGCTGGACGATCGATGTCGTCGGCGACACCGAGAGCCTCACACCCGTCGCCCGCGACGCCGTCGAGTCCGCCCGCCGAATCTTTCGACGTCGCGGAGCGGTCACGACCGACTTCCAGACTGTGCGTCTCGTCGTCGAAGAAACTTCACTGCAGATTCACTTCCGATGGAAGAGGAACCCGAACACTTTCTCAACCACAGTTCGTATCCCCCAGTTCGACAGTGACTTCACGAGCCCACCAGGCCACAACCCGTCGGCATGGATGTCTACGGCCGCACAGGAGCTGAGCGAGGAGTTCCACACCGGCTACATGGTGCGGGCGACACGAACTGTAGTCGACGGCATCGTCCACCTCGGCAAGGCGGATCGGGGCGGCGGCACCGAGTACCACCTGCGCGACGACATCAAAGATCCGCTCCGTCTGCATCTTCAGCGAGGAGGAGAATGCGTCGCACATGCCGTGTCATCGTTGCAGGCTGACGAGATAGCAGTTCTCTATCAGTTTGACGCACGACCCGACATTCCTACTCCCGAGTTGCGCCGGCTGGCGTGGGTGGCCCTTAGCAAAGCCGTCGATACCGGGGCGCGGTACATCGTCACGCATCTCGATCATCCAGTGCTCGAAGATCTCGGGTTCGCACCGGACGGACGAGGCCGGTTCGTGTACGACGTCGTCCCCACGACGTAGCCCGTCAGTCAACGTCGCTGCTGTTGCGAGACCGGCCGTGCGTCGTCGATCAGTACTGCGGCCAGACTCGCGAGTGTCGTCAGCGTAAAGCCAGTACGGCCAGTTTTGATACGCAGGGTTGTTGCTCGATGTCGGCACGCGTGGTGTTGACTGGATACATGAGTGATGTGAATGAAGGGGACGACGCCGAGGTCACCTACAGCGGCATCTACGAACAACTCCCCGACTGGCTCGATGTTTCAGACCTCGTTGCTGGTCAGTACGTCGCTTACTCGGGACCAGATAGTTCCCAAGGAATCTACAACCCGAACAGCACCATAAAGGTCCTCAGACGCGGCCATCCAGGAATTATTTACGATGCCACGCCTCAACACGTCAGAGTGGAATGGGCCGGCCTGGAAGAAGAGCCCGCTAGCTTCGCGGACGGATTTTGCTGTGAACCCCTGCAGCACGGGGACAGGACCGATGTAGGAGTTCCAGGCTTGGTCAAAGTTTCGCATGATGATTACGCACGGTTGGCCGCCCGGTTTGCCGCTGGCCCACCGACACACCAGTAGCCCACCGTGGCCATGGGACACAGCCGTATTTACATACGGCATTATTCGCCGGACCCCTGCACGTCCGCCGGTCCCCAAATACAAGGCCTTCACGAGCGCTGCACCATATGATGTGGTGATGACGAACCCACGAAAGAATGTCACCCGCTGATCGTGCACGTGGTGCGGCGTCTCTGGCCGACACCGTCCGTCGCCGTCATCCTGAACGGGTCCAACGCATCCGAGGTGTGATCGAACGTCAGGTTGCTTCCGACCTCGAGCTGGACGAGCGCATCGCACCCGGCGAGCATTTGCAGGGAACTGCACTACAGGCAGGTCCGGATACTACTGTCGCTGTTGGGCACAGCTTTTATCCACACACGAGCGACCTCGGCACGTTCCCGTCGGACGCTGCGCCGCACCTGATGCGGATCAAGGTCGGCGGGTTCGATTCACCCCACATCCGAAGCCTGGCGCACGCATCCACACCGATCACGTCCATCGAGGCCGAAGGTTGGATGCGGGCCGCGCTGGGCGACGAATGGGCGGACTACGCCTACCGGGTCGACTACAGAAATAAGGTCGATTTCGATGCGCCTGCAACGATGTTCCGGTTCGCAGTCGTCGTCGACCGCTCGGGTACGGCACTACTGGCACCGACTGATTTCGACTGGGCAAGAGTGGATCTGAATGATGCGCGCACTGTGCGCAAAGTCGAACCGGTCGCGCCGAACCACACCCTGAGTGCCCACCTCGCCGAGCACGGCTCCTTCGTCGATGCCGCCTCGTATCGGCCGCCCGGCATCGACTCGGACGGTCGATGGGAACTGGCAGTGACAACGGTTAATCCGAATCCAGGATCGATGCCAGCCTTCGCAGCGCTGGGCACCGCTCTGTGCATTCGTGGAAACGTAGACACGGGATTCATCCCCGAAGCCCTCGACCTGACCGGAACGACCGGGACGCTTCAATACCGCCGGCGCGGACGAGATGGAATCTTTCACAGGACCTTCCCGATACCCGACGCGGAGCCAATCGCTGGTGAGTTATCACCGAATCACGAGCGCAGCTGGAGCTACCCGGCAATGGTCACGCCAACGACACCCGTTCAGTGGGCAAGTGGACTGATCCCCCATTGGCGGGAAATGTTCGCGTATGGACCACTATGACGTGTTCAGGCGGCGCCCATGGCACGCGGGGTCGTGATCTGACCGCTGTGACCACGAGGTCTGTGAGTTCACGGGCGGGTGCACCTGCAGGGTCGTAGCGTGCGTCGTAGGACGCTGCGCTCACCGATGTCGACTGCCGAACGCTGCGTGGTGTCGTCGCTCAAGTGATTCGCCTCGTGCGGCGAACTATTTTCGATGTCGGTGGCTCGGCGTGTGCGGGTGGTCGTCGTGGGGTGCTCTGTGTGCGCAGTTTCGTCAGGGGTGAGCTTCGGTCTCGAGCTGGACGGGTATTCCAGCTTCACGGGTCCAAGGACGGTCCTGTGGCGGGCCCATCGAAACCCGTCCCCACGCACCGCCAGTTGCGGGCCCGAAAGGAGCCTAGCCGAGCCGGAAATCGGTTTGTCCCGGACGAACGGGTCCGAGGGTGGCCGTCGACGGCCGAGTGTGTCTGCCCGTGGAGTCCGGGTAGCTGACACGCGTGATCAGCCGGCCGACAATCCCGAGTGCGACCCGCCTGGGCCGTGGATGCGTGCGCTCGACGCCGTCGCACGCGACTTGAAGTGTCTCCGGGTGGGGCGTGAGGTGGAAATGCATCGGCTCATGTGGGAGTTAGAGATCGACCCCGCCTGCACCGTGACCATCGGCTGGTACAGCGCAGACGGCTTCGGTGGGTTCGGTCGCGGCGAAGGCATGTCGATGGACGCGGCCTACACCGACGCTGACGCATGGGTGGCGGATACGGTGCAAACGCATTTTGCTGGATACGAATTCGTGCAGTGGCTCAGTTTGGGGCGGTATTTGTTGACGCCGCAGGCAGACGAGGGTGGCGCCCGTTGCGTCGACCCGCACGGAGAGACCGTGGTTGCTGACATCGGATCTCTCTGCCACCGTTGATCTAGTCGACGAGAGGTCACCGTATTGTTCCGACAGTTCTCGGTGCCTGGAGGTGTATCGACGGGCCGATGGAGAATAAGCCTGAGCAGCAACGGCACCGACCGGAAAGTAGTCTTCGAGCAGTCCGTCCTGGTGTCGATCCGTAATCAGCAGCATAAGACGAACCCAGCGGCGGCGGGCCGAGCCCATTCCTCGCGTCGGCCAAGTGTCACCGCGCCCATCTGTATCGCACATACCTGGAGCGCCGACGCGTCGTTCTCGTGACATGCTCGGGTATATGTCGATGCCCTCGTCACAGGATCAGCCGGCCAGTCGGATCGACAAGGAGAAGCTCACTGATTTGGAGATGCCGCTGCCACGTTGGTGGCCTGGCCGATTAGACGCCGAGGTCGTCGGCGGTGACCTCGAGACTGGTGCTGTCATCGTGCAACTCCCCATCGAGGGCAACCCCTACCTGGCGAGAGTGCCAACAGAGGGCACCCCTGGAGGGGATACGGCCGCGACGATGGCCGAACTCGACCGCACTTTGACTCGGTACGAGTGGATCGAGGGTGACTGGAAGTACATCGTGTTCAGCGGCGAGTACCTTTCCTACGAGGATCTCGGCCATATGAAGGTGTCGATGCGGCCGACGCCACTCGAGACGTCCAGCCGGTCGGTCGTGTTCGATCCCACCGATGACGAAGTCTTCAACCTGCAACGGCAAGGGTTCGACTGGGGACTACTGCAGAACGGTTTCGTTCACACGTGCCGAGACCGGTTCACTCTCGACACGGCGGCCAGCAACCTCGCCGACCTCAATTACCTGATCCACACCTTCGACGCCGGTTCGTGGAGCGACGTCGCTGACATGCACACGGCATTCGCCGAGACGATGTCGTTCCCGGCCTATTACGGCCGCAATCTCGATGCTCTCAACGACGTCCTCAGCGACGTAAGCCGCTACAGCTACGGCAGTGACCCGCACAGCGCCGGAACGGTGGTAACGATCGCCGGGTTCGATTCCCTGCTCCAACTCGACAGACGTACGGCGCTCCTCGTGCTCGACATCTTCGCCCGTCAGGCGCGACTGGCGGCACTGTACGGGCACGCCATGCTGTGTCTGATCGAGACGTCCAACCGTGATTTTGACCGGGTGGGAGGCATGGGAGTCTTCGGCGTGAGCGTGAGTGAGTCTCCACCCGATCCGCCTCGGCCGTTCGACGAGTCGGTCATCGTCGTATTCGGTTTCGACATCTACGCAGCACCCGCCGAAGCCGAACAGTACGCAGCCGATCTGCGCTCGTCGGTAGCGCCGTTGCTCGAAGAGATCGGGCGCCACCAACTGCGCATCGAGGTCGCATCATCGAAGCGCACAACCGAATTCGAGGCGTTTCATTCCAGCTCTGGTCCCCAACGCACGCCCGGTCAGGATCTGGTCTATGTGAGCATCGGCGTCCGTGGCCGCGGTGACTGGAGTGTGCTCGGTGAAGAGATTTATCATGCAGTGACGGCGGCGAAGCTGCAGTTCGTGCAGATGAGAGACAGGATTGCCGCAGGCCCGGACCTCGAATTTGCGCTCGATTTCTACCCGGACCTCGCCTGAGTACTGGATCCGAAGCCCCTGCCGCAGACAGTCGATAATCGCGTCTTCCGTCAGCTCGCGGCCGCGGGGAACCGATAAACCGGTATTGGGTCAAATCGCGGCCACGGTCTTACGTCGACTTGCGTCCCGTTCGGATCTATGACCGATAAGCCGGTTTTATGTCAAGCCACGCCGCCGTCAGGGACCCCTGACAGCGGATGCGTTGCGGCATCGAAGCAATACGACCAGTTTCGATGCGCGGGGTTACCAGCAAAGTTCTGCATGCTGCATTCGATGAAACAGTACGCGTGCGCCTTCATCAGAAGCTAGCTCGCCTCATGAGTGTGGCGTGTCCCCGGTGAACGGGGCCATCTCGTTTTAGAGTCTTGTTGCCCCTGAAGTGGGCGGATAGGACGATGGAGAACATGGCTGGACGGAAGCGCAACTCTGCCGAGGACATCGTGCGCAAACTGCGCCGTGCCGATGAGCTGACCGCTGCAGGCAAGACGCAAGAGGAGATCGCGGCGGAGCTCGAGGTGTCGGCGGCGACGTTGTACAACTGGCGGCGTCAGTACGGCGGGATGGACACCGATGCCGCGAAGGAACTCAAGGAGCTGCGCGAGCAGAACGGCAAGCTCAAACGCCTGCTCGCCGAGGCCGAGCTGGAGAAGGACGCACTGCGGGAGGTAGCGAAGGGAAAATTCTGAGCCCAGCCGCCAAGCGCCGCGCCGTCGACATGCTCGTCAACACCATGAGTCTGTCGAAACGTCTGGCGTGCAAAGCTGTTGGGCTTGCCCGCTCCACCTACGCACGAACACCGATCGCCGACACACCCGCGGATCCCGACGCGGCCCTGAGGGCGTCGCTGCGGACATACGCAGGCTCGCATCCACTGCACGGCTTCCGTCGCGCCTGGGCGCATCTGAGGCACGACCAGGGCATGTCGGTGAACAAGAAGAAGGTGCACCGGCTCTGGAAGGAGGAGGGTCTGCAGGTTCGGATCTATCATCCCCGCAAACGCGCCGGCATCAGCTCCTGCCCGCAGATCGAAGCCGATGCGCCGAAAGTGGTGTGGGCTATGGATTTTCAGTTCGACTCCACGGTGGATGGGAAAGCGATCAAGATCGCGTCGATGATCGACGAACACACCCGGCAGTCCCTGTTGAACATCGTGGAGCGCTCGATCACCGCGCAACGACTGACCGACGAGCTCGACAAGACGTTCGCGCTGTGGGACGGACCGCCGATGGTCCTGAGAATGGACAACGGTCCGGAGTTCATTTCGCATGTGCTGCAACAGTTCTGTCGCGACCGTGTCGGTATCTCCTACATCCCGCCGGGGACGCCGTGGAACAACGGACACATCGAATCGTTCAACAACCGACTACGGAAGGAGTGCCTGAACCGCAATCACTGGACGAGCCTTCTCGAAGCGAGGGTGGTGATCGAGGACTTCAAAGACGACCACAACCATCGACACCGGCACTCATCACTCGGCTACCTCACGCCGTCCGAGTACGCTGCCCAATGCACCCACAACCACCAACCGGTCGAGGGTTGCGAGATCGACTGAAATCAATCACACCGTGGCTCTAGAACACGGTGGCCCGACTATCGGGGACCTGCCAAGTGGCCTCGAAAACCCAGAGCCCACTGGTTGAACTAGGTGTGGGCTACTGCCGCCGAGCGGACACAGTGACGGCGCTCGCTGAAATTCCCTAGTTTCGCTTATCGAAATTCCCTACCCGTGTGGCATCGCCAACGAGGGCGGGTCTCCACCGAAGCTGATGGTCTCTGACCACACACCAGCTATCGAAGGAGACCCGCTCCTCATGCTTACACAGGAGGAAGATGTGGAAATACAGGCCCTGAAGAAACGCGGGTGGACGACCGCTGCGATCGCCCGACACACCGGCCGAGACCCGAAGACGATCCGGTCGTATCTGAACGGCACCACCACCCCCGGAGTGCGCAAACGCAGCATCCCGGACCCGTTCGAGGTGTTCCTCGCCTACGTCACCGCACGGCTACTCGACGACCCCCACTTGTGGGTGCGCACGCTCTGCGACGAGCTCGAGGACCTTGGCTACGCGATGTCGTATCAAACGCTCTCCCGCAAGATCCGCGAGTTGGGACTACGCCCGATCTGCCAAGCCTGCCTGACCGCCACCGAAAGACCCAACGCTGTCATCGAACACCCGCCGGGTGAAGAGACACAATGGGATTGGGTCGATCTGCCCAACCCACCTGCCTCGTGGGGATGGGGATCGATGGCACATCTGTTCGTCGGGACCTTGGCGTGCTCGGGGAAATGGCGCGGAATCCTTGCACCCGAGATGACTCAGCCGCGTGTCGTCGACGGGCTCGACCGGATCTGCCGGGGCCTCGGCGGGGTGAGCAGGGTGTGGCGGTTCGACCGAATGGCGACCGTGTGTCTTCCCGAATCGGGTCGGATCACCGCCAGCTTCGCCGGCGTCGCCAAACATTACGGTGTGTCCGTCGCGATCTGCCCACCGAGGCGCGGGAACCGCAAAGGTGCAGTAGAGAAGTCCAATCACACTGCAGCACAGCGTTGGTGGAGAACACTGGCCGACGATCTGACGGTCGAGCAAGCCCAAGCCAGCCTCGATCGGTTCTGTAGTCTCCGCGGCGATACCCGTCTGCGAGCGACGAAAGACGGCAAAACATCGGTAGCAACGCTCGCCACCTCCGAAGGACTGCACCCGATGCCAGCGACCACCTATCCGGCGATCGTGACCACCGAACGAGTGGTCTCCCGGCAGGCGTTGGTGTCCTATCGCGGCAACCGCTACTCCGTCCCTCCCGAGCTCGCATCGGCCACCGTGACGGTCACCCAAGTCCTCGGAACCGATGTCATCGACATCGTCACCCCCTCGAACATCACCATCGCCAGACACCGGCTGGCAGCAGACGGAACCGGTGCGATGGTCCGCGATCACGGCCACATCTACGCCCTCGAACAAGCGGCGATGGCCGGCGCCAACACCGGTCGCCCGCACCGCCGCAAGGAACGCATCCCACCCGGACCCGAGTCTCTCGCTGCAGCGGACATCCTGCGAACCGCCACCGGAACAGCACACCCCACGCACGCAGAGTTGAACGAGGCCGGCAGTGGTGCAACTGAATCCGACACGAGCGATGCAATCGTCTACGACCTCTCGATCTACGAACGCGCCGCGCACGGAAGGAACACCCTGTCATGACCGACAACAAATCCACCGACCGGATACCGGCACCGAACACCGCCGAAGCAGCGAGCCTCTACCAACGCTTGCGCGGACATCTCGCAGTGCTGAAACTGCACGACGCGGCCGAAGCGCTACCGTCGGTCCTCGACCAAGCCGCAGCCGAGGAACTGTCGATGACCGCGGCGCTGGACCGGTTGCTCTCGATCGAGGTCGAGGCCACCGAAGCCCGCCGGTTGACCGGAAGACTTCGGTTCGCATGCCTACCGACACCAGCCTCGCTCGAGGACTTCGACTACGACGCCGCTGCCGGTGTCGACCGCAAGCTCATCGAGGAGCTAGCGACCTGCCGATACCTCGAAACAGCGACGAACGTGCTGCTCATCGGACCGCCCGGGGTCGGGAAGACGCACCTGTCCGTCGGGTTGGCGAGAGCCGCAGCACACGCTGGGTATCGGACGTATTTCACCACCGCAGCCGATCTCGCCGCCCGCTGCCACCGAGCTGCGTTGGAGGGCCGGTGGGCCACGACGATGCGGTTCTATGCCGGACCGACACTTCTCGTCGTCGACGAACTCGGATACCTACCGCTACCCGGTGAGGCAGCATCAGCGCTGTTTCAAGTTGTCTCGCAACGGTATATGAAGACATCGATCGTGATGACCACCAACCGTGGCGTCGGATCCTGGGGTGAAGTGCTCGGAGACAACACCGTCGCCGCAGCCATGCTCGACCGACTTCTACATCGATCGGTCGTGCTCAACCTCGACGGCGATTCCTACCGCCTACGAGACCACAACGCCAGATCGGAGAAGCTCCGCAAAGCCACCACCGGAACCCGCCAACCACTACAGTGAAGACCGCTCACGGGTAGGGAATTTCATTGAGCACGATCAGGGAAATTCGATGAGCGCCGTCAACAGGACAACATATCGAAAGATCTACGGCGCGCCACCTCCTTGTGGAACTGTCTTGATGCACCGAGATGCTGGTGGATTCGCAAGCGACGCAAAGGATCCTTGTTTGCAAGTCAGGGGGTACTCCGTGGCAGAGTTCGACGACAACATGCCTGCACGGCCGATCCTCGGAATCAAAGATGTTCTGCGGGTGTGGGCACGTGCCGACGTGGGTGGGTGGATGGTCGCGTCGTGGCTGATGACCGAGCAACCCGAACTCGGCGGACGTACGCCCCGGCAGGCACTGCTCGACGGTGACGGGCCGTCGGTCGCCGATCTCGCTCGCGCAGCGACCGAGCAGCTCGCCGCGTGAGCGAGCCGCTACCGCACTGCACCTCCTCTCCCCTCCCCCGCCGGATCACCTCCGTGATCGATTCCCCGCCTTCACAGTTCAGGCCGACATGGAGGTATTCCGTTGCCACAGCGCTGCCCGCGGGCCGTTGTGGTTCGCGAACGGTGGACACGGGCGCTTCGACCTCGCAGGCACCTACGGCACCTGCTTCACCGCCGAGTCCGAACAGATCACCCTTCTCGAAACGTGGGGCGGAATGCGGGTCGTCCCGAGCACCGAGCTCAGCACCCGCGCAGTCAAACGCCTTCAGGCAACCGACACGCGTGTACTCGCGGATCTGACATCGAACAGTGCCGCGCAATTCGGCGTCACCGCAGAGATATTCAGCACCGGGAAATACCGGCTGACACAGCTGTGGGCGTCGGCGCTTCGCAGTGCAGGATTCGCCGGGATCCGATACTGGGCGCGGCACGACCTCGCACATACCCACGCCTGTCTAAGCCTCTTCGACACCGCCGGCGCCCACACATCCGCCGGCGAGAATCCGCAGAGCTATGCGGTGACCGAGACCGACACGCTCTCCGAACGACCAGACCTGATCGAGGCGCTACAACGCGACACCGGCATCACCGTTCTCCCCGTCCCACCGTCTCTCTCAGGCTGACGACCGGGTGGTGGAGCACACACGAGCTCGGCCGCCGTCATTCATTCATTCAACGGTGTACCCGCGCTCCGCCGGAGCCATTCGAACAGCCGACAGTCTCGGCGCAGCAAGCAGTGCGTGAACGACAGTTACCGCAGCGTCAATACATATCTGTTTCGGACCTTCATCTGACCGCCACCGCTCAATCCCGTCGACAAGTTGAAAACCGTCGTGTCGCGCCCCGAGCTACTCAAGCTGGACTACGAATGCAGAGGAGAGGAAGTACACGCCGAACTCGGTCCCCACGATGGACCCGGACACCGTCGAGCCGCTCGCATCGGTCGGCACCGGCCAAACCCATTTATCATCTCCGGTGTCGGCCGCGGACGCGATCACCGAGGAACCCGTGGACGTGTACACGGTCTCCCCCACAGTCGTCGATCCTGCGAACGGCTCCTGAAGGTGCCACACCTCTTTCCCCATTTCGGTGTCGACAACCGATGTATCCGAACGTAGTTCGAGACCGTCGATCGCTGCACCGGTGCGGGGTTCGAAGAACGCCGCCTCGCCGCCGAGGGTGACGACACCATATCCACCGTCGATATGAATCATTGTTTCGTCCAGTCCTTCGTACGGCGCGAACGCGGTGATCGGCAGTGACCACGCGGCGGCCAGGGCGTCGACGTCACCGCCGTGCAGGTTTGATTCGCTGTCCTCCGGGTTGCCTTCCAGGACGTAGATCGAGGTGTCGTCGGATTCGATCGCGTACGGGAACCAGCCCGTAGGAATCGGCACCCGCCGAACCGCACCGTCCCGTACACCGATCGCGACGAACGCCGGACTGTTCGAATACGAATCGAGACAGAGGATTTCGCCCCGAACTGGTGTGCCGGCGCAACTGTTCAGACCGCCGTCCGGCGACACCGACCACAACACAGCTCCGTCCGATGCGGCGATCCCCACCAACCGGGCGTCGTCGAGCAGATACGTGCGGGGGTTTGGTAGGCCGACCGCGGCGACAAGAACATCGCCGGCGTCGATGACTGCGTTGGTGCCGGAGTCGAACTGCAGACTCGTCGTCGGTGCGACGAAGGCCGCGAAGTCGCGCCCGTACACCTCCGCGGAGTCGATCTGCCACCGCGGGTCGTGCTCCGGTGCGGACGACACCTCCGTCGTTGTCGCTGCCTGCTGGGGCGACGACACCGCAGAGGCAGCGTCGGAAGGTTCAGCCGTCGGCCGCTGGTGGGTGACCAACACGATCACCGCCGCAGCGACTGCCACCACCGCAACCGCGACGGCAACCCCGGCACGCACAGTTCCGGCGCGGCCGTACCCCCTGGGTTCCGAATCGGTCACGGCCACATCGCGATCGGTGTTTGCGTCAGCGCGTCTAGTACGTCGTATCCCAGTGGTTCGGGCAGCGAGAGCGGTGCGGTCTGTAGTCCGGGTTCGACGTCGGCTGTCGATCGCGCGGACACCTGCACTCCGTCGGGACGGGTCAGACATCCCAGGGCCGTAATTTGTCAAGCGGCGGTGGGTTGTTGTTCAGTTCGGTGTGCCCAGGCGATGTGTTCGTCGTATTTGGTGCGATGTCGTAGGCAGCCGTGCAGTAGTCCGACGAGTCGGTTGGCGAGCGCGCGGAGTGCTTGGTGGTGGAGGTCCCCGGCGGTGCGGTGTTGGTCGTAGAACGCGCGAGCTCCCGGGCTTTGGCTTATGGCGCAGAATGCCCATTGGTCGATTGCGTCGTAGAGCCGCCGGTTGCGCACGTGCCTGGACAGAACGGCCCGTTTTTTGCCGGACGCGATCGTCAGCGGTGACGTTCCGGCGTAATTTTTGCGAGACTTGGCGGTGGTGTACCGGTTGACGTCGTCACCGAATTCACCGAGCACCCGGGCGCCGAGGATGACACCGAGTCCTGGCAGGGAGAGGTAGATGTCGGCGTCCGGGTGTGCTTCAAAATGGCGTGCGAGTTCGGCTTCGAGGTCGCCGATCTGACGGTTCAGTTCCGCGATCAGCGCTACCGCCGAGCGGGTGGTGGCCGCGAATGCAGCCGCAACGGGCGGCGGTGCTGCGAGGTGCTCGGTGCGTAGCGCAGCTTGGATCTCTGCAGCTCGTGATTCGATATTGCGTTGCCGCCCTGCCCTTTTCAGTATCGCTCGGATGCTCGCTGCACTCAGGTGTGCCGCTTCGGCGGGCGAGGCGGCACGCGAGAGGACGGCGACCGCGTCGCGGTGGTGGAGACTGTTGAATGCTTCGAGTGCGGCGGGGTAGTACTCGAGGAGCGCTGAGCGCAGTGCATTGATTTGTCGGTTGCGGGACCAGATCAGGTTCTGGTGCCCGCGGGCCAACACCTTGATCGCGGCGGCGTCTGCGGTGTCACCGGCGATGGTGCGGTGGTTGTGTCGGTCGGTGCGCACCAGGTCGGCCAAGAGTTTGGCGTCACCGGCGTCGGATTTCGCACCCGAGAGGTGGTGGCGGTCTCGGTAGCGTGCGGCGGCGAGCGGGTTGATCGCGTAGACGGTGTATCCAGCTGCGAGCAGAGCCGATACCCACATGCCTCGGTCGGTTTCGATGCCGACGACGACGTCGGCAGGTTCGCGGGCATGGGAGGCCACCACGTCGTGAAACCCGCTGATGCCTGCCAGACCTTCGGGTAATCGGCGGGACGCCAAACGTTTTCCGTCGGCGTTCATCACGTGGATGTCGTGGTGGTCTTCGGCCCAGTCGTCTCCTACGAAAATCACGGGCAGTTCTCCTCACGTCCGTTTCGGTCACTGGCGGTGAGCCTCGAGGGATCCGGACGGCGACCTAATGGATCAGTGCTCGACTGGCACGACACCCCATCAGCGTTCTGGGAACCCTCGCCGGCCGGTGGGGCCACGATCTAACCTTAGGAGTCGATCTTCTCTCCGGGGCCATATAGTGATCACCCACCAGCGGCTCGGTGATCAGCTTTCTCCGACTAACTTCGCTACTGTCGAAGACTCGCCGATCAAGTCCCATTAGGGTCACCGACCTCGACAGGCGGGTGGTTCCGTCCTCCGACACCAACCCCTCGGTGATCCCGGCGTCCTCGCTCTGCATCACCGACCCGTCGGGAAGCGTCCGCGTCACCGGGAGAGGCCCGTACGCCGCGTTGGGGTCATACGGGTCCACCGGGGCCGGTAGCGGTTGGCCACCGCTCACCGAGACTGACAACCCTATTCGCGCCCCGACGACGTCGAGGTCGGTGCACACGCCGGAGGTGAAACCGTCGGGAACGAGCGAGCCGATCGGCCGGTCCAGGGTCGGCGCGTTCGGTATGGACGCCCACGTCGCGGTCAACGCAGCGTTGGCGGCATCGACGGACTCCCGGCGAATATCTTGAACTGTCCCGGTCGAGGACGCGGCGTAGACCGAGCAATCCTGCCGCGGCGCAGGCGTTCCCGCCGGCGCAAGTGTGGACAGGGCCAGGTCGGGACTGCCAGCGATGGCCGCGGCCTCATCGGCACCGAGGGGCAATGCCGTCAGGTCGTTGCCGGTGAGGCTGACGTGCACTCGGGTGCCGTCGGGGTGATAGGCGGTGGCGCTTCGCCAGTACGTCCGCGACCCCGATTCCTCGTACCACGTGTCCAACGTGTCGACGACGGTTCGGTCCGGCATAGTCGTGCGGGAGTCGAGATCGCCTGCGACACAATCGGGTACACCGGCATCGGCCGGACCGACACCGATGGTGGTGTAGGCGGACACCCCATCCCGGACCAACTGACCGGACGCCGACGTCGTCGGGATCACTCCCTGTGGAACCGTGTCGCCGAAGTCTTCGACAGGCTGGAACACGAGCGAACTCGACGGCGGCGCCAACGCCACGGCGACATCAGCAGGCAGTGCTGCGCGGACGGCGTCCGACATCATGGATGCCTTACCCGCCGTCAGCCACGGATACGACGGGTTGTCATAGCCCTCTCTGCCAGGATCAAGTGAGACACTTACAGCAAACGAAGTGCACACCCTGAGGGCATGACTGGAGCATCACCGATGAGCAGCCCGAAGCCCGTACCGCCGGACAAGTCGATCGACCCCGCACCGAAAGCAACCCGCCGTACTTTCACCACCGAGTACCGCAACAAGATCATCGACGAATACCGCGCAGCCCCGTTCGGCGAGAAATCGGCGGTTCTACGCCGCGAAGGCCTCTACCAGTCGCAGCTGCGTGAATGGTCCGCTACCCGAGACAACACCACGCCTGCAGACACGACTGAGCGACGTAAAGACAAGAGTCGCAATACTATCGACGCAGCCGACCGCAAAGAATTCGACCGACTCAGCAGACGTAACGCGCACCTCGAGAAGCAGCTGACGCAGACGGAGGCCGCGCTGGAGATCATGGGAAAACTGCATGTGCTCTTGGAGTCGATCTCCGAGAGCACGGGCACACCGATGCCGCCGACCACGCCCTTGACACCACCTTCGACGAACTCCGTGCCGCCTCGGTCCCGACGAGAACGGCGTGCACGCTGATCGGTCGCTCCCGCGCCACCCACTACCGCCGCCGGCAACCACCTGTTCTGGGCCCCAAGCAACGCCGCAGCGTCCCCGACAACGGGCAGGCACTCACGGCCGCTGAACGCGCACAGGTGTTGGCGGTGATCAACTCCGACAGCAATGCTGACCTCGCGATCTGTCAGATATACGCCCGCGAACTCGACGAAGGAAACTACTGGTGCTCAACCTCGACGATGTACCGCATCGCCTCCGCTGCCGGGCAGAACCGTGAACGACGACGCCTGGCCACACACCCGCCGAAGGTCAAACCCGAACTCCTCGCAAACGGACCCTCGCAGGTCTGGTCCTGGGACATCACCAAGCTACGAGGACCATCCAAGGGCGTCTGGTTCCACTTGTACGTCCTGATCGACATCTACTCCCGCTACACCCCGTCCTGGATCGTCTCATCCCACGAAAGCGCTGATCTAGCTGAAGAATTCATCGCCGAAGCTATCGAACGCAACGGCGCGACACCACACACCGTCCATGCCGATCGCGGAGCGTCGATGACCTCGGGTCTCGTGTCGGAACTACTGACGTTTCTCGGAGTCGTCCGATCCCATTCACGACCCAGAGTGTCCAACGACAATCCGTTCTCCGAAGCCCAGTTCAAAACGTTGAAGTATCTGCATGACTTTCCGAAATCGTTTGCCACCCTTGATGATGCCCGAACTTTCCTGGAGGGATTCTTCAACGAGTACAACCACATTCATCACCACTCCGGCATCGGATGGCATACCCCGGCATCGGTACACTTCGGGACCGCGGAGGCGATCGACGAAGCCCGCCAGATCACACTCACCGCAGCATTCGCCGCCAACCCTGCCCGATTCTCGACTCGGCCGACACCACCGAAGATCCCGCACGTCGTCTACATCAACGAACCAGCACTCGAAATCCAGATCAACTGAACGCCCGGTGTCTCACTTGACTTGATTTATTCCGTAGTTCGGCGTTCCCCCGCCCATGGTGGCAGTGGAAAAACGTGTGATCTCGTTTTCAACCGGCGGAGGTCGAACAGAGGTGCACCCCGGAATGTCCACTGGGTACTCCACCGGTTCGGACACGATCTGCGCGTTCGGCAACGGCAAATTCGGTTCTGGTGCTTCGCCGGCCTGTGGCAGGAGGCCCGCGACGACGATGCCAATCGATACCGCAGCAATTACGACAGCTGTATCGACGATGAGATCGTGTCGCTTAGCTTCGGTCACGGTCAGACGATACAGACCGTGAAGCCTGATTGATCCGATTACGCGTCGCATCCCCGCGGCCGATCACCAGTTGGGTCCTCAGCACAAGGCGCAGCGACATTGGACATCGGCGCGCTGCGCAGCTCGCGGTCCGCTCCTGGGCCCGAGCTGAACCACCCTGGATCTGATGGAGACCTGGTTCAAGCCACTTCGCGGTCGGAGGTGGCTGTCGAGCATTGTTGACGGTACTCGTTTTCGTAGTCGACGGGCGGTTGGTAGCCGATCGAGGAGTGCAGGCGGCTGGTGTTGATCCCCCGCAAGCGGGAGGTGCCCCCACAATGCACCCACGACGCTGTTTCCCGTTCAACTTCGGAGCGTCCGGACCACGACTTCTGCCGGTCGATCAGCTCGGTCTTGTACAACCCGATCGTCGATTCCATCCACGCATTGTCGAGCGCGTCGCCGACACTACCGATCGATCCGGCGATGCCGGATTCGATCAACGCCTCGGTGAACGCCAGAGACGTGTACTGAGACCCTGCATCCGAGTGGTGCACCAAACCCGTTGCAGTGAAGGCGAAGTCGGACCGACGGCGTGTGAACAACGCTTGCTCGAGTACACCCGAAACCAGCGGTGTCGCCTCCGTGGTCATCACCCGCCACCCGAGAATCCGGCGGGAGAACACATCGACGACGAACGAGGTGTACACGAAACCGGCCAACGTCCAGCAATATGTGAAATCAGCAACCCACCATTGATCCGGTTGAGTCGGTGCGCCCCATTGCCGGGCAATCAGATCCGGATGTCGACGGGCACGATCATCGCGTTCGGTGGTCACCGTACGCCGGCGACCGCGGACGACACCGGACGCGCCGCAGATCGTCATCAACCGAGCGACCTGATCGCGTCCGATATCGTGACCAGCGCGTTTCATCGCATGCCAGATTTTCTGCGCTCCGTAAAGGCGTCTGTTTGCCACGAAGAACCCGTGGACGGTGTTCGTGGCATGCGCCTCCTCCAATGCCGCCGCGGAGACGGTGCCGCGTTTCTTGGCGGCGTAGTAGGTGGACGGGGCGATCTTGATGCCGTGCTCTTTGAGTACGGTGCAGATCGGGTCGACCCCGAAAAGGTGGCGGTGTTGATCGATATATTCGACTACTACCGAAGTCGGCGGTCGACCTCCGCTGCTGCGAGAAACGCCGACGCTGTCTTGAGAATTTCGTTCGCTCTACGTAATTCGGAGTTCCCACGCCGTAGCGCTTTCAGCTCCTCGTCGCGGTCGACCCCTGCGATGGGCCCGTGTGCGTCGGTGGCTGTGGCGTGTCCCCGGTGAACGGGGCCATCTCGTTTTAGAGTCTTGTTGCCCCTGAAGTGGGCGGATAGGACGATGGAGAACATGGCTGGACGGAAGCGCAACTCTGCCGAGGACATCGTGCGCAAACTGCGCCGTGCCGATGAGCTGACCGCTGCAGGCAAGACGCAAGAGGAGATCGCGGCGGAGCTCGAGGTGTCGGCGGCGACGTTGTACAACTGGCGGCGTCAGTACGGCGGGATGGACACCGATGCCGCGAAGGAACTCAAGGAGCTGCGCGAGCAGAACGGCAAGCTCAAACGCCTGCTCGCCGAGGCCGAGCTGGAGAAGGACGCACTGCGGGAGGTAGCGAAGGGAAAATTCTGAGCCCAGCCGCCAAGCGCCGCGCCGTCGACATGCTCGTCAACACCATGAGTCTGTCGAAACGTCTGGCGTGCAAAGCTGTTGGGCTTGCCCGCTCCACCTACGCACGAACACCGATCGCCGACACACCCGCGGATCCCGACGCGGCCCTGAGGGCGTCGCTGCGGACATACGCAGGCTCGCATCCACTGCACGGCTTCCGTCGCGCCTGGGCGCATCTGAGGCACGACCAGGGCATGTCGGTGAACAAGAAGAAGGTGCACCGGCTCTGGAAGGAGGAGGGTCTGCAGGTTCGGATCTATCATCCCCGCAAACGCGCCGGCATCAGCTCCTGCCCGCAGATCGAAGCCGATGCGCCGAAAGTGGTGTGGGCTATGGATTTTCAGTTCGACTCCACGGTGGATGGGAAAGCGATCAAGATCGCGTCGATGATCGACGAACACACCCGGCAGTCCCTGTTGAACATCGTGGAGCGCTCGATCACCGCGCAACGACTGACCGACGAGCTCGACAAGACGTTCGCGCTGTGGGACGGACCGCCGATGGTCCTGAGAATGGACAACGGTCCGGAGTTCATTTCGCATGTGCTGCAACAGTTCTGTCGCGACCGTGTCGGTATCTCCTACATCCCGCCGGGGACGCCGTGGAACAACGGACACATCGAATCGTTCAACAACCGACTACGGAAGGAGTGCCTGAACCGCAATCACTGGACGAGCCTTCTCGAAGCGAGGGTGGTGATCGAGGACTTCAAAGACGACCACAACCATCGACACCGGCACTCATCACTCGGCTACCTCACGCCGTCCGAGTACGCTGCCCAATGCACCCACAACCACCAACCGGTCGAGGGTTGCGAGATCGACTGAAATCAATCACACCGTGGCTCTAGAACACGGTGGCCCGACTATCGGGGACCTGCCAGCTGGATCGATCTTCTCGATCCAGTTTCGGATCGTGGCCGGGTTGATATCGAGCAGGGCTCCGACGTGCTTGCGGGCCGTTACTTTCGGCTCGCCGTACTCAGCGAGCCGGTCGCGATACATCCGAACTGCCCGCTCCCGCGTCTCGGCATCAAACTTCCTTGGTGCACCCATACCTGCATTCTCCTGGTGAGATCACAGTCTCCATCAGTCCCAGGGTGGTTCAGGTCCGGTGTTCCATCACCACGACTTCGACATACAGAACGACGCGTCCGCGGTTGCCCAGCCGAACACTCCTGTTGACGGACCCGGCACCGAGGTGTTCCGGGAGCGATGCACCAAACATGTTCTGAACCCTTACACGTCACCATCCTCGCTATTGTGCGGCCTCCTAGAGTGCCGCCATTCTGGCCTGCGCAACACCTAAGCATGTCAATAGTAAACCGGTAGAGTCACAGCCATGATTGATGAAACCGACGCTGCTCAGACCGAATGGCTAGCTCAGATTGGCGAGAGTGCGATCAAAGCTGACTACACAAATTTCCGCGTGTCCGACTATCTCGGCTGGAGTCGCGACGGAACTCTCGACCTTCGACCACACTACCAACGTGGATCAGTCTGGACCGAGCGTGACAAAAGCTTCCTAATAGATAGCGTAGTTCACGCATATCCCCTCCCACTCATCGTCGTCCAAGACGAGTACGCAGACAACGGCACTCTCATCCGTCGAGTAGTCGACGGGCAGCAGCGACTTAGAACACTTATAGCGTTTATTGACGTTGCTCTAGTCCCAGATCGCGATGAGCGAGATAAATTCAAATATACGCCGCCCGAGCTCAGCAATCACAGAGCCCAGTTTTCTTACGTAGATCTTCCTCGGTCGATTAGAGAACGGATTTTAGAAACCAAGCTTCCCACCGTCAGCCTTGGGGTCAAAACAAACGACAACACTGTTCTGGAGCTCTACGATCGCCTTAACTCAACCGGACTGGGTTTGAATGCACAGGAGCTGCGCTACGCTCGACGCAGCGGGGCATTTTCTGACGCTTGTTACAGATTGACCCGCGCCAACCAAACGCGCTGGACAGACTGGAAACTCTTCAACATTGCCGATATAACCAGAATGCGTGAAGTGGAATTTGCCAGCGAACTCGTTCTGTTAACAATCAACGGAATTGACAAAACCGGGCGGCGTGAGATCGATGAGTCCTACCGCAGGTGGGAATCATCGCTGCCGAATCAAAAACATGTCGAACGCGCTTTCCAGCAAGCCATGGATGCTATGGACCTTTTCCTCGCAATCCCTGAAAAGAACGATCCGTTTACAATCTTCCGAAAGAAGGGTTGGTTCTTTGCCGCGTTCGCGGCGACTCTACGGGTTGCCGGTCACCTTGATGGAACCTGGAGAGTAGTAAAAAATTACTCAGACAAGAGCGTGCACGAGGTCGCGCACGAAACCGAAATACGGCTACGGGAGTCCGCTCAGAACTTTAAGGTTGCAAGAAATACAAATGCTGAGCTCATTAGAGCAATTTCAGGCTCCGCATCGGACCGTGCCTCTCGCCTAGCACGTGCCAACTTCGCGTTCCAGGGCGAGCTTTCCAAGTGACCGCCGGTCAGCTATTCTCCGAATGCGAGCGCGAGCTTAGCGCTCTTACAGCTGCTAATACCAGGGCAAAATCTGCACGTCTAAACGGTCACATCACACTCGCTGACTACGAGTACACACTTGAAGCCCTCGCATTGTCATCCGCGGTCACATTCGAGTCATTCATTCGAAGGTTATTCATATCGGCGGTAGCCGGAACATCGGAAATTCCTCACGTCAAGAGTAGGCTGAAGGATGTAGATGAACAACAGGCCGAACAGATACTTCGAGGGGATCAAAAGTATGTTGATTGGTTTCCATACATAAGAACAATGAATCGCGCCTACAAGCTCTTGCAGAATGGCCAACCGTTCAGTCGTTTGCATTTTCGCATTCAAGCTAATCAGGCGCTAGCCGAGCTCATTACCGTCCGCAACAGAATTGCCCACAGCGGCGAGGAAGCTGAGGCAAAGTATATAAAATCTATCGCACAGGACGACCGGACGTTCGAACGTCCAGCTCGCTGGCTTGCCCACATTCCAAGCGGCAGATCAATTTCTAACTTCGACAGAATCTCTGATCAATTACGACGAGCAGCACGAGGACTTACCGAACCAAAGCCCGACCTTGAGTTGATATTTGGAGAGCCAGAATCAGTAAGCAAGGGAACTTTCGGACCCGCGGGTAGATACAAATGCATGACTTGCGTAGGAGATTTTGCTCAAATGGGCGCCGACGTACTGCCTGGATGTCAATGTTTGACATCCAACGCAAAGTGGCAAATTGAGAAAATCTACGTGAGATAACAGTTCATACTCTGCGAGAGGTCCGCGGTATATGTCACATGCTGCACCAGCTATCCCCAAGCACTAACCAGAATCAGATCGATACACCCGAAGACCACTATCACTGTTTTGGTAAGTTACGTACATATCACCCTCGACAGATGGAATCTAGGCTGCCTTACACCACGGACATTGACACCGAATCGTTCCGCGACGGCGACGATGGGCGATCCGTTGATCGCTTCGGTCACCGCACGCAGGCGAAACTCCACCGTGACTCTGGTGGTCGTGGGGGTTACGTTTCAGTCAAGATTAGACGCCTTCGCCACACTATCAAAGGCTGCAGTCACCGATAAAGCGCAGTCGACAGGACAAGTGTAGTTTCTGCGTCAGTTCTGTTGGACAGCGCGCACACCTTCTCCGAACACACGGGCTGAGTATCCAAAGTTGTTCTTGACGGCTTCGCGTTGTGTTTCTGGGCTTATCCCCAGTTCTTGCATCAACACCAGGTGCAGCAATGCCTTCGTGATGTAAGTTGTCAATGGCCAAGATGAAGTCCCCACTGGTGGCCAAGTAAAAGTCCCCACCCCGTGTTGATGTTTCCGGTTGGTCAGGGGCGGTCCTTTCGGTGTTGTGCGTCTTTCATGCGGTAGGACTCGCCGTCGGTGACGACGATGGTTGCGTGGTGGAGCAGTCGGTCGAGAATCGACGCTGCGGTGGTGTGCTCGGGCAGGAACCGACCCCACTGCTCGAACGGCCAGTGCGAGGCGATCGCCAACGACCGTCGTTCGTAAGCGCCGGCGACGAGCCGGAATAGCAGTTGCGTTCCGGTGTCGTCGAGCGGGGCGAACCCCATTTCGTCGACGATGATCAGATCGACCCGTAGCAGCGATTCGATGATCTTGCCGACGGTGTTGTCGGCCAGACCGCGATACAACGTTTCGACCAGATCCGCGGCGGTGAAGTAACGGACCTTGTGCCCGGCGTGGACTGCGGCGACTCCGAGCCCGATCAGGGTGTGCGACTTCCCGGTCCCCGCGGGCCCGATGAGCGCTAGATTCGATTGCGTCCGAACCCATTCCAAGCTGGAGAGATAGTCGAAGACTTTCGGCTGGATCGATGACGCAGCGACGTCGAACGATTCCAATGTCTTCGTCACCGGAAACGCAGCTACCTTGAGTCGGTTGACGATGTTCGAGGCGTCTCGGGCTGCGAGCTCGGATTCGACCAGCGTCCGCAGCACTTCCTCCGGTGTCCAGCGCTGGGTTTTGGCGGTGAGCAGCACTTCGGGTGCGGTCCTGCGGATCGCAGCGAGTTTGAGTCGCCGCAACCCTGCATCGAGATCGGCTGCCAGTTCGGGAACCTGTTGCGGTGCCGCGGTGGTCGGCTTACCTGCTGTGGCGTTAGCGACGGTGGTGTCGGTCATGACGGCACCTGCTGCCCGCTGGACGGCGGCCTGACCGCGTAGGCATCCAACGACCGAGTCGGAGCGGTCGGCAGATCCAGGATCAGCGCATCACCGGCAGGGCGCGGCTGGGGTGTGCCGGCTCCTGCGGCGAGGATCGAGCGGACATCGGCAGCTCTGAACCGCCGGAACGCCACTGCACGTGTCAACGCCCCGACCAACGCCTCATGGCCGTGCGCGGCGCCGAGCGCAAGAAGCACCTCGAGCTCGGAGGACAACCGGGTGTTACCGATTGCCGCGGCACCGACCAGGAACCGCTCGGCGCTGTCACCGAGTGCACAGAACTGTTGCTCGACAGTGGTTCTCGGACGCGGACCCCTGTTCGGTGCAGGCCGGGCGCCGTCGTAGTGCTCGTCGAGCACCGACGCGGTTCCCGGCTGCGTGAGATCATGTTCGGCCAAGACCTCGCCGGAGGACGAATCGATGATCATCAGCCGTCCGTCGACTTGTCTGAGCATGACCGTGGCCCCGATGAACTTCACCGGCACCGAGTACCGGGCCGAGGCGAACCGCACGCAGGAGAGGCGGTCGACTTTCCTGGTGACCGGCGGTGGCCCGATCTCCAAACGCAAAGATGGCAACGCGAACAGCAGTTCTCGCTCCAAATCGAGTTGTTCGTCGGGGACGGCGCAGGTTTCCGAGTGCACCCGTGCGTTGACTTCTGCGCACCAGATCTTCGCGGCCGCGTTCGCGGCGTGGACATCGACGGTGGTGCCGGCAACGGCCGCTTCGGTGAGCAACGGGACGGCGAGATCTCGTTGGGCGTAGCCGACGAGGTTCTCCACCACACCTTTCGATTGTGGATCGTTGGCGTGGCAGAAGTCCGGCGCGAACCCATAATGGGTGGCGAACCGGACGTAGTCCGGGGTTGGAATGACGACGTTCGCGACGACACCGCCCTTGAGGCATGCCATGCGGTCGGCGAGGACTTTCGCCGGGACACCGCCGACCGCGGCGAGCGCTTCTGCGATCAATGCCATTGTCGTGGTTGCTCTCTCGTCGGTCGCGAACGCTACGAACCGCCAGCGGGAGTAGGCCATGACAGCGCAGAACAGGTGCAGACCGCCGATGGTGGCCCAGTCGATGACCAGGTAATCGCCCGGCGCCCACACCGCGGGGCGGCGGCCGCGGTGATGCGCGGCCTTCCATTTCGCTTTCTCCTCGGCGACCAGGCGGCGGAAGTTGCGGTCCGAGCCGTCGTAGCCGGCAGTGCGGGCGATCGGCAGAATCCGTTTCGCGGAGATCCTGCCTTGGGATTTTTCGACGCGTTCGGTGACCAACTCGGTCACGGCGTCGTAGTTGTGTTCACGTTCGACGCGGGCGGCAGGAGTCTGGCCTGCGTGTTCGGCTTCGAATCGTTCGACGGTGCGTCTGACGGTCTTGTGGGTGGTGCCGCACAGTTCGGCGGTTGCGCGGTACGACCCGACTTGGTTGTAGGTGGAAATGATGTCCATACGGTCCCTCGCAGACTCAGACGAAACTAACTCCCGCCCGACCACGTGACCGAGGCACCTCCGCTGGCGACGGTCAGGCCGCAGGTCCGATCTCGACGCTATAGCCGAGGTCCTTGAGCTGCCGGACCAAGCGGGCCTTCTGAACCTCTGGACTGTTGCGTGGAGTATAGAAATCCGCACCCAAATCGCTGTACTCGACCTCATCATGCAGAATGTGCCAGGCGATCACCAAGATGGTGTGGGCCAGGGCGACAGCGGCTTTCTTCCCGCCGGCCTTGCCGAACCGCCGGTGAAGGCGCCGAAACCGGGCACCCAACCGCGTCTTGGTACGAGAGGCCGACCACGCCGACTCCACCAGCACACTACACAGGTGAGCATTGCCGTTACGGGTTGCCGTCTTCTTCCTTTTGCCCGCGGACTCATTGTTGCCAGGGCACAGCCCGGCCCACGACGCCAGGTGATCAGCGGTAGGAAATCGGGACATGTCCACACCAATCTCCGCGATGATCGTCTCCGCGGCGCGCTTGCCGATGCCGGGGATGGTCATCAGCAGATCTCGCTGCCGAGCGAACGGATCGACGACCTCATCGATCCGCGTTTCCAACCGGGCGATCATCTCGTTCAGGTGATTGATGTGGTCCAAGTGCAGACCAGCCAGCACACCGTGGTGAGCCGCGAATCGCCCCGAGAGCGCTAACGTCAGATCCGGGATCTTCTTCCGCATCAATCCGCGGGCCAGATTGGCCAACACGACCGGGTCGCGCACTCCGTCGATCAGAGCGGTGATCATCGCCCGCCCCGACACCCCAAGGGAATCGGACGCAACCGAATCGAGCTTGATCCCACCGTCCTCGAGGACCTTGTGAAGACGCTGGGTCTCCCGAGTGCGTTCTTCGGTCAACTTTCGGCGATACCGGGTCAGCTCCCGAACGGCTGCGATCTCGGCCGGCGGGATGAAACTGCCCCGCAGCAACCCGACCTCACACAACTGAGCCAGCCACACCGCATCGGTTGCGTCGGTCTTGCGGCCCGGCACATTCTTGACATGGTGCGCGTTGCACAATAGGACTTCGAACCCATCGAACTCCGCCAGTGCATGAAACACTGGCCGCCAGTACACTCCGGTCGCTTCCATCGCGACGTGCGTAACCTGTTCGGCGCGAAGCCATTGCGCCATCTCAAGCAGCGCACCGTAGAAGGTCGCGAACCGGCGCACCCGCTGCGTTCGCTTCTGGCCGCTATCGGCCTCACCCTCCGGAACCCGCACCGCCACAGTGACTTGACGTTTGTGCACGTCGATCCCTGCAACCTTCGAAAATACGATCTCCATCTTCGACGCCTCCTCCGCAGAACTACTAGCCAGGGCGTCACCCGCGAAGTCCGCGAAACGTTCGAAACTCAGACACGCGCTCGCAGCAGCAACCCGGAGTACCTACCGGTGCGGACTCCACCGTCACTCTTCAATACGGACTTGAAGGGTGCCAATCTGCACCGACGTCAGCGGGTGACGCACCACTAAGTTTCATCCACCCGCGAGCGCCCCGCCAGGGGCATCAACCTCTTCAATGGAACTCCCCGGGTGGTGCGGTGTGTGGTTGGCACCTTCACCGTCACCGCTCGGGCCAAAAGTTCCTGATCGACACGACGAACACGGGGTGGGGACTTTTAGTTGGCCACCAGTGGGGACCTCGACCTGGCCACCAGTGGGTACTTTTTCATGGCCACGGACATAAGTGAGCCTGTAGCGAACTTCTTCCGGGACCTTCCGTTCTAACTCTCCGGTGCTCAAGTGTCCAAGAGCATTTCGGGCGTCGCGGAGCCATTTCGCCCAGACCTCAATATCAGTCAGTAGGTCTACCACCGCTTCCTTGTCCGGGATTTGCGCAATCTCAAGTATTCGCTGCTTGAGGCCAGGCCGGTTGTCCCGGAATAAATCAAGTCAAGTGAGACACCGGGCGTTCAGTTGATCTGGATTTCGAGTGCTGGTTCGTTGATGTAGACGACGTGCGGGATCTTCGGTGGTGTCGGCCGAGTCGAGAATCGGGCAGGGTTGGCGGCGAATGCTGCGGTGAGTGTGATCTGGCGGGCTTCGTCGATCGCCTCCGCGGTCCCGAAGTGTACCGATGCCGGGGTATGCCATCCGATGCCGGAGTGGTGATGAATGTGGTTGTACTCGTTGAAGAATCCCTCCAGGAAAGTTCGGGCATCATCAAGGGTGGCAAACGATTTCGGAAAGTCATGCAGATACTTCAACGTTTTGAACTGGGCTTCGGAGAACGGATTGTCGTTGGACACTCTGGGTCGTGAATGGGATCGGACGACTCCGAGAAACGTCAGTAGTTCCGACACGAGACCCGAGGTCATCGACGCTCCGCGATCGGCATGGACGGTGTGTGGTGTCGCGCCGTTGCGTTCGATAGCTTCGGCGATGAATTCTTCAGCTAGATCAGCGCTTTCGTGGGATGAGACGATCCAGGACGGGGTGTAGCGGGAGTAGATGTCGATCAGGACGTACAAGTGGAACCAGACGCCCTTGGATGGTCCTCGTAGCTTGGTGATGTCCCAGTGGCGTGTCCCCGGTGAACGGGGCCATCTCGTTTTAGAGTCTTGTTGCCCCTGAAGTGGGCGGATAGGACGATGGAGAACATGGCTGGACGGAAGCGCAACTCTGCCGAGGACATCGTGCGCAAACTGCGCCGTGCCGATGAGCTGACCGCTGCAGGCAAGACGCAAGAGGAGATCGCGGCGGAGCTCGAGGTGTCGGCGGCGACGTTGTACAACTGGCGGCGTCAGTACGGCGGGATGGACACCGATGCCGCGAAGGAACTCAAGGAGCTGCGCGAGCAGAACGGCAAGCTCAAACGCCTGCTCGCCGAGGCCGAGCTGGAGAAGGACGCACTGCGGGAGGTAGCGAAGGGAAAATTCTGAGCCCAGCCGCCAAGCGCCGCGCCGTCGACATGCTCGTCAACACCATGAGTCTGTCGAAACGTCTGGCGTGCAAAGCTGTTGGGCTTGCCCGCTCCACCTACGCACGAACACCGATCGCCGACACACCCGCGGATCCCGACGCGGCCCTGAGGGCGTCGCTGCGGACATACGCAGGCTCGCATCCACTGCACGGCTTCCGTCGCGCCTGGGCGCATCTGAGGCACGACCAGGGCATGTCGGTGAACAAGAAGAAGGTGCACCGGCTCTGGAAGGAGGAGGGTCTGCAGGTTCGGATCTATCATCCCCGCAAACGCGCCGGCATCAGCTCCTGCCCGCAGATCGAAGCCGATGCGCCGAAAGTGGTGTGGGCTATGGATTTTCAGTTCGACTCCACGGTGGATGGGAAAGCGATCAAGATCGCGTCGATGATCGACGAACACACCCGGCAGTCCCTGTTGAACATCGTGGAGCGCTCGATCACCGCGCAACGACTGACCGACGAGCTCGACAAGACGTTCGCGCTGTGGGACGGACCGCCGATGGTCCTGAGAATGGACAACGGTCCGGAGTTCATTTCGCATGTGCTGCAACAGTTCTGTCGCGACCGTGTCGGTATCTCCTACATCCCGCCGGGGACGCCGTGGAACAACGGACACATCGAATCGTTCAACAACCGACTACGGAAGGAGTGCCTGAACCGCAATCACTGGACGAGCCTTCTCGAAGCGAGGGTGGTGATCGAGGACTTCAAAGACGACCACAACCATCGACACCGGCACTCATCACTCGGCTACCTCACGCCGTCCGAGTACGCTGCCCAATGCACCCACAACCACCAACCGGTCGAGGGTTGCGAGATCGACTGAAATCAATCACACCGTGGCTCTAGAACACGGTGGCCCGACTATCGGGGACCTGCCACCAGGACCAGACCTGCGAGGGTCCGTTTGCGAGGAGTTCGGGTTTGACCTTCGGCGGGTGTGTGGCCAGGCGTCGTCGTTCACGGTTCTGCCCGGCAGCGGAGGCGATGCGGTACATCGTCGAGGTTGAGCACCAGTAGTTTCCTTCGTCGAGTTCGCGGGCGTATATCTGACAGATCGCGAGGTCAGCATTGCTGTCGGAGTTGATCACCGCCAACACCTGTGCGCGTTCAGCGGCCGTGAGTGCCTGCCCGTTGTCGGGGACGCTGCGGCGTTGCTTGGGGCCCAGAACAGGTGGTTGCCGGCGGCGGTAGTGGGTGGCGCGGGAGCGACCGATCAGCGTGCACGCCGTTCTCGTCGGGACCGAGGCGGCACGGAGTTCGTCGAAGGTGGTGTCAAGGGCGTGGTCGGCGGCATCGGTGTGCCCGTGCTCTCGGAGATCGACTCCAAGAGCACATGCAGTTTTCCCATGATCTCCAGCGCGGCCTCCGTCTGCGTCAGCTGCTTCTCGAGGTGCGCGTTACGTCTGCTGAGTCGGTCGAATTCTTTGCGGTCGGCTGCGTCGATAGTATTGCGACTCTTGTCTTTACGTCGCTCAGTCGTGTCTGCAGGCGTGGTGTTGTCTCGGGTAGCGGACCATTCACGCAGCTGCGACTGGTAGAGGCCTTCGCGGCGTAGAACCGCCGATTTCTCGCCGAACGGGGCTGCGCGGTATTCGTCGATGATCTTGTTGCGGTACTCGGTGGTGAAAGTACGGCGGGTTGCTTTCGGTGCGGGGTCGATCGACTTGTCCGGCGGTACGGGCTTCGGGCTGCTCATCGGTGATGCTCCAGTCATGCCCTCAGGGTGTGCACTTCGTTTGCTGTAAGTGTCTCACTTGATCCTGGCAGAGAGGGTCCCCTGTGCGCCCACGGAGCCACTCCCGAGCCTCCAAGTTGTCTGGGAACAACGCTTTTACAGCAACTTTTACGTCCTGATGCAATGCATCTGAGATTCCGACAGATTCAGGTCGCAGAGCCGCATGAAATCCCTCAGTTGCGGACGCTGCGTTGAAGATACGGTTTTGGTAAAATCCGTCCTCGATGTAATCGAGGCTGAACAGCACGTCAAGGGCCAGGCCTACTCTATTTCGGAGTGCCACCCACTCCGGCTTCAACGTAGCCCATTCTATGTCCTCAAGCGTGAAAATAATGTCGTGGACCGAAACGGAGCGCTCGCGTGCCGATCCAGAGTCAAAGTACAGACCGACTGGGTAGTCCCGAGTCTCGCCATCTTCGCGAATCAAGAGGCTCTTTTTTCCCACTCGGCAACCAGCTTGAGTCGCGAGCGTGATCAAATCGCGAACTGCGGAGACGGTTGGGGTGAACCCGCTCCAAGCCCTCCTCTCGTCCGACCGCACAGTCAATGTCGCACGCTCCTCAACCTCGAAGTCTCGATCCCAAGCCCCCTCCTTCGATCCCCAGTTGAGCCGCCACGCCAGCGTTACAGTTTCCGAAGCATCCTCAAGCCGGGCCGACACCTGCTCCAACTTGGTGGGGTTGATTTCTACTCGAGCGAACTTGTAGTGGTCCGTTCCTTCGTCGGGCGTCGTGTAGGCAGTTGTACGAATGATTCCTGATCTGCGTGTCCAGGCAGTCAAATTAGACAGTTCTACTTCAATACCGTTAAAACCAACGTCATCGCCGGCCGCAAGATGGATGCCAACTAGTATTACCGTCGGCCTACCGACCTCGACAACTGTATGCAGCTGTCCCCATGTGATCTTTCCGCCGTTCATCGGCTGGCAGTTTAGAAGGGTCACCGGCCGACCATCAGCGGCCCCGTGCAAGACTGCGTGAAGGGAATCGTTGAGAAGCGAATCTGTCAATTCGAGGCGACTCTGACCATCCGCATCGATCTCGAGTACGCCACCGACCTGGGCGTCCGGTGTTGCCGGAAGCCACCACTTTCCGACCATCCGCAAGTGCTCCATGTGAAAGAGCTTCGCACACCGCAGGACGCCTCGCTTTATCACCGCGCAAGCTGAGCGGAGTGGGAAGTCGACCTGTTTCTTTGGAGGAGCCTCGAAGGCGCACTACACAGCTAAACTACGACAAGGAATAGACGTCAGTCGAATGAATGATTCTGCGTCACAAGTTATCCGGAGCATGCTAATGCGCTAGCAGATCACAGGTCACGACTCTGGTAGACAACAGCAATGACAATCCCGGCCGGATGGCATCCCGATCCCGAAGACTCCGGAAACTGCGGTGGTGGGCCGGACAATGGACCTCCACTACCCAACCCTCAGCACAGCCACTGAACCCGACACCGTCAGCACGTAAACAACCTGCGACACCACAACAGAAGCGTCGGAACCTGATCCTCGCTGGACTCCTCGCGGTCGCATTGGTCACTCTCGCTGTGGTCGATACTTGGCGAGACGCCGACGGCGACACCGAGAACACCGCAGCGTCGACTTCTCAATCCGCGCTGACACGGTCCGCACCGGCAACCACCACCGCACGCCCTTCCCCCCGCGTCTGCATCCGCTGCAGCTGCCCGGATCACGAGGACGACCGAGCCGGTTGCAGAAGTCACCCCCAGTCCCGCACCCCCGTGCGGCCGTGATCTTCGATCCTCGATGCGCACCCGCCGACCCGAGCCTTGTCGATCTCGTCGCTTCCGAACTCTCCGACGCCGCCCTGACCAACAGCACGATCATCGACGCCGACCCCTACACGTTCTTCGGCGCCACCACACTCCGGCAGGACGGATCGATGTCGAACAGGTCGGATGTGTGGATAATCGACGGCGGCGCTTTGTATGCATCGAGCTGCGGAGCGAGAAACGAAGGCACCAGGCCGAAAGCAAGGACAGCCCTTGGCGTCTCCCCCTGCGACGAAGCTGTTCAGGCCGTCGACGGCTGCGTTATTGGCATCACCACAGGGCGGTGACTATCCAGGACTGGTGTCACCACTGGGAGTTGGCAAAGTTACGGAGTGAGGAGACACCTGGCGGATCAACTCGCCCACGACACGAGCTGATTCCGCCGCCTGCTCTGCCTCACGCTGGCGAACGTCGTCCGGCCTAAGATAGTTCTCCATTTTAACGACCGCGTTCGACGCCGATGCAACAGCGACGCGAATTGCTTCGGTTGCCTGTGTAGACCGCTTCTGCAGAGCGTGTGGATCGTCAGACCGTTTCGTGATCAACTCACCTCTTAGTGTTGCGACGTCCAATACAAATTCGTCGGTGTAACGCTCGGCACCCTTGGACCAGAAGTTGGGCCGGTCCGACAACCGAATCGTGACGGTCGCGCACGCGGGTATTGGCTCGTCGTTGACGGACTTGTCACCGTCCTCGGACAGGACTCCCCGGTCAAACCACCACGCATTGCGCATCTGAACCCCGGGCATCATCGTCGTGATCGGGTTGTCGTAGCGTGCGAGCAGTGTCGGTACGAAACTAAGCCTGCCGCTGCGCGTGCCCGTGGACGTGATTCGGGGCGTGAACCACACCTGGACGTTGTAGGCGACGGTATGGCCGTAGTTGCGAATCACCAGGTAGGCGTTCTGGTCCTCGGGATTGCTCCCGAGGACGAGTTCGGCGCCGACCATTGGGCGGGTTCGGTCACGGCTGTCGCGTTTCGTTGCCCGCAACGTTCTCACGGCTGCGATCGCCGCGAACACACCTGCTGTCGCAGCGATCGCAGTTGCCCCGCCGCCGATGATTGCGCCCCATGCAGACATTAGGTCAGTGGTAGAAGCGTAAAACATATTGTTCGACAACTCTTTCAGCTGGATGAATCCATCTTCGGGTTTAACAGTTAGAACTATCAGGCAGCACCGATTGAGGGCGGGGCAGCCGCAAGTGCCCGGCAGCACTCAGCAGTCATCCGAACCACCATGACTCGCGAGAGAACTCTTAGTCTGTCATTCGCTCAAATGATCTTCGGACAGTAAAGAACTCCACGGTTTGCAGACGGCATACCTTTTCTCGTGGTGAACGATTCACAGGCGAACGGGGGCTCATGTCGATAGCCGGCAGCTGCGTTGTAGATCGCCAGTGCACGGTGGCCAGTTTCGAAGCGACCGGGTTCGCGACCTGATGTTCGACTACACCACCATCGACTTCGAAACCGCCAACTCCCACCGAGGATCACCATGCTCGGTCGGACTCGTCCGCGTCCGAAACGGCGTCGCCGTCGACGAACGACACTGGCTGATGCGCCCACCCGAAGCCGTCGACCACTTCTCCACGTTCAACACCGCGCTGCACGGAATTACAGCCGATATGGTCGTGTCCGCTCCACGATGGCGGGAGGTCCTGCCTGCAATCTTGGACTTCATCGACAACGACATAGTGGTCGCCCACAACGCAGGGTTCGACATCGGCGTCCTCCGCCACGCGTGCGCACTCGACGACATCGCGTGGCCCGACATCCGGTTCCTATGCACGATGGTGCTCGCCCGTCGCGCTTTGCCGCTCCCCAGCTACCGCCTACCGTACGTGGTCGAAGCACTGGGAGGACCAGCTGTGAACCACCACGACGCGCTCGCTGACGCCCGCGGTGTCGTAGACATCGTCCGCGGGCTCGCTGCACTGTCCGAATGCCGCGACCTTGTCGAACTCGCCGAATCGGTAGGTGTCACCATCGGACACATGACCGCCGGCCAGCTAGCCCGAAACGCTCCACACCAAAGCAGCATTCAGTCCGTCCTGGTTGGTTCCGACCCGAGCAACCAGGCCGACGCCGACGGATATCTCTACGGCCGAGTCGTTGTCTTCACCGGAGCCCTGTTGTCGATGACCCGCCAGGTTGCGTGGGACGAGTGTGCACGCGTCGGCGCCACCGCCGAGAAGTCGACCACCAAACGCACTAATGTACTCGTTGTCGGCGATATCAACCCGGCAATCCTTCGCCCGGGCTCACAGGTGACCGGAAAAGCCCGCCGGGCCTTCGAACTTCAAGAAGGTGGTCAATCCATCGAGGTGATGACCGAAATCGACTTCCTACGTTGCCTCGACGGGAAACCACTCGAACAACCCGAATCGCTTCTCGCCGACGCTGCTGCCGAGGCGGAATCAGCGCGATCCACACCGTCGAAGTATCGCGGAATACCACTCGAGCAGCGACCACAACCCCAGCCACCGCGGCCCTCGACTCCACCGAAGCCACCGAGACCGTTGCGCCGCTCGGTCGTTGCGACCGATCAGATCTGCTCGCACGAAGCCTGTTCCAGCACCGCGGTGTTCAAAACACGAAGCAAACCCACATGGTGCGAACACCACATCATCGATCACCAACGCCGGGGCGGGCTGAAAGCACTCGAAACATTCACGCACCCCGACGACTGGCAACTGACCGAATGTCTTCGGTGCACCGTTCAGGCTCATTACCGGTTCGCCTACACCCTCGACAAGAACACCTACGGGGAGATGACCTGCCGGGCCTGCTTCTGGCGGGAGTGGGCGGCCGAATCACGGAAACTGCTCGGCGCCGCTGCTTTTACATCTCCCGTCTCCGTAGACGATGCGCGAAAACTCGCCGACGAACACGACCACGACTATCTGGGGCCCTTGACCGCGCCATCGCTACCAGACGACCCCCACCACGTCAGATGCCGCCGATGTGCACGAATCAGCGCTCAACGCTTAAGCGACATCGCCTCAGGGTGCTCGTCCTGCAAACACCGGTAGGCGCGGACCTTTCTCGCTCGGATGGCACTTTCAACGTCGCATAATCCCTCGCCAACGCTCGCACGTATTGATCCGAACAGGAGTCTTCGTGACAACCGCAACGACTAGATACCTCCGTCCGATCGCAGTAGTCGACGAACCCGCGGGCAATATCTGCATCTGGCACGTCGACGTCGGCCCCGACATCGGACTCTCGAGATTGTCTGGAGCATGGGTACTGGATCCTGACAACGCCCCGTCGATCCAGACTCTTATCAAGGACCGGCACGTCGTGCGGTGCGGAGGAACCGACGTCGTCGAACGTTACGACATCGCGATCACCGGCACCGTGGATGTTGACGCCACCTTCACGGCGGTTCTCGCGGAACGCGATTCGCTGCAGGAGCGTTTCGATTCGCACGCGGCTGCGCGCAGGACTCTGGTGGTGCCGTCATGGCCAGACGTCGTGCATCCGGCAGAAACCGCCGCCACCGTCCGCCGCAGTCGGGAGGTCGCGGAACAAACCGGGAACGCATTCCCGTTGGCACGGGGATTCAACGAGCTGGCGCGGGCATGGACGCAGATTGAAAAGCAGCGGCTCGCACGTCCATTCCTGGTTGATCCTGCCGGGCCCGCCACGCGGCCATTACCGTTGGCGCTCCACACCAACGATTAGCGAACGGTTCACAGAAGCGCCGCTAAATAGCCAGGATGATGCGACCGGGAACTCGCCGACGTAGCAGACCGGCAGCTATAGACCTCGCCCGAAAATTGCGTGCGCGCCTGCCATAGAAGCCGACTCCGCGGGGGTCGAGACGCGTCTCACAGGTGGCCTCCCGCACGTTCGCAACCTAGCTTTCGACCGTCCGCGATACGCAAACCGAAGCCGCTGAACCGACAGCGAATGTTGCACCTCACGTGTCCAATTGGTCTGCTGATGGCGCTTACGCTGAGCGCCGTCAACCGCCGGCGGGTCACTTCGACGAGCCCAACGTATGGCGGAGCCGCACGCGAAATAGAGCCAGAGCCATGAATTCCATCCTGCGGTTTCACTCTGCCTGGACCCCTCCGGACTCCATAGCTACTCGACCAGCGATCTGACCGAATCAAGTGGCTTCGTCCACCCAGATCCATTCGCTCGCCCGGTGCCGATTTTCGTATTTCGGTGGTTCCACCTGGACACCGCCTCTGCGCCAGATTCGACCCCATAAGAGATGAGTAGTGACACTCTCACGGCATGCAGACGAAGAAAGCGGTTCCGGACTTCTCCGGAACCGCCTCTGAGCTGCATCTATGTGTCGGGCTGACAGGATTTGAACCTGCGACCACTTGACCCCCAGTCAAGTGCGCTACCAAGCTGCGCCACAGCCCGCCGCGCCCGTTAAGGCGCTCGATGAGATTACCCCAGCCCTACCCCTGGGGCGAAATCGCCTGCTCAGAGGTAGGGCGGGCAATCATCAGCGGTGACCCTTGCCTGCCCGTTCGCGCTTCTCGCGGATGCGGACGGACACGCGGATCGGGCTGCCGTCGAAGTTGAACTCCTCACGCAGACGCCGCTCGATGAAGCGTCGGTAACCGGCCTCGAGGAAGCCGGTGGTGAAGAGGACGAACGTCGGCGGACGCGTCGACGCCTGGGTCGCGAACATGATCCGCGGCAACCGGCCACCACGCATCGGAGGTGGCGTCGCAGCGACGACCTCCTTCAGCCAGGTGTTCAGCCTGCCCGTCGGGACGCGCTTGTCCCAGGACTCCAGCGCAGTCTCGAGCGCCGGAACGAGCCTCTGAACAGCCCGACCGGTGTGCGCCGAGATGTTGACACGCTGCGCCCACGGAACCCGAGCCAGATCGCGGTCGATCTCCTTCTCGAGCTGCAGACGACGATCCTCGTCGACCAGGTCCCACTTGTTGAACGCCAGCACGAGTGCCCGACCTGCGTCGGCGACCATGCTGAGCACACGCAGGTCCTGCTCCGAGATGACCTCGGACGAGTCGAGCAGCAAAATTGCGACCTCAGCAGCCTCGATCGCAGACTTGGTGCGCAACGACGCGTAGAACTCAGCGCCACTGGCGTGGCTGACGCGCTTGCGCAAGCCAGCCGTGTCGACGAATCGCCATGTCTTGCCACCCAACTCGACGAGCGAGTCGACCGGATCGACAGTGGTTCCGGCGACATCGTGCACGACGGAACGCTCGTCACCGGACAGCTTGTTGAGAAGCGAAGACTTGCCGACATTCGGCTTGCCCACCAACGCAACTCGACGTGGTCCGCCGCCGGGGATGCCTTCACGAGGTGTTTCCGGCAGAGCTTCGAGAACGCGGTCGAGCAAATCGCCGGTGCCACGACCGTGTGTCGCCGAGACCGCGTGCGGCTCACCGAGACCAAGCGACCACAGTGTTGCAACCTCGGACTCAGTACGGCCGTCGTCTACCTTGTTGGCCACCAACAAGACCGGAGTCTTGGAACGCCGAAGCACCCGGGCCACAGCCTCATCGGTGGTGGTGGACCCAACTCGTGCGTCCACGACGAGAAGAATCGCGTCGGCGGTATTCATCGCCAGCTCTGCCTGGCGCGCAACGGATTGCTGAAGACCCTTGGCGTCGGGCTCCCAACCACCGGTGTCCTGCACCAGGAATCGACGCCCCGCCCAGTTCGCCTCGTACGAGACACGGTCACGGGTAACGCCGGGCACATCCTCGACCACCGCTTCACGACGGCCGATGATGCGGTTCACCAGAGTGGACTTGCCCACGTTCGGACGACCGACGACAGCGAGCGTCGGGACGGCAACCGCAGCCTCGGCGTCTTCACCGTCGACATAATCGAGAAGGTCCCACTCCCCCTCTTCGCTCCATGTGCCGTCACCCGCAGTTTCGGATACGCCGCTGTAAAATTCCTCGGTCACTGCTTCACTCCAGTTCTGTCGTGCACAACCTGGAGCAACGCGGCGATGACGCCGTCCATGCCCAGATCGCTCGTGTCCACGATCACGGAATCCTCGGCAGGTCGCAGTGGAGACACGGCGCGAGTGGAGTCCGCGTGATCGCGGCGTTGGACGTCGGCGAGAACTGCGTCGTAATCGTCGCCGCGTCCTTCGTCGATGTTCTGCTTGTTTCGTCGCCCGGCACGGGCCTCCGGCGAGGCGGTCAGGAAGATCTTGACGTCGGCGTCGGTCAGTACGACCGTGCCGATGTCACGGCCCTCCACCACGATTCGCGGGGACAGAGCCACGAGGTCGCGCTGCATCTGCACGAGCAACTCACGCACGCGTGGCACAGCGGACACCGCCGAGACGGCTTTGGTGACGGCGTCGCCGCGGATCTCCGCGGAGACGTCCTCACCGCCCATGGTGACCGCTTCGGCCAGTGGATCGGTGCCGATGTCGAGCGGAAGGGTCGCGACGACGTCGGCTACCTTGTCGGCGTCGTTCGGGTCGATCCCTGCACGAAGCACCCACACTGTCGCCACCCGATACATCGCGCCGGTATCGAGGTACGAGGCGTCGAGTGCGGTAGCCAGCTTGCGAGAGACCGTCGACTTTCCGGTTCCCGACGGCCCATCCATCGCGATTACGAGGCCACTCATCACAGACCGACCGACTCGTACAGCTTGCCGATCTCGCCGCGTCCGAGAACGCGGAGCGTGCCGGGCCGCTGATCGCCGAGCGCAACGTTGCCCACATCGGTACGCACGAGGCGACCGACCGGGTAACCGACCTGCTCGAACAACCGTCGCACGATGTGCTTGCGACCCTCGTGCAGAGTGACCTTGACCAACGAGAGCCCGTTGCTGATGTCGAGCAGCGCGAAGCCGTCGACCTTGACCGGACCGTCGTCGAGGGTGACGCCGCTCTTGAGCTTCTTGCCGAGATCGCGCGGAATCGCACCGAACAGAGTGGCAAGGTACGTCTTGGACACCTCGTACGACGGGTGCATCAGGCGGTGAGCAAGATCACCGTCGTTGGTGAAGAGCAACAGCCCTTCGGTGTCGGCATCGAGACGTCCGACGTGGAACAGACGCTGACCCGACTGCACGCGCTCGGAGACGATGTCGCCGACGCACGGGCGTCCCAGATCATCGGACATCGTGCACTGCCATCCGCGCGGCTTGTTCATCGCGAGGTGGACGAGCTCTTCCTTGACGACCACGCGGGTGCCGTCGACGCGCACGACAGCGACATCCGGATCGATCCGAATACCTTGCTCGGTGACGATGCGTCCGTCGACCTCGACACGGCCGTCGGCGATCAGTTCCTCGGCTGCACGACGCGATGCGACGCCGGCCTGCGCGAGCACCTTCTGCAACCGCACACCTTCACCGCGCGGCACGTGGCGACGCTTGGTATCAGGCTCGATGTACTGATGCTTCGCAGGCTTCGCGTTGCTGATGGTGGTCGTCGGAGTCTGCTTCTTCTGCGGCTTCGGCGGCTTGGGCCGTGACGGCTTCTTGCGCGGCACGGCGTCGTTACTGCGATCGTTGATGCCGGTGTCCACCGGCTTGTCTTCGAACGATTTCTGCTGGTCGGCGCCCTTACGAGGGGCCGAGCGTGGTGCTCCTGATCGCGGCGCAGCTGATCGGGGCGCTCCCGACCGAGGTGCTGCGGGGCGTCCGCCTGTCCGAGGCGTGTCGCCACTGCGGCGACCGTCGCGCGGATCCTCCGACCTACCTGTGGTCGGCTTCCTGTGCGGAGCCTGTCGTTTGTTCCTGTCCGGTGTGCCATCACGGCGAGCGGGCTTGTTCACTTCTTTACCTATCAGTCGTCCGAGTCGAGCTCGGCTACCGGATCGGGTTTCGATCCGCGGTTCTTGGTGGAGCGGGTAACTCTCGGGTCGGTATCCATGCTGTCACTGATCTCGTCGATCAGGTCCACACCCGGCAACAACGGCGCCAGTGCAGGCAAGTCCGTCAGTGAAGCCAGGCCGAGCCGTTCGAGGAACAGCTCCGTCGTGGAGTACATGGTGCCGTTCGATTCCGGGTCGACTCCAGCTTCCGAAATCAGACCGCGAGCGAGCAAGGTGCGCATCACTCCGTCTACGTTGACTCCTCGCACGGCGCTGACTCGCGCGCGGGTCAACGGTTGACGATATGCGATAACGGCCAGAGTCTCCAATGCCGCGCGTGTGAGTTTCGACCGAGCCCCGTCGAGAAGCAGCCTTTCGACGTACGGCGCGAAGGCCGTGCGTGTGTAGAAACGCCACCCGTCACCCGCGTACCGAAGGTCGATTCCGCTTCCGCGTTCGGTGAACGCAGCGGACATCCGAGCCAACATCGGCTTCACCCGCGCGGCCTCACAACCGACAGCCGACGCCAACTGCTCGTCCGATGCCGGCGAGTCGACGACGAGCAAGACCGCTTCGAGAGCGGATTCGAGGCTGGCGTCGTCGAGTTCCGATTCCTCGGTAACTTCGTCGAGTTCGGGTGAATCCGTCATCTGTTGTTCCTGATCATCCATAGTCCACCGCCGCGACGATGATCTCGTCTGCCTTGGCCTTGCCCGTCCAGCTCACCATCAACTCCCCCAGCGCCTCGGGCTGGTCGAACGCGAGCACCTGCTCACGAAACAATTCGAGCAAGGCGAGGAATCTGGCGATGATCTCGACGGTGTGTTCGCACCCCTCGGTCAGCTCGGAGAACGGAGTCCACGCCCCCTCGCCCTTGCTCTCGAGCCGGTCCATGACCCATTTTGCCTGCTCGGGAATCGACACCGAATGCTGATGGATGTGGTCGAGGCCGACCTTGGGGATGGGCTTGGGTGCAAACGCTGCCGCAGCGATATCGGCGAACCGCGCCGGATCGACGCCGAGCAGCACCTCGGGTATCAGATCGGCGTACCGGTCCTCGACCGACACCGACCGCGGATAACGCCGCAGCGCAGCAGCTTCCAGCTCGCCGAACAATTGGGCGACCTGCTTGTACGCGCGATACTGCAGCAATCGCGCGAACAGTAGGTCGCGCACTTCCAGCAACGCCAGATCCTCGGCATCCTCGACATCACCGGACGGGAGCAACCGCGCAGCCTTGAGATCGAGCAATGTCGCTGCGACGACGAGGAACTCGGTCGTCTGATCCAGACCCATCTCTTTGCCGAGGGTCTTGGTGAACGAGATGAAGTCGTCGGTGACGGTGTGCAGCGCAACTTCGGTCACGTCGAGGCGATGCTGGCTGATCAGCGTCAACAGCAAATCGAACGGACCCTCGAAGTTGAGCAATCGCACCCGGAAACGCGACGGATCGACATCTTCGGGAACTTCGATGGTGGCCGAATCGGTAGCGGTCTCCGTCATGGTTTACGGGCCGGACCGGTAGATCACCTCTCGGGCCAGAGCCCGATAGGCCTGTGCACCGGAGGATTTGGGAGCCCAGGTGGTGATCGGCTCCCCCGCGACGGAGGTTTCGGGGAACCGGACCGTCCTGGTGATCACGGTGTCGTAGACGACGTCGCCGAACACCTCGACGACACGAGTCATCACCTCACGCGAGTGCAGCGTTCGTGCGTCGAACATCGTTACGACGATGCCTGCCAACTTGAGCCGAGGGTTGAGTCGGTCGCGCACCTTTTCGACCGTGTCGTTGAGCAACGCCAGACCACGCAGGCTGAAGTACTCACACTCCATCGGGATGAGGACTTCGTCGGCACAGGTGAGTGCATTGACGGTCAACAACCCGAGCGAGGGCTGGCAGTCGATCAATACGTAGTCGTATCGGTCGAGCACCGGATGCAGGACGCGACCGAGTGTCTGTTCACGGCCGACCTCGGTGACCAACTGAATCTCTGCGGCCGACAGGTCGATGTTGCTCGGTAGCAGATCGAGATTCTCGACGCGTGTGCGCATCAAGACGTCGTCGGCGGAGACCTTGGACTCGACGAGAAGGTTATACACCGTCAAGTCCAGCTCGTGATGCGCGACGCCCAGCCCTGCGGACAGTGCGCCCTGCGGATCGAGGTCGACCAGCAGCACGCGACGTCCGTAAGCAGCCAACGAGGCACCCAGGTTGATTGTCGACGTCGTCTTGCCGACGCCACCCTTCTGGTTGCACATCGCGATGATCTTGGCCGGGCCGTGGCTCGGAAGAGGCTTCGGCTCGGGAACGTCCCTCGTCTTGCGACCGGTTGGACCTAATTGATCGGCTGGAGGAATGACGTCTTTCGTTTCACGGCTGCTCTCGGGTTGACGCGTGTGGAACAACGCGCCTTCGCTGTGCGGATGCTGCGGCGACAGACCGTCGGGTGTGGCCTCGTAGGTCCGATACGACGAGTCGTGTTTCGGAGTTGAGGGCACGGGAGCTGAGGGCGCTGGAGCTGAAGTCACTGGAGACGGTTCACCCCAGGTCTGCCCGGAGCCTGACTCCGCCGCTGGCGGCTGCGGTGTCGACACTTCTCCTACGCTCCCCTGTCCATTCGTTCTCGGCCCGTTCGTACTCGACCCGTTCGAATCGAAGGCTGCGGTAGCTGCCGACGATCGTTGATCAACGCTACCGCGTGCCGTGACGGCAGCTTCGCCGGACACGCGCAAAACCGCAGCCGAGCGGTCACCGTGCGCGCGGATGCGCCTCCGCCCACACTTCGCGCAGCGTATTGACGGTGACGAGGGTGTAGATCTGCGTCGTCGTCACCGAAGCATGCCCGAGCAATTCCTGTACGACGCGAACGTCCGCGCCTCCGTCGAGCAGGTGCGTCGCGAAGGAGTGCCGCAGGGTGTGCGGTGACACTGCGGTCGCTACGCCCGCGCGTTCCGCCGCCGTTCTAAGCACCTGCCATGCAGTCTGCCTGGACAACCGGCCGCTACGTGCGTTGAGGAACAGAGCGGGGGTCGCCTTCGTCGCCAGCGCCGGCCGACCCCGGATCAAATAGGCATCGACGGCCTCGATTGCCGGTCGACCGACGGGCACGAGCCGCTGCTTGTCGCCCTTGCCTCGCAGCAACACCGATCGAGACTCGGTGTCGATGTCGTCCACATCGAGTCCGACGGCCTCAGAGATTCGGGCGCCGGTCGAGTAGAGCAGTTCGAGTAGAGCCTTGTCGCGCAGACCGCGGGGCGCATCGTCACCCTCGGTGGTCGCCGAGTCGAGGATTGCAATGACCTGATCGAGCGGCAGCGATTTCGGGAGCCGGCGACCAGGAGTCGGAGGTTTGACGGCACTCGCGACGTCGACCTGCGTCATTCCTTCCAGCGCAGCGAACTTGTGGAGCCCGCGCACCGCGATGAGCGTCCGAGCAGCCGAACTTGCCGCCAGCGGCGGAGAGTCTTCGCTGCCGCGACGAAGTTCCATGACGAATTCGCTGACGTCGCCCTCGGAGACTGCGCCGAGATCATCGATACGGTGTCCGGCGAGAAATGCCTCGTACCGCCGGAGGTCACGGCGGTACGAGGACAAGGTGTTCTTCGCAGCACCTCGCTCGACCTCGAGATGGTCGAGGTACGTCGAGATCTGCTCGCGAAGCACTATCCGTGCGTCTTCTTCCGACGCTCGAACGTAGTCGGCAAGTCCGGCCACGGAGCATCGGCGGGGCGCAGGGGTGTCGAACCCGCTCTGGCAGCTGCCAGAGCAAGGATTCCGGACACTGCGGAGGCGTTGACGAACTCGCCGGACAGTGCACGCGCAACCGCATCGTCGAGCGGTACGAACTCGAGCACGATGTCGGCTTCCTCGTCCCGGGCGTCGGGTCGATCCACCGCGGACAGGCTCTCGGCGAGGAAGACTCGAACGCATTCGTCGGTGAATCCAGGCGACGCCATCACATCGACGAGAACCGACCAGTGTTCGGCTGCGAGACCGGTTTCCTCGGCCAGTTCGCGCTTGGCTGCGTCCACCGGCGGTTCGTCGATTTCATCGAGCAAACCGGCGGGCAGTTCCCACAGTCGACGGCCGATCGGGTGCCGATACTGCTCGATCATCGCCACCCGGCCCTGATCGTCGAGCGCCACGACGGCAACAGCGCCGTGATGCTCGACGACCTCACGCTCGGCCACCCGGCCGCCGGGCATCGCGACCTGATCCAGTCGAAGCGCCAGAATGGCTCCCTCGTAGACGGTCTTCGACCCGACGGTCGCGAAGTCGTGGCGCGACGGTGGAACGGTCATCCGACGCTTTCGGCGGTGGCACCGGACACCGGGAACTCCGAATCCTTGGCTGCGTCCTCGCCGTGGATGTCGACCGGAAGCCGTTCCGCTGCCTTGTATACGAGCGCAGCGTTGATCAGAGCGGCGAACAGTGGGTGCGGACGAGTCGGGCGACTCTTGAGCTCCGGATGCGCCTGGGTGCCGACGAAGAACGGGTGCACGGACGCCGGCAACTCGACGAACTCGACGAGGTGCCCGTCCGGTGACGTTCCACTGAAGACGAGGCCACTCTTGGAGATTCGGTCGCGGTAGGTGTTGTTGACCTCATAGCGGTGACGGTGACGCTCGGACACCTCGGTTGTCCCGTAGGCACCGGCGACGACCGATCCCTTGTCCAGCTTTGCGGGGTATGCCCCCAGACGCATCGTGCCGCCGAGATCGGCGTCACCGGCAACGGCGTCCTCTTGATCGGCCATCGTCGAGATGACGGCGTACTTGGTGTCGGGTTCGAACTCGGCCGAGTTCGCGTCGGTGAGGCCGACCGAACGTGCCGCTTCGATGACCATGCACTGCAGACCGAGGCACAGTCCGAGCAACGGAACCTTGCGAGTGCGTGCGAATTCGATGGCGCCGAGCTTGCCTTCGATTCCGCGAATTCCGAATCCTCCGGGGATGAGAACTGCGTCGACGTCACCGAGAGCAGCCTGCGCACCTGCCGGCGTCGCACACTCGTCGGAGGGCACCCACTTGATCTCGACCTTGGAACGATGCGCGAACCCGCCGGCGCGAAGAGCCTCGGTGACCGACAGGTAGGCGTCGGGAAGGTCGACGTACTTGCCGACGAGGCCGACGCGCACAGTCTCCCGTGGCTCGTGGACACGCTCGAGCAGACCGCCCCAGACGGTCCAGTCGACGTCGCGGAACGGCAAGCCGAGCTTGCGGACCACATAGGCGTCGAGACCCTCGCGGTGGAGGACCTTGGGGATGTCGTAGATCGACGGCGCGTCAGGAGTGGAGATGCAGCCGTCGACGTCGACGTCGCACATCAGCGCGATCTTGTTCTTCAGCCCCGGGGGAACGTCGCGGTCGCAGCGCAGGATGAGCGCATCGGGCTGAATACCGATGCTGCGCAGAGCGGCGACGGAGTGCTGCGTCGGCTTGGTCTTGAGCTCACCGGACGGAGCGAGAAACGGAACGAGCGAGACGTGCAGAAAGAAGACGTTCTCGCGGCCGACGTCGTGGCGTACCTGGCGGGCCGCTTCGAGGAAGGGCTGCGATTCGATATCGCCGACGGTTCCACCGATCTCGGTGATCACGACGTCGGGCTGGTGGCCCTGAAGGTCGGGACCGTTCATCGCCAGGATCCGACTCTTGATCTCGTCGGTGATGTGCGGGATGACCTGAACGGTGTCGCCGAGGTATTCGCCGCGGCGCTCCTTGGCGATTACCGCCGAGTACACCTGTCCGGTCGTCACGTTCGCGAAACCGGACAGATCACGATCCAGGAACCGCTCGTAGTGACCGACGTCCAGATCCGTCTCGGCACCGTCCTCGGTCACGAAGACCTCGCCGTGCTGGAACGGATTCATGGTGCCCGGATCCACATTCAGGTAGGGATCGAGCTTCTGCATGGTGACGCGAAGGCCACGTGCTGTCAGTAGCTGGCCGAGGCTGGACGCCGTAAGGCCCTTGCCGAGCGAAGACGCGACGCCTCCGCTGACGAAGATGTGCTTGGTGTCAGATCGCGACTGAAGGCGTGACAATGATGCTCCCGTGACCAATCTGCAGGGCTTGCTCCTACCAGAAAGCTGGCAAGAGAGGTACTCCATCGAAAATGGGCCTGCTGCCCACGGGTCTTCACGGTAACACCAATGGTCCCTCCACCGCGAACGACGCGCCCACTAGGTCGGACGGATCACCGAGCCGGGGCGCCGACGGTGACTGCGGTCGAGTTCGGACCCGTTCCGTACCGGCCCGCGCCGCCGTCCAGTTGCTCCTGCAGCGCCAGCGGCGTCGTGATGCGGCCTGCTTCGCGGTCGATGTTGTCGACAGTGCTCACACCCGACGAGAGCGCCGCATCGGCACGAACGACTGCGACGGGACCGTTGCCGTCCGCAGAACCGGTCCGGCCTGCAAGAACCGTTCCCGCTCCCCTGGCGTCGAGTCCTCCCGCGAATCGAGCGACGATGGCACCACGATTCCCGTCTCCGTCCGCAGAGTTCCCACCGGTGACGACCACGGCAAGCTGAGCCGGTGCCACAGCGCCGTTGTCGTACGCGATGAACCCGCCGCTCCGGAGTGTCTCGAGGGCAAGCGCCAACTCCTCGGGCGAGGACTGCGGCTCCGCAGTCTGCGCATTGAGCAGCAGCACAGACCCAAGCAGGTCGCCGGCCATACTCCCCTGGTCGATGGCACCGGTCCGCAACTGGATACCAGCAGGCACCACATTGGTCAGGCGCGTTCGTAGATCGTCGCCACTCGCTGCCGAGACGAACGAGTCGGTGAGCGACACCCGACCCGTCACCGCAGCGCCCGACGCTTCGATCGACCTGGTGATGCCGTCGACGTCACCTGGATCGGCGTCGGGGGTGGTGATCACGACGACGCTACGGTCGAGCAACGCGTCGCGCACTACGCGACCGGACACCGCAGCATCGAAACCATCGGCCGAATTGAGCTGCTCGCCAAGCTGATTGTTGGTGTTCTGCAGCGCTCCCACCTGGTTCTCGAGATCAGTCTTGTCATCACGCAGCCCGGACACCAGACCACTGGACAGCAGTCCGGAACCGAGCACCACTCCGATCGCCAGAGCAACGAAGATCGCCGCGATCGAAATGGCATGTTGGCGCATCGAAATCACGCGAGCAACCCCTGGACCCACGTGACGAAGGAATTCCACATGGTGACGGCCCAGTCCATGACTTCACCGCCCATGTTGGACACGACCAACGCCACGATGACGGCAACCAGCGCGGCGAGAATCAGCAGCGCGATCGCGCCACCGGATACGCGGCTGCGGTACAGCGTGGCAACGGCTTTCGCGTCGACAAGCTTGGCGCCGACCTTCAACCGAGTCATGAACGCTGCCGGATTGGTGTTGCGTCGTCCACGATCGAAGAACTCGTCGAGACTTGCCGGGCTACCCACAGCGACGATGAGAGATGCGCCGTGGTGGTCGGCAAGCAGCAAGGCCAGGTCGGCCGGGGCACCCGTCGCCGGGAACGTCATGGCTCCGATGCCCAGATCCTGGATACGCTCGAGGCCGTTGGCATGCCCGTCGGAATCTGCGGGGAGGACGACCTCGGCACCGCACTTGAGGGTCTGCGCGGTGATGTCCTCGGGGTCGCCGACGATGAGGTCCGGACGGTGACCAGCTTTCATCGCCGTGTCCGCTCCCGCGCCGACACCGATGATGATCGGTTGGTACTCCTTGATGAACGGCTTGAGATTCTTCAGATCCTCGGCGTGACCGGGTCCGTCGGCAACGATGACGACATGCCTGTCCTGCAGGACGATGTCGATGTCCGGGACGCCGACCCCGTCGATGAGCAGTGGGCTCTCGGTCCGAATGAACTCGATGGTGTTGCCGGAGAACGCCTCGAGATGATCGACGAGGCCGGTCTTGGCTTCGATCATGCGATCGGAGATCTCGGCTTCGCTCTGTTCCTCGCCCTTCGCAAGGCGCCGGTCACCGGTGTAGACGCCGCCTTCGTTGAGGCGAATCTTGGTGCCGTCCTTGATCTTCTTGAAGATCTCGGTGCCAGCGGAGTCGATCAGGATGATGCCGTTTGCGACGATCGCCTCCGGCCCGAGGTTGGGGTACCTGCCCGATATCGACGGGGATGCGTTGACGACCGCGAGCACACCCGCCTCGACGAGCGCATCTGCGGTCAGACGGTCGAGGTCCAGTTCGTCGAGTACGACGATGTCACCCGGACCGACGCGTTTGAGCAGCTTGGCGGTGTTGCGATCGACCCGGGCGATACCACTGATTCCGGGTAGCGAATCCTGACTACGTGATAACAGAGCCGGCATCTTCATGGAACCCATGATGACGCCGACGACACGCCCGACGGTGGAGGCGCGCCGAAACAACTACCACACCGTTCACATAAGTCCCACCAGTCTCGAGCAGTTCCGACTCAGTTCTCGCGATCAGCTCGGGCCGTCGCCAGGAGCTCTTCCGCGTGTGCGCGGCCGGTTTCTGTGTCGTCGAGTCCAGCGAGCATCCGAGCCAGTTCGACGACCCTCTCCGACGACGACAGCGACTTCACTCCGCTGTTGGCCGCGCCCTTCTTTGCGTCCGCCTTGTCGACGACCAGGTGAGTGTCGGCAAATGCGGCGACCTGCGGAAGGTGCGTGACGACGATGACCTGGTGTGTTCTGGCCAATCGAGCCAGCCGACGGCCGACCTCGACCGCGGCCCGGCCACCGACACCGGCGTCGACCTCGTCGAAGACCATCGTTGCGCCCTTGTCCGAACCTGCCAGCACCACTTCGAGTGCCAACATCACCCGTGACAGCTCACCGCCGGACGCACTCTTGCTGATCGGGAGCGCCTGAGCACCGTCATGAGCCGACAGCTTGAACTCGACCTCGTCTACGCCACTCTGACCAGCGTGAAGCTCGACCCCGTCGATAGACAGCGGTGCAGAGTCCTGCGAGCCTGCAGGCACAGTGCGCAAGTCCAGCTGCAGTTTGGCCTTGCCCATGGCGAGCCCGGCCAACTCGGCGCTGACTGCCTTCGCAAGCTTCGCCGCAGCCTTGCTGCGCGCGCTGGTCAATTTCGAGGCAGCGGCGGCAACCTCGGTGGCCGTCTCCTCTACTCGGGCCGACAGGTCGGCCAAGGCATCGGCCGACACATCGATCTTCGACAAACGCTCTCGGGCATCGTCCGCCCACGCAATGACCCCGTCGACGTCGGCTGCGTACTTGCGTGTCAGGCTCTTGAGCTCCGCCTGCCGGTTCAAGATCGTCTCGAGCGCGGACGGATCCGAGGGCAGATCGGCGAGGTAGGACGTGAGGTCGGCGCCGACGTCGGTGACGACGGCCAATGCCTCGTTCAACCGCGGAAGCAGATCTCGCAGAATCGCGTCGTCCGCGCCCTCGAGCCTGGTTCGCGCTTCACCGAGGAAATACAGGGCAGACAATCCCTCCCCTGTGTCGTCCACAGCTCCGACCAGTGCCGCCCCTGCACCCTCGGCGGATTCACGAAGAGAATCAAGGTCGCCCAACCGTCGCACATCGTCCACGATGGCAACGTCCTCACCGGGTTGCGGTGCAACTGCGTCGATTTCTTGCAGGCCGAACTGCAGACGGTCGGCCTCCTGCGCAAGCTCACGGCTGCGTTCGGTTCGATCGATGAGTTCTGTTCTTGCCGCAAGCCATTCGGCTCGCGCAGCGCGATACTTCTTCAGCGGCGTCGACACGGAGTCGCCGGCGAACCGATCGAGCGCGTCCAGTTGACGGTCGGCTCGGAGCAATCGCAGTTGGTCGTTCTGGCCGTGGACAGTCAGCAACGAATCGGTGAATCCTGACAGGATCGCAGCGGGAACACTTCGACCGCCGAGATGTGCGCGGGACCGGCCATCTGCATTCACTGTGCGCAAAGCGATGATCGAATCGTCCTCGTCGCGCTGAGCACCGGCCGACTCGAGCACCTTCTCGACCTCGTCGATGACCTGGGCCGACGCTGTTTCGGTACTGAACCTTCCTTCGACGACTGCCCGGTCCGCCCCCAGTCGAACGCGACCTGCGTCGGCCCGCGCACCGGAGAGCAAGTGCAGGCTCGTCACGACCATCGTCTTGCCCGCGCCGGTCTCGCCGGTCAGAACCGTAAGACCTTCATGGAACTGGGCACTTGCGGACGAAATGACACCGAGGCTGTCGATCCGAATTTCTTCGAGCATGATTACCTCGCTCTCCCCCGCCAACCGGAAGTCGGCAACGCGAACTTGGTCACCATCCGATCAGCGAACGGTGCCGAGTCCAGACGGACCCATTTGATCGGCGCTGCGCCACGGATGACCTCGACGCGTCCCCCGGCCGGTAGCTTCATGGTTCTTCTGCCATCGCAGAACACGAGGGCATCGTGGCCACCCGCGTCGGTCTCGACTGCAATGAGTGATTCCGGACTGGTCACCAGCGGGCGCGCGAACAAAGCATGGGCATTACTGGGTATGACCAGGATTGCCTCGAGCTCGGGCCAGACGACAGGACCGCCGGCGGAGAATGCATACGCGGTGGAGCCGGTCGGTGTTGCGACGAGAACGCCGTCGCAACCGAACGCGGACACCGGCCTGCCGTCCACTTCGAGAACAACTTCGAGAACGCCTAGACGCGAACCGTTCTCGATGCTCGCTTCGTTCAACGCCCAGCCTCGCTCGACCACCTGATCGCCGACACGGATCGCAATGTCGAGCGTCATCCGCTCTTCGATTCGGTAGTCGCGGCTGATGACGCGTGCCAACGCGTCCTCCAAGTTGTCGACTTCGGCTTCGGCGAGAAACCCGATGCGACCAAGGTTGATACCCAGCACGGGAATTCCGGCAGCCTGGGCGAGCTCGGCCGCACGCAAGAACGTCCCGTCACCCCCGAGAACCAGCACGAGTTCACAACCGACAGCGGCTTCCGGACCGAATTCGATGACGTTCAAGGTCAGTTCGGAAGCGAGCTCAGTATCGGTCCTGTCGGCGCCGAGAGCTTCGATCCGAGTCGAGTCGGCCTCGTCGAGCAGCACGCGAAGCCGGATTCCGGCTTCGCCGAATACCTTCGCCACCCGCCGTGCGGTCTCGGCGATATCGCGCCGTCCTGGGTGAGACACCAGCAGGACCTCACGCACCGGAGATGTCACCGGCTCCCCCGCCGTCAGAGGCATCTCCGTCACCGGCACCTCCGTCACTGTGGACCTTCCTCGACTGCGTGCTGCACCAACGCCACCACATCGCGATCGGTGGAATCGTTCGGCACGGCGGGATCGGGGTCGGTCCGAAGGCCCGACTCCCGGTGAGATCGTAGCCACAAAAAGTACTCGACGTTGCCCGAGGGCCCTGGCAGTGGACTTGCGGTCACATCCTGCAACGACAACCCCAGCTCAGCGGCAGCCTCGGCCACCTCGACCACCGATTGCACTCGGAGCGCCGGATCCCGGACGACCCCGCCCGAGCCCACGCGGTCCTTGCCGACCTCGAACTGAGGCTTCACCATCAGGGCCAAATCGGTTCCTGGAGCAGAGCACGCGACGAACGCCGGCAGTACCAACTTGAGAGAGATGAACGACAGGTCCGCGACGACGACCTCCACAGTTCCACCGATCGTCTCCGCATCGATCGAACGCACATTGGTGCGATCGATGACGTGAACTCGCTCATCGGACTGCAACCGCCACACCAGCTGTCCATAGCCGACGTCGACGGCCACCACTTCCTTCGCACCTTTGCTGAGCAGAACGTCCGTGAAGCCACCGGTGGACGCTCCTGCGTCGAGACACCGCTTGCCTTCCACCGAAAGGCCGCCGCGCTCGAATACATCGAGTGCGCCCAACAGCTTGTGCGCCCCACGCGAAGCCCACTGGACCTCGTTGTCCTCCTCGGACACCACCAGCGGAGTACCGGGTTCCACCGCAGTGGCCGGCTTCGTTGCGACCGTGCCGGCAATCTTGACGCGGCCGGAATCGATCAACTCGACAGCATGTTCGCGTGAACGGGCCAATCCTCGACGTACGAGTTCGGCGTCGACGCGTGCGCGCCGGGCCATGTCAGCTGTTGTCCATGTCAGGTTCTGTCCACCGAGGACAGCGCATTGACCAGAACGTCGTGTGCACGTTCGAGAATCTGCGCCTGAAGATCGAGGTCCATCGGCGCATCACGGTCACCGGGGAGACGATTCAACAGCGCATCGACCTCGGATTCGACGGAATCCGGCTCGACCGCAGGGGTCGCTGAATCAGGCGGACGATGCTGCCCGGGAAGTGGAATCGACGTGCTCATCGCTGCTAACGCTATCGGATCGGTCCGGCGCTCGCCCCAGTGCCCGACCCGGGCCCTGACCAAGAGCAAGGCTCAGCGAGTAAGCAGTTCTCTCAGGACGTCGGTGCCGACGCCCTGAACCCTAACGGCCGTCCATTCGGCTGTGTCCTGCCATGCCGTCGCCGCTGCTACGAGAAGTCCGTCGAGTGTGTCTGCGGTGTCGTGACCGGCATAGTGCAACGTGAGTACTCCGTCCGTCACGGACCCGGTCCAACCGTCCTTCTGGCCGACGACAGATCTGGCTGCAGGGAGGTTCAATACATCGAGGTCGAATCCGATGTGTGTGGGGCGCTCGGACTTGACTGCCCGCACAGCATCGAGCGCACTACTGACACCAGTCAGGACCAACAACGACGGAATCTCTGTGGCTGTTGCACCCGCAATGTCGGTGTCGAGACGATCGCCGACGACCAACGGTCGTTCGGCCCCGCTGAGCCGGATCGCGTCCTGCATGATCGGCGCCGCCGGTTTGCCCGCCACCAGAGGTTCGACGCCGGTCGCGGTTCGAACAGATGCAACCATCGATCCGTTGCCAGGGGCCAAACCGCGTTCGGTAGGCAGTGTGGCGTCGGTGTTGGTCGCGACCCAGACCGCGCCGGTTCTGATCGCGAACGTTGCTTCGGCGAGGATCCCCCAGTCCGTGGCGGGGTTGTGTCCCTGAACCACCGCCGCCGGCTCGCCGTCCGCGCTTCGTACCGGCTGCAGGCCGACGAGCGAGATCTCGTTCGCCAAAGCATCGGTGCCAACCACGACGACGGCAGACCCCGCCGGTACACGTTCGGAGAGCATCCTGGCTGCGACCTGAGCACTCGTGACCACGAACTCCTCGGAAGTCTCGAAGCCGAGCTCCTGCAGATGTTCAGCTACGTCGGATGGCGATCGACTGGCATTGTTCGTGACGAAATACTGCTTTTCGACGCCCTGCTTCAAGGCATCGACAGCTCCGATGATCGGATCCTTGCCCTGATAGACAGTTCCGTCGAGGTCGAGAAGCAGAACGTCGTGATGTCCACGAAGAGTCGTCGACGCCTGTGTGCTCACTGCCCGGACAGCTCCTCGACGCGCTCTTCGGCGTCGGTTTCGTTGTCGACGTCGGCAGCTGCCGCGTTGAGGAACCACTTGACGCCCTCTTCGACACGACCGGCCGCGACGAGCGCGTCCGCGTACACGTAGAACAGGCGAGCTGCGGCGGTACCGGAGCGCGAGGAATCGAGGTCGGGTGTCTGCAGGGTGACGACGGCCTGATCGAATTCACTGAGGTCCATGCGGGCACCAGCAACGACAATGCGGAGTTCCGACGCCTCCTCACCGGTCAGGGCTCTGGCTTCGTCGCTTCGACCGAGTTCGATGGCGCGTTCGGGCCGACCGAGGCCACGTTCGCAGTCCGCCATCACTGCGAGGTGCCCGGGGCCACCCGCCATCCGGCGTGCTGCGCGGAGCTCAGACAGAGCTTCCGCCCATTCGCCGGCGTGGTACGCGGTGATGCCCGCAGTTTCGCGTACCACGGCGATGCGACCGGCGCGCTGCCGAGCTGCACGAGCGTGCTGTAACGCCAGCTGCGGATCGTCGTCTACCAGACGGCCAGCCATCACCAGATGGCGAGCGACGGCGGTCGCGTTGTTCTTGTCCAAGCTGAGGAGATCACGGCGCACGGCTGGATCCAGTTCGCTTGCCTCCAACTCGTCGGGAAGGTCGGGCTCATCCGGACGCGGCGGACGGCGGTCCGCAGATCCGCTCGGACCGCGGTCGCCGGAGAATCCGCCTTCGCCCCCGCGCCGTCGCGGAGGACCTCCGGCACGGGGGGCGCCACCTTCCGGGCGACGCGCATTCCCGGAGCGGCCTGCGCCGTCGGGGCGGCCACCGGTCCGACCCCGCGAATCATTGGAGCGAGGGGTCCCGTCACCACGGAAGGAGCGGCGGTCGTTGCTGTCTTCCGGCACAACGGTTCCTTTCGATCGTAAGTTGAAGCTTCTTCATCCAAGCAGACAGTTCATTCGAGCTGACGCTGCATCCGACTTCGAAGCGCTGAAACCGAAAAAAAGGGGACCCACGATGTGGGTCCCCTTCGTTCAAAATGTGTTCGGCGGTGTCCTACTCTCCCACACCCTGTCGAGTGCAGTACCATCGGCGCTGGAGGGCTTAGCTTCCGGGTTCGGAATGGGACCGGGCGTTTCCCCTCCGCTATGGCCGCCGTAACTCTGCGAAACAGTTACACACGGAACACAACAGATGTGTCACCGATCGTGCTGGTGAACATGTTGGTTCATTCAATTGTCGATACAACCTGAAACGTGTGTTGTTTCAGATATTGCACAGTGGACGCGCTTGCATTTTTTTTATGGTAAGTCCTCGGCCTATTAGTACCAGTCACCTGCATCGGTTACCCGACTTCCAGTTCTGGCCTATCAACCCGGTGGTCTGCCGGGGGCCTTACCCCCTCGAGGGGGTGAGAAACCTCATCTTGGAACAGGCTTCCCGCTTAGATGCTTTCAGCGGTTATCCCTTCCGAACGTAGCTAACCAGCGGTGCTCCTGGTGGAACAACTGGCACACCAGAGGTTCGTCCGTCCCGGTCCTCTCGTACTAGGGACAGCCTTCCTCAAGTTTCTAACGCGCGCGGCGGATAGAGACCGAACTGTCTCACGACGTTCTAAACCCAGCTCGCGTGCCGCTTTAATGGGCGAACAGCCCAACCCTTGGGACCTACTCCAGCCCCAGGATGCGACGAGCCGACATCGAGGTGCCAAACCATCCCGTCGATATGGACTCTTGGGGAAGATCAGCCTGTTATCCCCGGGGTACCTTTTATCCGTTGAGCGACACCGCTTCCACATGCCGGTGCCGGATCACTAGTCCCGACTTTCGTCCCTGCTCGACTTGTCAGTCTCACAGTCAAGCTCCCTTGTGCACTTGCACTCGACACCTGATTGCCAACCAGGCTGAGGGAACCTTTGGGCGCCTCCGTTACATTTTAGGAGGCAACCGCCCCAGTTAAACTACCCACCAGGCACTGTCCCTGAACCAGATCATGGTCCGAGGTTGAGGTATCCAATACGATCAGAGTGGTATTTCAACAACGACTCCACAGTAACTAGCGTCACCGCTTCACAGTCTCCCACCTATCCTACACAAACCGAACCGAACACCAATACCAAGCTATAGTGAAGGTCCCGGGGTCTTTTCGTCCTGCCGCGCGTAACGAGCATCTTTACTCGTACTGCAATTTCGCCGAGTCTATGGTTGAGACAGCTGAGAAGTCGTTACGCCATTCGTGCAGGTCGGAACTTACCCGACAAGGAATTTCGCTACCTTAGGATGGTTATAGTTACCACCGCCGTTTACTGGGGCTTAAATTCTCAGCTTCACCACCACAAGGGCAGTTAACCGGTCCTCTTAACCTTCCAGCACCGGGCAGGCGTCAGTCCGTATACATCGTCTTACGACTTCGCACGGACCTGTGTTTTTAGTAAACAGTCGCTTCTCACTGGTCTCTGCGACCCCACCCAGCTCACACTGCAAGAGTGATCACCGAACGAGGTCCCCCTTCTCCCGAAGTTACGGGGGCATTTTGCCGAGTTCCTTAACCATAGTTATCTCGATCGCCTTAGTATTCTCTACCTGACCACCTGTGTCGGTTTGGGGTACGGGCCGTGTGAAAGCTCGCTAGAGGCTTTTCTCGGCAGCATAGGATCACTGAATTCGCCTCAATCGGCTACGCATCACCTCTCAGGCTCGAATGAACGGCGGATTTGCCTACCGTTCGCCCTACAGGCTTACACCAGTACTACCACTGACTGGCCCAGCTACCTTCCTGCGTCACCCCATCGCTTGGCTACTACCAGATCAGGTCCCACGCATCCACCACACCCCTCACTCTCGAAAGAGATCGGTAACGTGGATTCAGGGTGGTTAGTGTCACTGATTCACCATGGGCGCGTTCACACGGGTACGGGAATATCAACCCGTTGTCCATCGGCTACGCCTGTCGGCCTCGTCTTAGGTCCCGACTCACCCTGGGCGGATTAACCTGGCCCAGGAACCCTTGGTCATTCGGCGGACGAGTTTCTCACTCGTCTTTCGCTACTCATGCCTGCATTCTCACTCGCGCAGCCTCCACACCTGGATCACTCCGATGCTTCCACGGCTGCACGACGCTCCCCTACCCACCCACACACCTGGCACACCCCCCGTAAGGGATATGCGGGCTATTGTGTGAGTGCCGCAGCTTCGGTGGTGTACTTGAGCCCCGCTACATTGTCGGCGCAGGATCACTTGACCAGTGAGCTATTACGCACTCTTTCAAGGGTGGCTGCTTCTAAGCCAACCTCCTGGTTGTCTTCGCGACCCCACATCCTTTTCCACTTAGTACACGCTTAGGGACCTTAGCTGGCGATCTGGGCTGTTTCCCTCTCGACTACGAACCTTATCGCCCGCAGTCTCACTGCCACGCTCTCACTCATCGGCATTCGGAGTTTGGCTGATTTCGGTAAGCCGGTAAGCCCCCTAGACCATCCAGTAGCTCTACCTCCGATGAGAAACACGTGACGCTGCACCTAAATGCATTTCGGGGAGAACCAGCTATCACGGAGTTTGATTGGCCTTTCACCCCTACCCACAACTCATCCCCTCAGTTTTCAACCTAAGTGGGTTCGGTCCTCCACGACGTCTTACCGTCGCTTCAACCTGGCCATGGGTAGATCACTCCGCTTCGGGTCTAGAACACGCCACTACACCACATAACATGGATACGCCCTATTCGGACTCGCTTTCGCTACGGCTACCCCACACGGGTTAACCTCGCGACATGCCACTAACTCGCAGGCTCATTCTTCAAAAGGCACGCCATCACCCCCAGCGAACAAGTCACTCGAAGGCTCTGACGGATTGTAAGCGCACGGTTTCAGGTACTATTTCACTCCCCTCCCGGGGTACTTTTCACCTTTCCCTCACGGTACTAGTCCGCTATCGGTCACCAGGGAGTATTCAGGCTTATCGGGTGGTCCCGACAGATTCACAGCAGATTTCACGGGCCCGCTGCTACTTGGGTATCCACTACAACAGTCACAGTATTTTCGTCTACGGGACTCTCACCCTCTACGACAGGCCGTTCCAGACCACTTCGACTAACACCATGATTTCTCACTGTCGGCCGATCCGGCAGAATCGACAAAGCAAACCCCACAACCCTCCATACGCAACCCCTGCCGGGTATCACACGCACAAAGTTTGGCCTCCTCCGCTTTCGCTCGCCACTACTCACGGAATCACAATTGTTTTCTCTTCCTGTGGGTACTGAGATGTTTCACTTCCCCACGTTCCCTCCACACACCCTATATATTCAGGTGCAGGTAACACGACATCACTCGTGCTGGGTTTCCCCATTCGGACACCCTCGGATCACAGCTCGGTTGACAGCTCCCCGAGGCTTATCGCAGCCTCCTACGTCCTTCATCGGCTCCTGGTGCCAAGGCATCCACCGTACGCTCTAAACTACTTACAATAAAGATGCTCGCGTCCACTGTGCAATTCTCAAACAACACACACACTCCCACCCACACTCCACACCATGACCACCACCGAAGTGATGCGGTCTGCTAGAAAGCGAAAGCCTGTATATGTCTTGCCTAGAAAGAAACACTCACGTGTTCTCTCAGGACCCAACAGTGCATCGATATAGCCACCGCCGGACAGTCATTGAAGACTCCCCGATACGCGATGTCTGATTGTCAGTGTTCCACCCGTGAGCTCCCGCCGTTCCACATGTGGGAACGAAACGGGCTCTGCCACACCATCATCTACTGACTGTTCAGCAGTGCACGGCCTGGAGAATGCTCCTTAGAAAGGAGGTGATCCAGCCGCACCTTCCGGTACGGCTACCTTGTTACGACTTCGTCCCAATCGCCGATCCCACCTTCGACGGCTCCCTCCCACAAGGGGTTAGGCCACCGGCTTCGGGTGTTACCGACTTTCATGACGTGACGGGCGGTGTGTACAAGGCCCGGGAACGTATTCACCGCAGCGTTGCTGATCTGCGATTACTAGCGACTCCGACTTCACGGGGTCGAGTTGCAGACCCCGATCCGAACTGAGACCAGCTTTAAGGGATTCGCTCCACCTCACGGTCTCGCAGCCCTCTGTACTGGCCATTGTAGCATGTGTGAAGCCCTGGACATAAGGGGCATGATGACTTGACGTCGTCCCCACCTTCCTCCGAGTTGACCCCGGCAGTCTCTTACGAGTCCCCGCCATAACGCGCTGGCAACATAAGACAAGGGTTGCGCTCGTTGCGGGACTTAACCCAACATCTCACGACACGAGCTGACGACAGCCATGCACCACCTGTACACCGACCACAAGGGGGACCGTATCTCTACGGTTTTCCGGTGTATGTCAAACCCAGGTAAGGTTCTTCGCGTTGCATCGAATTAATCCACATGCTCCGCCGCTTGTGCGGGCCCCCGTCAATTCCTTTGAGTTTTAGCCTTGCGGCCGTACTCCCCAGGCGGGGCGCTTAATGCGTTAGCTACGGCACAGATCCCGTGGAAGGAACCCACACCTAGCGCCCACCGTTTACGGCGTGGACTACCAGGGTATCTAATCCTGTTTGCTACCCACGCTTTCGTTCCTCAGCGTCAGTTGTTTCCCAGAGACCCGCCTTCGCCACCGGTGTTCCTCCTGATATCTGCGCATTTCACCGCTACACCAGGAATTCCAGTCTCCCCTGAAACACTCAAGTCTGCCCGTATCGCCTGCAAGCCCGAAGTTGAGCCCCGGGTTTTCACAAACGACGCGACAAACCGCCTACGAACTCTTTACGCCCAGTAATTCCGGACAACGCTCGCACCCTACGTATTACCGCGGCTGCTGGCACGTAGTTAGCCGGTGCTTCTTCTGCAGGTACCGTCACTCACGCTTCGTCCCTGCTGAAAGAGGTTTACAACCCGAAGGCCTTCATCCCTCACGCGGCGTCGCTGCATCAGGCTTCCGCCCATTGTGCAATATTCCCCACTGCTGCCTCCCGTAGGAGTCTGGGCCGTGTCTCAGTCCCAGTGTGGCCGGTCACCCTCTCAGGTCGGCTACCCGTCGTCGCCTTGGTAGGCCATTACCCCACCAACAAGCTGATAGGCCGCGGGCCCATCCTGCACCGATAAATCTTTCCACCACAACACATGCATGCTGTGGTCATATCCAGTATTAGACCCAGTTTCCCAGGCTTATCCCAGAGTGCAGGGCAGATCACCCACGTGTTACTCACCCGTTCGCCGCTCGTGTACCCCGAAAGGCCTTACCGCTCGACTTGCATGTGTTAAGCACGCCGCCAGCGTTCGTCCTGAGCCAGGATCAAACTCTCCGTAAAAGACTCTCGATCAATGGTCGAAACCACAAATCAGTCATAGACAAAAGAGTCAAATCACTAGCAAAAAAACTCAACTAGCAAAAATAAAACAACACCCGACAACAACCACCACAAGCGGATGACTGATACATCGAATGCATTCACCAAAACAAAAAATTTCGGCACTGACATTCATCGACACACTGTTGAGTTCTCAAAGAACACGCACACACCCAACACCCACAGACACACCGTCTGCAAGCATCGAGGGCAACTGTTCCAGCCTATCCCAGCTTGGTCTCGGACACAAGGCCCGACTCTTGGGGGACAAACCAACACTACACTTCCATCGCCAGAACCCGTACAACCTCGTTGCCACATCCGTGAAGACCTGGTCGGTGTCCGTCGCTCTGACTCGACAAAAGTTACGCGAGCGGGAACGCCGCGTCAAATCCCCAGGTCAGCAGGCCGCACCCCGGCAAACGCCGAGGTAGCGACCCGGTTCGAGCCGTCCTGCCCGCCTGAACCGCACAATTACACGAATGTGACTCGCGGCACTCCAGGACCTGGCCGGCATCAGTTCATGCGAACGCCCGCGAAGTTACGTTTTCCGCGTCGCACGACGAGCCATCGACCGTGCAGCAAGTCTTCGGGCGACGGAGTCCACTCTTCGTCGGCGATCTTCTGGTTGTTGACCGACGCGCCACCTTCCTTCACCGCACGGCGAGCGGCACTCTTGCTCTCCGACAACCCGGTCGCGACAAGCAGATCGACGATGGTCGACGGCTCCCCGACTGACAGCTCCGCGACCGAGGTCTCGCTCAATGCCGCCGCGAGCGTCAGCTCGTCGAGGTCACTGAGCTCCGCGCGCCCGAACAACGCCTGACTAGCCAGCTCCACCGCCCGGGTGTTCGCCTCGCCATGCACGAGCGTCGTCATCTCGGCGGCAAGACGCTTCTGCGCTTCCCTGCCATGTGGACGCTCGCGCGTGGCCTCGTCGAGCTCGGCAAGTTCATCCTGCTCGAGGAACGTGAACCACCGCAGGTACTTCACGACGTCCGCGTCGCCGGTGTTCACGAAGTACTGGTACCAGGCGTACGGGCTAGTCATTTCCGGATCCAGCCACAGGCTTCCGCCACCGGTCGACTTACCGAACTTCTTGCCGTCGGCCGAGGTCACCAGCGGGACGGTCAGCCCGTGCACCGATTCGGCATCCGTGCGCCGGTTCAGTTCCACACCCGCGACGATGTTGCCCCATTGATCGGATCCACCGATCTGCATGGTGCACCCGTAGGTCCGCCGAAGCTGAACGAAGTCATTGGCCTGCAGAAGCATGTAGCTGAACTCGGTGTACGACATACCGTCTGCTTCGAGACGCGTCTTCACCGTGTCGCGGGCCAACATGACATTGATCGAGAAGTGCTTGCCAATATCCCGGAGGAAGTCGATCGCCGTCAGTTCACCCGTCCAGTTCAGGTTGTTTTCCACGATCGCGCCGGTCGGACTGTCGTCGAACTCGACGAAGCGCTCGAGCTGGCCGCGAATGCGATCGGCCCAGTCGGAGACGGTCTCGGCGGAGTTCATGACCCGCTCCCCCACGTCACGCGGATCACCGATGAGCCCCGTGGCTCCGCCCGCCATCACGATCGGCCGGTGACCTGCTCGTTGAAATCTCTTGAGCGCCAACAGCGGAACGAGATGACCTGCATGAAGGCTCGGTCCGGTCGGGTCGAAACCCGCATAGAGAGTGATCGGGCCGTCGGACGTCGCCTTCTTCATGGCGTCCACGTCGGTGGACTGCGCGATCAATCCGCGCCAGGTCAGTTCGTCGATGATGTTCTTGCTCACGACGTCGATCTTCCCGCATCCCTACGCACCTGGGTACGCCAGCCCTGTTGTTGTCGATTGCGAACGGTCAGGCCGGTGCGGCCCGTGGGCTCCGCCGGTAGCTCGATATCGCCGCAGAGCCTCGGATCCAGAACCGCCACGGCCTGTCGGCGGCGGTGCTCACGCCGACTCGCGGACCTTCGGCGATGTCCACGTGCGCGTCGACGTCCGCACAGTCGAACAGCGTGATCGAGGAAGCGGAATCGAGGACATCGATCCCGTTGTCACTGAGCGTGACCCCGAGAGCTTGCCCTAGGTTTCCAGGTCCGCTGGCGAGCTTGGCCACAACCGGTCGCTGTCCCCTCCGCGCTCGGACGGTGTCGAGCCCCTCGACTACTTCTCCTGCACGAAGCAGCACGGCAGCGGCATCACCGTCCGGACCGCACGTGATGTTCACGCACAGGTGCATCCCGTAACTCAGGTAGACGTACAACCGTCCGGCAGGTCCGAACATCACCGAGTTTCGCGGTGTCGGACCGCGAAAAGAGTGCGCTGCCGGATCCGGCCATGCACCAGCATCCGGGCCGCCGTAGGCCTCCACTTCGACGATCCGCATCACCACATCGCCGGCCCGGATCCGAGCGCCGACCAGACGCCGAGCAGCCTCTGTCGGATGGGCTCTCAGGATGTCGACGTCCACATCCACCAATCTTGCCCGCACCCTTGACCGTATCGGCCGGCAGGCTTAAATTCATCACACGATGATTTCATCGACTGATGAATTCCCTAGGAGAGCGTCATGCCTGACCGAGCCGTCGTAGTCGATTCCCTCGTTGTCGAGCGAGGTGGACGCACCGTCCTGAACAACGTGAAACTGTCCATCCCCCAGGGCACCATCACTGGACTTCTCGGCCCCTCTGGGTGCGGCAAAACGACGTTGATGAGATCCATCGTCGGAACACAGAAAGTGGCGTCGGGGACCGTGACGGTACTGGGGTCGACGGCAGGTACGAAAGAACTGCGACACAAAGTCGGCTACGTGACTCAGGCCCCGAGCGTGTACCGCGACCTCACCGTCCGCGACAACGTCAGATATTTCGCCGCTATGTACGGCCGCGGCGCACAATCGGTGACCTCCGCTATCGAGGCCGTCGGCCTTACGGAATACGCGCGCTCGCTCGCCGGCCAACTATCGGGCGGACAGCTGGGACGCGTGTCCTTGGCCAGTGCCCTCGTCGCCGAACCCGAGCTACTTGTACTGGACGAACCGACAGTCGGGCTCGACCCCGTGCTCAGAGCCGAACTATGGGCGCGTTTCGAGGACATCGCCCGCAGCGGCACCACACTTCTGGTGTCGAGCCACGTCATGGAAGAGGCCGAGCACTGCGCGGACCTGGTCCTCATGCGCGACGGTTCCGTGCTGGCCCAGCTCACTCCCGACGAACTGTTGAAGCGCACCGGAGAAACAAATCTCGAACATGCATTCCTCACGCTCATTCGAACCACGCAGAATTTGGAGAACGCGTCATGACCATGCAGATCTATGCTGCGGGCACCGGACGAATCCTCCGTCAGCTACGGGAAGATCAACGGACCGTCGCGATGATTCTTCTCGTCCCATCCCTGCTGATGGTGCTTCTCTATTTCCTCTACCAGAACTACCCGACGGCACCGGGTAGTCCGCCCCTGTTCGATCGAATCGCCATCACCATGCTGGGCATCCTGCCGTTCGTGGTGATGTTCCTGATCACGTCGATAGCCATGCAGCGGGAGCGAAGCTCGGGGACCCTCGAACGTCTGCTGACGACACCCATGTCCAAACTGGACCTCCTGGCGAGCTACGCGTCGGCCTTCTCGATAGCTGCAGTGCTACAGGGGGTCCTCGCGTGCGGTGTCGCGTTCGGCCTACTCGGTTTGTCCACAGCCGGTTCGATCGGATGGGTCATCGTCGTTGCCGTGCTGAATGCGGTTCTCGGCGTGGCAATCGGGCTGCTGTGCAGTGCGTTCGCCCGCACCGAATTCCAAGCCGTTCAGTTCATGCCCGTCGTCGTCGTGCCCCAGCTGTTTCTATGCGGACTGCTCGTTCCCCGCGACCAAATGCCCGACTGGTTGCACGCGATCAGCAACGTACTCCCCCTGAGCTACGCGGTAGATGCACTGCAGCAGATCTCCTCGAACCCCGAGTTCACGGCCCGGATGGGCCTCGACATCGGGGTCGTACTCGGATTCACCGTCGTCGCGCTGTGCGCAGCGGCCGCAACACTGCGACGCCGCACACCGTGACCGAACAGATCCGAACCGGACGTAGACCGGGACGCCCCGGCACCCGCGAGACCATCCTGTCTGTCGCGCGAGCCCGTTTTGCGTCGACAGGATTCGACAAGACCTCGGTCCGGGCTGTCGCCGCAGAAGCGGGCGTGGACTCAGCGCTGGTTCACCACTACTTCGGAACCAAACGAGAGTTGTTCGTCGCCTGCATCGCACTACCCACCGATCCAGCGGTCGTGCTCCGCCCGGTGCTTGCAGCTAACACGGAAGACCTGGGCGAGGCACTCATCACAGCTGTGCTGGCAGTGTGGGAGTCCGAGGCCGGAGACGCTGTCGTCGCTGCATTTCGCGCCATGATCGCGGGGGGCGACACCAGCCTGCTCGGGACGTTCCTGATGCACATCGTCCTGAAGGACATCGCCGAACGCGTCGACCACCCTGCCGGGTCCGGCCAACTCCGCGTCAACCTGGTTGCATCCCAGATGTCCGGGGTCCTGCTCACCCGACACATCCTGAAGCTGGAACCACTCGCATCGACACCGGCAGAGAAAATCGTTGCGTCGGTGGCACCGACCCTGCAGCGCTACCTCACCGGCGAACTTCCCTAGGACTGGGCGCGCGCGAGGATCGACTCGTGCTCGGCGTCATCGACATCCCTCGCGTCATCGGTGAGCAGCACCGGAATTCCGTTCTCGATCGGATACGCGCGGCGAAGACGCGGGTTGTAGAGCAACTCGTTTTCCACCAGCAGCAGTGGTCCCTTGTCGACCGGGCACGCGAGAATGCCGAGGAGTGTCTTGTCGATTGCCACGTCAAAATCCTTCTTTTCGTCCGTTCACTGTCTTGGCGGATACCCGACTCCGCATCGAACAGCTCTATCAGCACAACCTAGCCGACTCCAGTAGTCCGGAATCAGGCCGATCCACCGGCACTGTCGTCCACCCTGCCGAACCGTTCTGCGGCAACAGCTTTGGTCAATCGACGATACGAACTGGATGTGGCGTCGTAGTACCACGCACGAGCGCTCGGGGCCGGAATCCCCTGCTTCTGCAGGGCGGACGCGCGCGGGCGGTAAGCGCGTCCGAGCGGGATGCTGTCGACGATGTGCACAATGTCAGGACGTTGCACGGGAAGCAGCACCGCGACTGCGTCGGTGACGGTCTTGGCGGGCAAGGTGTTGCCTCCGCGCACCGAGATGCCGCACACGGCAATCTCGTCGGCGTGGTCGAGCCGCCGAGCCACACCGGAATCGCCTCCGATGTCCACTCCGTACACGACCACCGACTGCACAGTGGGGAGTTCGCCGAGAGCATCGATGATCGGCTGCGTGAACACAGGCCCGCGAGCGGTCTTGACGACAGTGTCCTTGCGGTCGACAAGCCAGTAATCACCGTCGGAGTCCCGACGGAACAGATTCTCGGTGGGCACCCACGAGTCGCCCGGTTCGAACACACCACGCATCAGCGGGCTCATGACCTCGCCATCGCTGCTCGGGCGGCCGAGGAGAAGGCCGACTTCGCCATCCCTGCACATCCGCACGAAACCGTTGTCGTCTTCTTCGAGCCTGCCGGAGATGGGGTCGTACGCAGCCAACGCAACTCGTGCGCTGCCGGGAAGTGGGCGGCCTTTCGATCCGACTTTCGAACCGCCGACGTTGGCCAGAATCACGTCGTTCTCGGTCGATGCGTAGAACTCCAGTACACGTGCAGGAGCGAACCTTTCAAGAGTTCGCTTCCACAACCCGACGGGCATTCCGGAGCCGATGAACAGACGTACCGGATGACTGCGGTCGAGATCGAGGTGCTCTTCGTCGAGGATGCCCTGCATCATTGCCCACGTGTAGCTGATGACCGTGACGCCGTAGCGCGACACTTCACCGGAGAACCGCGCGGGATCGAGTCCTCGGGACAGCGCGATGCGCGAACCTCCGGCAAGTGCACCACCGACGCTGACGAGCAATCCTGCTGAATGATGAAGTGGGGCCAGGCAGTACACCGTGTCGCCGGCACCGAGAGCTGCTGCAGTTGCAGTGCCGAAGGCCGAAAGCGCCCACCGGTGGTTGGTGACGAAGCGAGGTTCGAGTCCGCGATCCGTTGCGGTGAACAGCACCACCGCCAACTCCCGGGCACGGCCTGGATTCGGCGTGAACCATGCAGGGAGTCGAACCGAATCCGGGTCGATCGCCTCGAGGTCGATGACATCCGAGTCACCGGGAATGTCGAGTTGCCGGGCGTCACCGCCGCCGAGGACGAGAACGTTCGCGGCAACGAGGGTCGCGGACTTCAGATTCTCCGGGTCGGCGATCACGGTATCGACATCGAGAACCGCGAGCGCACTGTCGAGGTCGCCGCCCGGGGGCAACAACACCGCGATCGCGCCGATGCGCGACAGCGCGGCGACCGCAGCCAGTGCGCTCGGCCGCGTCTCCATCAGCACTCCGATACGAGCGGACGGCCTTACCCCCGAAGCAATCAAACCCTTGACCACATTGTCGATTCGGACGTTGACGGCCTGGTACGTATGCACCCGGTCGTCGAACAAGAAGCACTCTCCCGTAGGAGACTTGCGGCCCTGTTCAGCGATCAGCCGTCCGAGCGAGACGGTCGAGTGTGGCTGCATCTGGCCGAGGCGCGCCAAACGAGGCAGAGTCCGAACCGCCTCCGAAGAGATTTCCCGGGTTCCGCGAACCGCACCCGTCGCCGCAGCAGCGAGGCCACGACCGACGCCGACACCGACCTCCGCGATCGACGCCGCCGTGTGGATGATTCGATTGCTGACCGACACTCCGCTCTCCGAATCGGGGTGCTCGTCGTACCTCATCTCGTGTACTGCGGTAGGTCGCTCACCCATTCCTTCACGCCACCGAATCCACTCGCCGGTGGTCGGCCACGTCTGCGCCGTCGCGGTGCTTCCGACAACGAGACCGAAATGCCCTGCGCGCAAAGTGCTTTCGTAAACCTCGGCACGCGGGGCTGCGCGGCGGATTCCGCGAACCGCGAGTGGCTGCCCGATATCGTCGACCTCGCCGACGAACGCCAACACCGGCACCGTCAGATCGGACAACGTCAACAGTCGGTCCTTGATGACGAAACCGCCGGTCATCATTCTGTTGTGCACCACGAATTGTTTGAGCAACTCGGCAACTGCCGGACCCGACCATGCGACCCACCCGTCGAGCGCAAGGAACCGACGTTGCGGTTCACGAGGAAGGAGAGCTTCCCGGTCGTGCAACTGTCGGAGGAAATCGAGCCTCGACCGCACAGTCTTTGCTGGATCGAGCAGCTGGAAACCGGTGCGCGCCATCCAACCCGACACCGCGAGCCTGGTGAACACGTGATCGGCAAGGAACTCCGCACCCCGCGTTGCGACACCGGCGGGAATCCCGAGCGGCAATGCAGCGAGTGTGTCGACCGGGGCACCGAATGTGATGAGACTGGCCAGGTTTCGTCCACCACGATATGCGGCCGCCTGGTAGCAGAACATGCCGCCCTGAGAATATCCACCCAGATGCACGTCGCGTCCGGTGTGTTCGTGGACCTTGTCGACGACTTCGCTGATCGCGACCACGTGATCGGCGAGCGTGCGGCTCCATCCACCTTCCTCGGTGTCGGGCGACCCGAAGTCGATCACCCATGGATCCAGACCCATGTCCCGCAGAATGCCGGCAGCACCGTTCTCGGTGGTGACGTCGTAGACATCCGCCGACACCATCATCGGCGGAACCAACACCACCGGAGGTTTGGACACGCCCTCGCTCTCGTCGGCAAAGTACCGACGTAACCGATACATCGGCTCACGATCGACGACCTTGAAGGGAGAAGGATCGACCTCGGTTTCGAGGCCACCCAGACGGATGACCTCGAGACCGTTCTGTGCAGTCGCGACGGCGCGCCGCAACGGTCCGCGGACCGCGTCTGCATTCAGTCCAACCACTACAACTCCTGCGCTCGATCGCTGCGTTCACGGCCCGGTTCCCGACCGCCCATTCACTGCGTTGCCAGAAGCTTCTCACACCGCCGAACCTGAATCCGGTGAGCCTGATCTATTGGTGCGTCAGCGTGCCGGAATACCGGTGGCAAGCCAGGCTCGTGCAGCCTCCGCGGAGGACCGCACGCCGCCGAGTTGGCGCGCCACCTGCACTGCGGCCGTACCGCCGCGAGAGTCTCGGGACGAAATCGATCCCTCGACCGTCAGCACCTCGCGGACGTCGGGTGTCAACGACGGGTCGATCGAGGCCAGTTCCTCGTCGGTCAGTTCGTCGAGTCCGACACCGCGCGCCTCCGCAACCTTGACGCAGGCGCCTGCCGCTTCGTGCGCGACTCGGAACGCAATGCCCTGACGCACCATCCACTCGGCAATGTCCGTCGCGAGAGTGAAACCCGCCGGAGCCAATTCGGCCAACCGATCGACATGGAACTCGAGAGTGTCCACCAGACCGGCGAGCGCAGGCAACAGCAACTCCAGCTGCGCGACCGAATCGAAGACCGGTTCCTTGTCCTCCTGGAGGTCCCTGTTGTAGGCCAAAGGCTGCGCCTTCAGCGTCGCGAGCAGACCTGTGAGGTTGCCGATCAAGCGCCCTGTCTTGCCGCGAGTCAGTTCTGCGACGTCCGGGTTCTTCTTCTGCGGCATGATCGAACTGCCGGTGGACCACGCGTCGGCGAGGGTGACGTACCCGTATTCGGGCGTGCTCCACGACACGATCTCCTCGGCAAGCCTCGACAGGTCGACCGCAGTCATCGTCAGCACGAACGACGCCTCGGCCGCGAAATCCCGCGAGGACGTGGCATCGATCGAGTTCTCCGCGGAGGAATCGAACCCGAGCTCGGCAGCGATCTTTTCCGGACTGAGCCCGAGTGAGGAACCGGCCAGCGCTCCGGAACCGTACGGCGACACAGCAGCTCGCTTGTCGAAGTCCTGGAACCGCTGCACATCACGTAGCAGGGGGTGAGTGTGTGCCAACAGGTGATGCGCAAGCAGAACCGGCTGTGCTGCCTGCGAGTGAGTCTTTCCGGGCATGACTGCTGCCGGGTGCGCGGCAGCTTGCGTCGCCAACGCGTCGACGACGTCGAGTACTCCGGCCGAGACTCGACGGACCGCGTCGCGCAGCCACATGCGGAACAGCGTCGCTACCTGATCGTTGCGCGAGCGGCCCGCACGCAAGCGTCCACCGACCTCGGGGCCGACCCGGTCGATAAGGCCGCGTTCGAGCGCCCCGTGCACATCCTCGTCGGATTCGGCCGCGACGAACGCGCCGGACGCGACGTCGTCGGCGAGGCGCGTGAGACCGTCGAGCATGGTCTCGAGGTCCTGCGCAGTGAGCAGACCCGCACCGTTGAGGACGCGTGCGTGCGCCATGGATGCCCGGATGTCGTAGGGCGCGAGTACCCAATCGAAGTGGGTCGACTTGCTCAGCGCTGCCATCGCCTCGGCGGGACCGGACGCGAAGCGACCACCCCAGAGCGATCCTTCGTTGGTTCCGTGCTGCTCGCTCACAGGCCCAGGTCCCTCTTCTTCGCAATCTTCGACGACAGACCGTGAAGCTGGACGAATCCCTTTGCCGAGGACTGATCGAACGTGTCGCCCTCGTCGTAGGTCGCAAGATTGAAGTCGTACAGCGATTCCTCGCTGCGCCGACCGTTGACGATGATCGAGCCCGCGTGGAGCGCAAGGCGAATCTCGCCGGACACGTGCTCCTGGGTGTGCGTGGTGAACGTGTCGAGAGCGCCCTTGAGCGGGGAGTACCAAAGACCGTCGTAGACCAACTCGGCCCACTTCTGGTCGGTGTGGCGTTTGTAGCGGCCGAGCTCGCGTTCGAGGGTGACATGTTCGAGCTCTTCGTGCGCACGGATCAGCACCATCGCACCAGGAGCCTCGTAGATTTCGCGGCTCTTGATGCCGACGAGACGGTCCTCGACGACGTCGAGGCGCCCGACGCCCTGCGCGCCTGCACGAGTGTTGAGCTCCTGGATCGCGTCGAGCACGGACACCGGACGACCGTCGATGCTGACTGGGCGACCCTTGTCGAAGCCGATGATCAACTCGTCGGGCGACTGCCAGTTGGCCGTCGGATCCTGGGTGTAGTCGTAGACGTCCTTGGTCGGGGCGTTCCACAGGTCCTCCAGGAACCCGGTTTCGACGGCCCGTCCCCACACGTTCTGGTCGATCGAGAACGGCGACTTCTTGCTGACGTTGATCGGAATCTTGTTCTCTTCGGCGAACGCGATTGCCTTCTCGCGTGTCCACGCGTAGTCGCGGACCGGCGCGAGGACGTCGAGCTCAGGGGCGAGCGTGTTGAAGCCGACCTCGAATCGCACCTGGTCGTTGCCCTTGCCCGTGCATCCGTGAGCCACGACGGTTCCGCCGTGCGAGCGAGCCGCGTCGACGAGATGCTTGACGATCAACGGACGGCTGATTGCCGACACCAACGGGTATCGGTCCATGTAGAGCGCGTTGTTCTGGATAGTGGGAAGGCAGTACTCGTCGGCGAACTCGTTGCGGGCGTCGACGACGACGGACTCCACGGCGCCACAGTCGAGTGCGCGCTGGCGGACGACCTCCATGTCCTCTCCGCCCTGGCCGAGATCGATCGCGACGGCAACGACTTCCTTGCCGGTCTCCTTGCCGATCCAGCTGATGGCGACGGAAGCATCCAGTCCGCCCGAGTAGGCGAGAACGACGCGTTCGGCCATGGTGTGTGCACTCCTTAGTTGGTAAAAGTTCGGTCGCCGCGCTAGTCGGCGCGTCGAGCCAGTTTTTCGATCTTGTCGGCCAAGTCGCCGCCGGTGAACGGTTCCCTGGCGATCACGAGGATGGTGTCGTCCCCGGCAATGGTTCCGACGACTTCTCGAAGCGAGGCTCGATCGAGCGCACTGGCCAGATAACCGGCGGCACCCGGCGGGGTGCGCAGGACTGTCTGATTTCCGCTGAAATCGGTCGATACGAGCAACTCTCCCAGCAAGCGGGTCAAGCGGTCGGTACCGCCGGACACTCCACGGACAGGGTTGCCGTCTTCCGGCACGATGTACACCCCGGCTCCCCCGTCGGCTGCGCGCAACTTCACCGCACCCAGCTCGTCGAGATCACGCGACAGCGTCGCCTGGGTGACATCGATTCCCTCCGAGGCAAGCAGTGTCGCGAGCTCCGGCTGACTACGCACCTGGTGAGTCGACAGCAACGTGACGATGCGTGCTTGTCTCCCCGCCCGGGTCGACGCGGTCAGCGGAACCGACGACACTTCCTCGCTCACGGACGACGCGCCTGCTCGAGCAGCCAGACCAACAGAGCTTTCTGCGCGTGCAACCGGTTCTCGGCCTCGTCCCACACGACGCTGTGCGGACCGTCGAGGACCTCGTCCGTTATCTCTTCGCCGCGATGCGCGGGAAGGCAGTGCAGCACAACCACATCAGCCGCGGCGCGCGACAGCAATTCGGTGTCGATGCGGTACGGCCGGAACGGAGCCACTCGGTCGAGGCCGTCGTTCTCCTGTCCCATCGAGGTCCAGGTATCGGTGACGAGGGCATCGGCACCGGTGGCCGCGTCGTACGGGTCGTCGGTGATCGTGATGCTCGCACCGGTCTCCGCTGCGCGTGCCTTGGCCGCGTCGAGCACGAATCCCAGCGGCGCGAACTCTTTCGGGGCTGCGATCGTCACGTTGACGCCTGCCGTCACTCCCCCGAGGAGAAGCGAATGCGCCATATTGTTGGCACCGTCACCGAAGTACGCGAGGTTCAATCCCGTCAGATCACCCTTCCGCTCGGCCAACGTCTGCAGATCCGCGAGCACCTGGCACGGGTGGAACTCGTTGGACAACGCGTTGACGATGGGGACCGTGGCGCCCGTCGCCATCTGTTCGAGTCGCTTCTGTCCGAAGGTTCGCCACACCACGGCCTCGACGTACCGTGACAGCACTCGGCCCGTGTCCTGCAGTGTCTCCTCCCGCCCGAGCTGTGTGCTCTGACCGTCGACCACGACCGCGTGTCCACCGAGCTGCGCGATCCCGATCTCGAAGGAGAATCGTGTCCGCGTCGAGTTCTTCTCGAAGATGACCCCGACGCCCTGCGGACCTTCGAGCGGCCGCTTGGAGAAGGGTGCACGCTTGAGTTCGGCTGCCAGAGCCAGAACTTCGGCCTGCTGCTGCGGGGTGAGATCGTCGTCGCGAAGGAAGTTCTTCAGTGCCATAGGGGTCAATCCGTTTCGTCGGCAGAATCTAAAATTGCGGGCAATGCCGCGACGAACGACGCCGCCTGCTCCTCCGTCAGGACGAGAGGCGGGGCTATGCGTAGGACGTCGGGCTGGGCGGCGTTGATCAGGAACCCTGCATCACGTGCAGTGGTTTCGGCTTTCGCGGCGATCTTCTTGTTCAGCACGACGCCGAGCAGTAGACCGGCTCCGCGAACGTGATCTACGAGTGGATGGTTCAGATCCTCGATCGAGGTGATGATGACCTTGCCGAGTCGGTCCGCGTGGGATACCAGGTCCTCGTCCGCGACGGTCCGCAGCACGGCAAGAGCTGCCGACGCGCACACCGGGTTCCCACCGAACGTCGTGCCGTGCTTGCCCGGATGCAGCAGATTTGCAGCCTCACCGATGCCGATGCACGCCCCGATCGGCAGTCCACCGCCGAGTCCCTTCGCGAGCGTGATGACGTCCGGCACGATGCCGACTGCCTGGTGTGCGTAGAACCAGCCGGTGCGCCCGATGCCGGTCTGCACCTCGTCGAGAATCAGCAGGGCGCCGTGACGCGCGGTGATCTCGCGGGCAGCCACTAGGTAACCGTCCGGCGGAACCACGACGCCGCCTTCACCCATGATCGGCTCGAGGAACACAGCCGCGGTGTCGGAATCGACCGCAGCTTCGAGTGCCGCAACATCGCCGTAAGGCACGTGCTGCACGCCAGCGGGCATCGGCTCGAACGGTATTCGCTTGTCCGCCTGGCCTGTCAATGCAAGCGCGCCCATGGTGCGCCCGTGGAATGCCTTCTCGGCGGCGATGATCTTCGTCCGGCCGGTGAGGCGCGAGATCTTGAACGCGGCCTCGTTCGCCTCGGTTCCGGAGTTACACAGGAATACTCGGCCGTGCACGCTCGCACCGAGGTGCGCCAGCAACTGCTCGGCCAGTGCGATACCTGGCTCGGTCGCGTACAAATTGGACGTATGACCGAGCGTCGTCAGCTGGGTCGTCACCGCGTCGATGACTGCGGGGTGGGCGTGACCCAGGATGTTCACAGCGATGCCCGCGAGAAGGTCCAGGTATTGCTTGCCGTCGGCATCGGTCACCACCGCGCCCTCACCGCGCACGAGAGCGACTCGCGGCACACCGTAGTTGTCCATCAACGATTTCGACCACCGGGACTGGAGGTCGAGTGTCGAGGTGTGCTCGCTCATGAAGAGACTCCTGATGTCTGGGGTTGGGTGGGCAGGACCACGGGCGGCTGGGTGGGGTAAACCATCGTGCCGATTCCTTCGCCGGTGAAGAGTTCGACGAGTACCGAGTGGGCAACCCGTCCGTCGATGACGTGCGCGGACGGGACACCACCCTGCACTGCTCGCAGGCACGCCTCCATCTTGGGGACCATGCCTGCGTCGAGGGACGGCAGCAGTGCTGCGAGGGTGTTGCTGTCGATTTCCGACGCCAACGACGATCTGTCCGGCCAATCGGTGTAGAGCCCTTCGACATCGGTGAGCACGACGAGCTTCTCGGCTCCGATCGCCTCCGCGAGGGCGGCCGCGGCGGTGTCGGCATTGATGTTGTGCACGACGCCGTCGGCATCGGGAGCGATGGTAGACACCACCGGAATGCGTCCTGCGCCGATCAAATCGAGAACTGCGTCCGGGTTGACCGAGGTGACGTCGCCGACCAGACCGATGTCCGTCGCCGCGCCGTCGACCATCACCGAACGCCGAGTCGCGGTGAACAAGTGCGCATCCTCGCCCGAAATACCTACTGCGTACGGGCCGTGACTGTTGATCAGGCCGACGAGTTCACGACCGACCTGACCGAAGAGGACCATCCTGACGATGTCCATGACCTCGGGCGTCGTGACCCGGAAACCACCACGGAACTCGCCGGTCATGCCGAGCCGGGCGAGCATCGCTGTGATCTGTGGGCCGCCGCCGTGGACGACGACCGGATGCAGTCCCACCGTGCGCAGAAACACCATATCGGCAGCGAAGGCGCGCTTGAGGTCTTCGTCGACCATGGCGTTGCCGCCGTACTTCACGACGACGATCTTGCCACTCAGCCGCTGGAGCCACGGCAGTGCAGCAGCGAGAGTATGTGCCTTCTCGGTCGCGGCGAGGTTCGATTCCGTCACGACGAGTACGCCGAATTCTCTTCGACGTACGCGTGCGAGAGATCGGTGGTCCTGATGCTCACGGTGAAGTCGCCGAGACCGAGATCGATGGTTACCTCGATGTCCTCGCCGGACAGATCGACTTCACGGGCACCGGGCGCCCCGACGCCGTCGACACAGACCGGACTACCGTTGAAGGAGACCGCGATTCGATCGGGATCGAGCTCGATGGGCGCGATTCCGATCGCCGCGAGCACCCGGCCCCAGTTGGGATCCGATCCGAACAGCGCTGTCTTGACCAGACTGTCCCGCGCGACGGTCCGTGCACCGATCAGCGCATCGTCCTCGGACACCGCGCCGGAGACGATGACCCGCACCCGCTTCGTAACACCCTCGGCGTCGGCCATCATCTGATCGGCCAAGTCGTCGCACACAGCCAGAACTGCGGCATTCAAGTCTTCCTGGCTGGGCGTTACACCGGACGCACCGGACGACAGCAGCAACACCGTGTCGTTCGTCGACGTTGCGCCGTCGACATCGAGACGGTCGTAGGACAGGCGCGTCGCGTTGCGCAGGGCGGTGTCGAGCTGGTCTGCGGTCGCCACTGCGTCGGTGGTGATGACGCTCAACATAGTGGCGAGGGACGGTGCGAGCATCCCGGCACCCTTGGCCATACCGCCGACGTTCCACTTGTCCACGTGGTGGAAGGCCGCCTGCTTCGGGACCGTATCGGTCGTCATGATCGCGTACGCGGCGTCGGTACCGCCGGAGATTCCACCGGCGAGTTCGTGGACAACCTCGGTAACACCCGGAAGGAGCTTGTCCATCGGCAGCCGGTCACCGATGAGGCCGGTCGAGCACACGGCTACCTCGCCGGCGCCGGTCTCGGTGCCCCAGTTGCTCAGTGCAGTCGCCACCTCTTCGGCCGTGCGGTGTGTGTCCTGAAATCCGCCAGAACCGGTGCACGCGTTGGCTCCACCGGAGTTGAGGACGACCGCACGAAGCTTTCCGGCACTCAACACTTGCTGCGACCACAGCACCGGCGCCGCCTTGACTTTGTTGCGAGTGAAGACGCCCGCAGCGGCAGTGTCCGGCCCCTCGTTGAACACGAGCGCCAAATCCGACTTGCCGCTTGCCTTGATGCCTGCTGCAATTCCTGCACCGCGGAAACCTGCAGGCGCCGTGACGCCTTGCGTCCGAACAAGTTTGCCCGCAAGCGAGTTCCCCGCGGTCTGGAAAGCGCTGGTCACGGTGCCACTCCTACTGTCGAGAGACCGTCGGTCTCGGGTATGCCAAGTGCAAGGTTCATGGATTGGACTGCCGCCCCGGCGGTACCCTTGGTCAGATTGTCGATCGCGGCGACGACGACCAGTAGTCCCGCGTCGGTGTCGACGGATACGCTCAACTGCACTGCGTTCGATCCGATCACCGCGCCCGTCTGCGGCAGCCGACCCGGGCCGAGGACATGAACGAACGGCTCTGCCGCATAGGCTGTTTCGTACACCTCGACAGCCTGCTCCCGCGTCGCGGTCGTCACCGCAGTGCAGGTGGCGAGGATGCCGCGTGGCATCGGAGCGAGAACAGGAATGAACGACACGATCACCGGTTCCGGTGACAGCGCCGAGAGGTTCTGCACCATTTCGGGGTTGTGTCGGTGTGCACCCGCAACTCCGTACGCGCGAACCGATCCCATGACCTCCGAACCCAGGAGGTCCGCCTTCGGTGCCCGGCCGGCACCCGAGGTGCCGGTGACCGCGACGACGTTCACTCGGGGTTCGACGATTCCGGCGGCAATGGCCGGCGCCAGAGCAAGGCTTGCGACCGTCGGATAGCAGCCAGGAACCGCGATACGCGTTGCGCCGACGAGCTTGTCACGGTGGCCCGGCAACTCGGGCAGTCCGTACGGCCACGTTCCTGCGTGCGGCGACCCGTAGTACTTCTCCCAGGCAGAGGCGTCGGACAGGCGGAAGTCGGCGCCGCAGTCGATGATGACCACAGACTCCGGTAGCTGCTGTGCGATCTCGGCGGACTTGCCGTGCGGAAGACCCAGGAACACCACGTCGTGGCCGTTCAACTCGTCGAGAGTCGTTTCTCCGAGCACCCGATCGGCGAGTGGCAACAGGTGCGGATGAAACTCACCGAGCGTGGCGCCCGCGTTTCCGCCTGCGGTGAGCGAGCCGATGACGAGCCGCCCGGACTGGACGCCCGGATGACCGAGCAACAGTCGCAGAATCTCGCCACCCGCGTATCCGCTCGCTCCGGCTACCGCAATCCGAAGCGGAGACGACCCGGCGTCATCATTCACAGCGTTCATACGATTGATTATGCATCATGATGCAAGCTCATTCATTGTCGGGGTGCATGAAACTCAGCGGTCCTTCATCGACCGTCTGATCTCGTCGAGCTTCTTCCGCCCGGCGGCCTCTCGCTCGTTCCATTGATCGTCGAGCGTGCGGCCGGCGGGCGTCCCATGGTCGAGTTCCTCTTGGCCGAGCGCAGTAGTGGTGCGATTCTCGACTTTTCCGCGGACGCTGTCCCACGTCGGGACACCTTGATCGGTGAAGCCCGTCGGCGACTCGTAATTGGACATGCCCGAGCTGACTCCCCCACCGATCGCCTGATCGATACTGCTGTCGCCGACGAGTTCCGCGTCGAGAATCCCCAGCGACGGGTCACCCGGTGTTCCTCGCAGAGGAGGATCACCCAGAGGTTGATCGATTCGTGGCCGTGTCGTCTGCGGAACATCGACGTCCGGGATGTCGCCCGGCGGCACCACTGCCGGATCTATTGTGGTTCCCCCCGTGTCGAGGTCGGCCAGCAACGCCGCAGCCGCAGCGTGAACCGGCGCGAGCGCCGGGCGCCCACTGACCGACGCCAGCACCTCGCGCAGTACCGCAACATCCGTTCGATCGTCCGTAGTCATACTTCCTCCCGAAATGTAGAAAGCGTCTACCCCCAGGCTACGGACTTCTGCTGGGGACTCGGGCACGTTCAGCTGCGAAGCTCGGCTCCGACCGCAGCCTGCGCAGCAGCAACGGCGGCATCTCGCGCCTCGGTGGCCTGCGCTTCGGTCAGCGTTCCTTCGCTGCCGCGGAACACCAACGCGAACGCCAGCGATTTCCTGTTCTCACCCACCTGGTCACCCTCGAAGACATCGAACAACCGGATGCTCTCGAGAAGATCACCGGCACCGGACTTCAGCGCTGCCTCGACGTCCGCGGCAGGGACCGACGCGTCGACGACGACAGCGACGTCCTGCAGCACCGCAGGGAATGGGGACACGATCGGTGCAGGAAGAACTTCGAGGATCGGCAATGCGTCGAGATCCATCTCCACTGCACACGTGCGTGGCGGCAACTCGGCTCGTTCGAGGACTGCAGGGTGCAGCTCGCCCGCGTGTCCGACGACGACGCCATCGACAAGGATCTCCGCACATCGGCCCGGATGCCAGGGCAGATACTGCGCAGCCCGGAACTCGATATCCACACCGGCAGCCGAAGCGACGGTACGCGCCGCGGCGAAAGCATCGGATGCGTCGCCGATCCGGCCGCGCCCCCAGGGACCCGAAGGATCACGATGACCGGTCAGCACGGCCCCGACATACACCGGCTGATGCGGAAGCGACCCGCGCAGATGCGCGATCTGCTCATCGCTCGGACGCGTGTGCACGGCAATCGCATCTACTGCGACGGTGTGGTCGCCAGGACGAACCACCTGCGCGATACCGAACAGCGACAGATCGCGTTGCCCACGGCTGACGTTGCGGGCCAATATTTCGAGAAGGCCGGGCAGAATCGTGGTCGCTAGGTCCGGGCGGTCGGCCTCGAGTGGATTGAGTACCGACGTCGTGCGACGTCTGACGTCGTCGGCGGGCAGACCCCAGGTGTCGAACACTCCCGTGGGCAGGAACACCGTCGGAAGTACCTCGACATAGCCGGCGAATGCCAACGACTTACCGACTGCGCGCTTGCGCTTCTGGGTGGCAGTCAGGCCTCGCCCTGCCGGTGCCGCAGGCAGAATCGACGGGATCTGTTCGAGCCCTTCCAGCCGCAACACTTCCTCGACGAGATCGGCGGGCTGCTGCAGATCCGGACGCCATGTCGGCGGCGTCACGATCAATTCTCCGTGACCCGATTCGTTGACGCCGACCTCGACCTCACAGCCGATCTGGGTGAGCCTGTGCGAGGACGTGCCGTTCGGGTACGAGACACCGGCGACGCGATCCGGCAGGTCGAGACTCATGCGGACAGCCGGGAAGGAGTGTGGTCCACCGATGTCGGTGAGCAGAGGTTCGATGCGTCCACCCGCGATCTCGACCAGCAGCTGTGCCGCACGGTCCAACGCGGCAACGGGCAACGCAGAGTCGACGGTGCGCTCGAAACGCTTGCTCGCTTCACTGGACAGCTTGTGCCTGCGGCCCGTACGGAACACAGCGAGCGGATCGAACGTCGCAGCTTCGAGGATCACATCGACCGTGTTGTCGTCGACCTCCGTGGATGCGCCACCCATGACGCCGGCCAAGGAGATCGCGCCCGAATCGTCGGCGATCACGACATCCTCGGCGTCGAGCGTGCGTTCGGCGTCATCGAGAGTCGTCAGCTTCTCCCCCGCATGAGCCCGACGAACGACGATGCTGCCGGTCAGCTTCGCTGCGTCGAATGCGTGGAGCGGCTGCCCCAGTTCGTGTAGGACGTAGTTGGTGACGTCCACAGCAGCCGAGATCGGCCTGATCCCCGCGAGGAGGAGTCGGCGTTGCAACCACCACGGGGTCACCGCGGTGGGGTCGATACCGCTGATCTTGCGCAACGCGAATCGAGTGACGTTCGCCTCCGGCGCGACAGTGGTCGGCCACGTGTCGCCCTCGTTGTTCTGCACCGGTCCCGCCGCTGGATCTGCGAACTCCAGATCGAAACTGCTCGCCAGCTCGCGAGCGAGTCCACGCACAGAGAACGCGTACCCACGATCCGGGGTGACATTGAGTTCGATGACCGAGTCATCCAGACCGAGAACCACTTTGGCATCCTCGCCTGGCTGCGCTGTGCCGGCCGGCAACACCAGGATTCCGGAGTGATCGCGACCGAGCCCGAGTTCGAGCGTCGAGCAAATCATTCCGTTCGAGGTCTTGCCGTACGTCTCGCGCGCGGCAATCGCGAACCCGCCGGGCAGTACGCTACCGGGAAGCGCTGCCACGATCAGGTCGCCTTCGGCGAAATTCCTTGCACCACAGACGATTTCCTGAGGCTCGTCGGCACCGACGTCCACCAGACAGAACCTGATCGGCTTCTTGAACTCGGTGAGCTCGGTGATCGTCGTGACGCGCCCGACCACCAGTGGGCCCGTGACATTGTCGAGTGAGTCCAGCTCTTCGACCTCGAAACCGACACGGACGAAGCCTTCGTCGAGCTCCTCGGGTGTCACCTTCCACTGCGGCGCAGTGCGCTGCAGAACCTCGGTCAGCCAGGATTGTGGAACTCGCACGTCTGCTCAGCTCTTTCTAGAGATGGTAAGGAAGGTTCGTCTGGTCGCAACGCAAGGCTGCGCGGGGATCAGGCTCCGACACCGAAGGGCAAAGTGAACCGGATATCGCCCTCGACGATGTCACGCATGTCCGGAATGTCGTTGCGGAACTGCAGCGTTCGCTCGAGGCCCATACCGAAAGCGAAGCCCGAATACACCTCGGGATCGATTCCACTGGCCTGCAGCACCTTCGGGTTGACCATGCCGCAGCCGCCCCACTCGACCCAGCCCGGTCCACCCTTCTTCTTGGGGAACCACACATCGACCTCGGCCGAGGGCTCGGTGAACGGAAAGTAGTTCGGTCGCATCCGCGTGCGGGTTTCCTCGCCGAACAGGGCACGAGCGAATGCATCGAGGGTTCCTCGCAGATTCGCCATCGTCAGCCCCTTGTCGATCGCGAGACCCTCGACCTGGTGGAAGACCGGTGTGTGCGTCGTATCGAGTTCGTCGGTGCGGAACGTGCGACCCGGGCACACAACGTAGATGGGAACCTCACGCGACAGCATGGACCGCACTTGTACCGGAGAGGTGTGGGTCCGCAGCACTTGCCGTGACCCCTCTGGAGCGATGTGGAACGTGTCCTGCATGGTGCGTGCAGGGTGGTCGGGAAGGAAGTTCAGGGCGTCGAAGTTGAAATGCTCGGTCTCGACCTCGGGACCTTCCTCGACTTCCCATCCCATGGCCACGAATACATCGGCAACCTGATCGGCGATGATCGTGATGGGGTGCCGTGCCCCGACCGGGCGGCGATCCGAAGGCAATGTCACATCGATCGTTTCAGCGACGAGAATGGCCGCGTCTCGCTCGGCCAGCAGCACTTCCCGGCGAGCATCGAACGCTTTCTGCACGCGGTCACGCGCACTCTTCACACGCTTGCCTGCGTCGGCCTTCTGATCACCAGGAATGGATCCGAGAGCCCGTTGAGCCAGTGCCAGCGGAGCTCGATTGCCGATGTGCTCGATTTTGACCTTCGTCAGGTCGTCGAGGTCGTGCGCCTCGGCGAATGCCTTCTCGGCCCCGTCGGCGGCAGCATCGAGCGCTGCGGGCTCGAGTACGCTCGGATCGACCGGCTGGGCGTTGTCGGCCTCTTTCTTCGCCACGTGAAGTGCAACTCCTTGGTCGTTCGTGTCACCGTTGGTTCGGGTGTCACCGTTGGTTCGGGTGTCGCTTGACGACACTCGCGATCCTAGGCGACGTGAAAAATCAATTTCGGCGGGACCTGCGCTGAGCGCGCGCGCTCGAGTACAGACAGATTGCAGCAGCGGTGGCGAGGTTCAGGCTCTCTGCGCGACCGTGAATCGGAATTCTGACGCGGTGATCGGCTGCCGCGGCAACGCCAGGCTGTAGGCCGTGGGCTTCGTTGCCGAACAGCCACGCGGTCGGGCCACTCAACAGTTCGTCGGCGTCGTCGAGGTCCACTTCACCGTCGGCGGCCGTTGCGAGGATCGTCGCGCCTGCTCGCCGTAGCGCGTCGATTCCTGACTCCACCGATCTTTCCCGAGCTATCGGGAGATGGAAGATGCTTCCTGCCGACGCACGAACACATTTCCCGTTGTGCGGATCCACGGCGTCGCCGAGCAGGACTACCGCGTCCGCTCCGACGGCATCTGCGACTCGGATGACCGTTCCGGCATTACCTGGTTCGGATACCTCGACGGGAACCGCGACGAGCTGTGGTGTGCCGCCGAGAGCCGTCTCGAGAGCAACGTCGATGGTCCGACAGACAGCGATGATGCCTGGCGGGGTGACGGTGTCGGACAGCCCCTTCGCTGCCCGCTCCGTGATGGCGTGAGAACGGACCCCCGAGGTACGGGCCAAGTCGAGGACTGCGCCGTTGCGTTCGGCCGAGTCCTCGCGGAAGAAGAGCTCGTGCACGACGCCTGCATCCAGCGCCTCGGACACCGAATTGGTCCCCTCGGCGAGGAACAGCCCGGTCTTCCGACGCTCGGCTGCCCGAAGCAGCTTGACAGCCGAAACGACCCGTGGGGTTCGCTCGGTGAGCGGGTCCACGGGCCGTTTCGGATCGAGATCGTCGTGCGTCAGCTTGCTCAGGCTGCTTCTCCGGCAGGAGCGTTGACGTCAGCAGGCAGCGCAGCCTTGGCGATTGCCACCAGGCCGGCGAATGCCGCAGCATCGGAGACAGCGAGCTCGGCGAGGATCTTGCGGTCGACCTCGACGCCAGCGGCCTTCAAGCCCTGGACGAAGCGGTTGTAGGTGATGTCGTTGGCCCGAGCTGCAGCGTTGATACGCGTGATCCACAGCTTGCGGAAGTCACCCTTGCGAGCCTTGCGGTCGCGGTATGCGTAGGTGAGCGAGTGGAGCTGCTGCTCTTTGGCCTTGGTGTACAGACGTGAGCGCTGTCCGCGGTAGCCCTTGGACGCTTCGAGTATCGAACGGCGCTTCTTCTGGGCGTTGACCGCCCTTTTTACGCGTGCCACTGGTAAATCCTGTCGATCTGGGGGCTAAGTACTAAACCCCGAATGGTTTGGGATGGCGCCGACGAATGTCGCCGGCTACGAAGTCCAGATCAGATGCCGAGCAGGCGCTTGATCCGCGGCACGTCGGCCTTCTTGACGACTGCGACACCGTCGAGACGACGGGTCACCTTGGTGGGCTTGTGCTCCAGCAGGTGGCGACGGCCGGCCTTCTGGCGCAGGATCTTGCCGCTGCCGGACACCTTGAATCGCTTCTTGGCGCCACTGTGGGTCTTCTGCTTGGGCATGGAGTCCTCAGTTCTGTGTTGCTCTTCGGTCTTGCTCGGCACAATCGAAAGCCGATGTACACCGACCTTCGATTGTCTTACTGATCGTTCAAGCTTCTAGCTGCTCGGCGGCGTTGTTGCCGCCGGTGCAGCATCCCCGGTAGCCGGAGCCGGCTCTGCAGCCGGAGTCGGAGCTACCGCACGCTGTGCGGGCGGTGCTGCTGCACTTTCCTGCGCCTTGACGCGAGTCTTCGCACCCTTGTGTGGAGCGAGGACCATCGTCATGTTGCGGCCATCCTGCTTCGCGGACGTTTCCACGAAGCCGAGATCGGCAACATCGGCACCCAGTCGTTGCAGCAAACGGAAGCCGAGTTCCGGGCGAGACTGCTCTCGTCCACGGAACATGATGGTGACCTTGACCTTCGACCCTGCTTCGAGGAAGCGAATGACGTTTCGCTTCTTCGTCTCGTAGTCATGTGCGTCGATCTTCGGGCGGAGCTTCTGCTCCTTGATCACGGTGAGAGTCTGGTTCTTGCGCGATTCGCGCGCCTTCTGCGCTGCCTCGTACTTAAACTTCCCGTAGTCCATGATCTTGCAGACCGGCGGACGTGCGTCGGGAGCCACTTCTACGAGATCGAGATCGGCTTCGAGAGCCAAGCGGAGTGCATCTTCAACACGCACGATGCCCACCTGTTCACCGCCCGGTCCAACTAGACGAACCTCGGGAACACGGATGCGATCGTTGATGCGAGTCTCAGTGCTGATGGGGCCTCCTAGGTAGTGCGGTGTGGGGTCGAGCCGACCGCCTGTCTCTGGCACAGCCCGCCTGCCCGAGTCCTTCGACATCGTTGCCGTGGGACACTGTCCCCTTCAACGCAAAAACCCTGCTCCAGCATTCCGCTGGCGCAGGGCCCGATGTCGACCGATCGATCCACAGCCGCAATGGCTGCAGATCTCCTCTCGCGAGGAAGCTCGACGAAGACTCATCCCATTGGACGAATTCTCTCCGAGCGACCGGACCGGTAGTAGCCGTAACACTGCGTACCGGTGGGAGTCGGGCTCCACTTGCTGCCTCCGCGCGAGCCCCGTTCACAAGGAGAGGGCACGTCGAAGACGGTCGTTGAGAGACAGTACCAGCTGAGCAGTCGTTACCGCGAATCGACGCTGGTGCACGCTCGGCATCTTGCGCCGTGACATCCTCGTAAGTATGACGAGCACTCCCGAATCAGGCGCCGAACCGGACGTCCGCGCACTCGCCGACGTGCCGGCTGTCGAAGTGATCAGCCGCGCAGCCGTGATGTTGATGAGTTCGGCGGCCGAGAAGCTCGGCCTGTCCGAGGCAGACCCCAGCACCAGCCCACACCTCGATCTCGACGAAGCGCGACGCGTCATCACGGCCCTCGCCGGACTCGTCACCGCGTCCGTCGAGTACCTCGGCCCGCACGCAGGCCCGATCCGTGATGGCCTGCAGGCGTTGCAGAAGGCGTTCCGGGAGAACTCCGCGTACCCCGACGAGCCCGGGAAGGGTCCAGGAGAGAAGTACACCGGTCCGGTCTACTGACGCCGCACATCTACAGACGCGCGTGGAATTGCCAAGCGCGCGGCTGATTGCTAGCAACTGAGCGCGCACCTGACCATTCGGTGCGCATCTGTGCCATCGACGACTACCCCGTGGGAACGCCCGCCCAGTCCGTGAGGATCGGGCGGGCGTTTCGGTGTTCTGACACCGTCACACGTCGTTCTGGCAAGCGTCAGACGGCGGCGGCTTTGCGAGGACGACGTTTCTTCACCGGCGCCTTCTTCGGCTCGGCGACAACATCCCGCGCGAGCGCTTCCTGCAGGAATTTTCCGGTGTAGCTCTCCGGCACTGCGGCAACCGCCTCGGGATTTCCCTGCGCGACAACCATTCCACCGCCGGAGCCACCTTCCGGTCCCATGTCGATGATCCAGTCGGAGACCTTGATGACATCGAGGTTGTGCTCGATGACGATGACAGTGTTGCCCTTGTTCACGAGTCCGTTGACCACGCCGAGCAACTTGCGGATGTCCTCGAAGTGCAGGCCCGTGGTGGGCTCGTCCAGGATGTACACGGTCCGTCCGGTCGAACGCTTCTGCAGCTCGGACGCCAGCTTCACGCGTTGAGCCTCACCGCCGGACAGCGTCGTCGCCGGCTGTCCCAGCCGGACGTACCCGAGGCCGACCTCGACCAAAGTCTTGAGGTAGCGGTGAATCGACGTGATGGGCTCGAAGAAGTCCGCCGCCTCTTCGATCGGCATGTCCAGAACCTGTGCGATGGTCTTGCCCTTGTAGTGGACTTCCAGCGTCTCGCGGTTGTATCGTGCGCCCTCGCATACCTCACATGGAACGTAGACGTCAGGCAGAAAGTTCATCTCGATCTTGAGCGTTCCATCGCCCGAGCACGCCTCGCATCGACCGCCCTTGACGTTGAAGGAGAACCGACCCGGCTGGTAACCGCGGACCTTTGCCTCGGTCGTCGCAGCGAACAACGTCCGGATCTTGTCGAACACACCGGTGTAGGTCGCAGCGTTCGACCGTGGTGTACGACCGATCGGCGACTGGTCGACGCGCACCAACTTGTCCAGCTGATCGAGCCCGTTGATCCGCGTGTGTCGACCCGGTACCTGACGAGCTCCGTTGAGCTTGTTGGCCATGACGGTAGCGAGAATGTCGTTGACCAACGTCGACTTGCCGGAGCCGGACACGCCCGTCACAGAGGTGAGAACCCCGAGCGGGAAACTGACGTCGATCCCCCGCAAGTTGTGCTCACGCGCGCCGACGACGGTGACCTGACGCTTCTTGTCGACGACCCGACGAAAGTCCGGAAGCGGAATTGCCAACCGCCCGGACAAGTACGCACCGGTCAACGATTCCTCGTTGGTCAGCAAATCCTCGTAGGAACCGCTGTGTACGACGCGTCCACCGTGCTCGCCGGCCATCGGACCGATGTCCACGACCCAATCCGACGTGCGGATGGTGTCCTCGTCGTGTTCGACGACGATCAGAGTGTTGCCCAGGTCGCGCAGACGCGTCAGCGTGTCGATGAGGCGACGGTTGTCGCGCTGATGGAGACCGATCGACGGTTCGTCGAGAACGTACAGAACACCCACGAGACCCGACCCGATCTGAGTCGCCAGGCGAATTCGCTGTGCCTCGCCACCGGACAGCGAGCCTGCCGCACGCGAGAGCGACAGATATTCGAGGCCGACGTCGAGGAGGAACCCGAGCCGGGCCTGTACCTCCCTGAGCACCTGACCTGCGATGGCCTCCTCTTTCTGGCCCAGCGTCAAACTGTTCAGGAAGTCCGCGGTATCGGAAATGGAGAGTCGACACACGTCGGCGATGGACTTCGCTCCGAAGCCACCCGCCTCGATGGTGACGGACAGAATTTCCGGGCGCAGTCGGTCGCCGCCGCACGTCGGGCACGGAACGTCCCGCATGTAGCCGTCGTACCGTTCCTTCATCTGTTCCGACTCGGTCTGTTCGAGCCTGCGATGCAGGAAGGGCATGACCCCCTCGAACTCCGCGTAGTACGAGCGGGTCCGGCCGTACCGATTCTTGTACTTGACGTGGACCTGATGCTCGCTGCCTTCGAGTACCGCCCGCTTGACCTTCGCAGGCAGCTTGCTCCACGGCGCGTCGAGGTCGAATCCCATGGCGTCGGCAAGGCCGGACAAGAGACGACCGAAGTACTCGGAGGTCTGACCCATCGACCACGGTGCAATGGCTCCATCGGCGAGGGACAGATCCGGGTCGGGCACGACCAGGTCTGGATCGACCTCCTTGCGCACACCGAGACCGAGGCATTCCGAACACGCGCCGTACGGCGAGTTGAACGAGAACGAACGAGGCTCGAGATCATCGATCGACAACGCGTGTGCGTTGGGACATGCGAGCTTTTCCGAGAAGCGGCGCTCGCGGTCCGGCGCGCTCTCCTCACGATCGACGAAATCGAGTACGACGATGCCGTCGGCGAGACGCAAGGCAGTTTCGACAGAGTCGGTGAGGCGTTGCTTGGAGCTGGACTTGACGGTGAGTCGGTCGACCACGACCTCGATGTCGTGCTTCTCCTGCTTCTTCAGCTTGGGAGGATCGCTCAGCTGATGGACGACGCCGTCCACTCGAATCCGTGAATAGCCCTGTGTGTTGAGCGATTCGAACAGGTCGACGAACTCACCCTTACGGGTGCGCACGACCGGAGCGAGCACCTGGAACTTGATGCCCTCCTCCATGGCCAGGACCTGGTCGACAATCTGCTGGGGAGTTTGCTTGGCGATCCGCTCACCACAGACGGGACAGTGAGCCGTTCCTGCTCGGGCGAACAGCAGGCGCAGGTAGTCGTAGACCTCAGTGATGGTGCCGACCGTGGAGCGCGGATTGCGGTTGGTCGACTTCTGGTCGATCGAGACCGCCGGCGACAGTCCCTCGATGAAGTCGACGTCGGGCTTGTCCATCTGCCCGAGAAACTGACGTGCGTATGCGGACAAGGATTCGACGTATCGTCGCTGTCCCTCCGCGAAAATCGTGTCGAAGGCCAATGACGACTTACCCGAACCAGACAGTCCGGTGAAGACCACGAGGCTGTTGCGAGGAAGGTCGAGGTCGACTCCCCGCAGGTTGTGTTCACGCGCACCTCGCACGATCAGGCGATCCGCCACAGTGTTCCCTTCTTCTCGGACTAGTCGGACATCGGTGAGTACCACCGACCGGTCCGATCGAACCGAAGCTTGTCTCGATGCACATATGCGCAACGTTTCGATGCATACAAAGTACTGATGCACACACGGTGTTGATGCCGGCGCGAGAGTGAACCTCACGCAGTAGCAATGCTAGGCCGACCCACCGACAGGTTTCCCCGCGCGAGTTCACGACCTTTGGGCTACTCGCCAGGGCCGAACAGGCGCACGACCCGCACCGACGGTAGCCTCCTCGAAATGGACGAGCACCTCATGGTCATCGACGACCAGTACACCGGCGAGGTATCCCAGGGATCGGCGCCGCAGCGACGAACCATCTCCGGTGGGACCATCACAAAGATGTCGGTCGGCCCGATGGACAACAACGCCTACCTGATCGTTTGTTCCGCCACCGGACAATCCCTCCTGATCGACGCGGCCAACGAGGCGGAACGCCTGTCGCAGCTGATCGACGAGAACGCCCCGACACTGACTCTCATCGTGACGACTCACCAGCATGCCGACCACTGGCAGGCGCTCGCGGACATCGCGGGCGGCACGGCATCACCGACGGCCGCACACAGCCTCGACGCCGAGCCCCTGCCCGTCACGCCCGACCGATTGCTCGACGACGAGGAGACGGTGTCGGTGGGTGAACTCACACTGACGACAATTCATCTCCGAGGTCACACACCCGGGTCGATTGCGCTGGCGCTCACCGATAGCGAGTCAGGCGTCACCCATCTCTTCACCGGCGACTCACTGTTTCCCGGCGGCGTCGGAAAGACGTCGGGGCCCGGAGAATTCACCCAACTTCTCGACGACGTATCCGCGAAGCTCTTCGGTGCATACGGGGACGACACAATCGTGTACCCAGGGCACGGCAGGGACACCACGCTCGGCGCCGAACGCCCCCACCTCGACGAATGGCGCGCACGCGGTTGGTGACACCCGGGCAGGCTTGAAACGCGGAACGGCCGGGTATGGCTACCGTGGAACGGCGCGCGGGGTCCGTCATCGGTGATGGGCCCCGCGCCGCCGAACAACGACGTTCACCCAATCAACCAGGAGGCTGTCAATGCTGGTCCGCCGTATCGCTCGTCCGCTGATGTCGACCATCTTCATCGCCGGGGGTATCGACGCGCTCCGAAATCCCACGGGGAAAGCCAAGGTTGCGACACCCTTGATCGAACAGGGACAGGAGACGCTGCCCGACAGCGTGACGGCGAACGTACCGAGCGACCCGGAGACTCTGGTCCGCATCAACGGCGCGATTCAGGTCGGCGGAGGAATTCTCCTCGCGACCGGCAAGGCTCCCCGTATCGCGTCACTCGCGCTGGCCGGAAGCCTCGTGCCGACCACCGTCGCCGGCCACGCATTTTGGAACGAGACCGATCCGGAGGCGAAGGCTGCGCAACGCACCCAGTTCCTCAAGAACGTCAGTTTGCTCGGCGGTCTGTTGATCGCGGCAGTCGACACCGAAGGAAAGCCGTCGATTGCATGGCGCAGCCGTCGCGCAGCTCGCAAGGCGCAGGAGTCCGTCGTTGCGGCACTTCCGGGCTCGCACGACACCGCCGATCATCTCGGTGTTGCTTCGGAGCGAATCAAGGGACTGGCGTCGGTCGCCGCGTCTCGCAGCGCCGAGCTCGCCGAAGCGGCTCAGCCGGTCGTGTCCCACTGGGCCGACGTGGCCGCTGAGAAGAGTTCGGAGCTCGCAGAGGCCGCACAACCGGTCGTGTCCCACTGGGCCGAGGTAGCTGCGGACAAGAGCTCGGACCTCGCCGACGCCGCACAGCCGGTTCTCTCTCGTTGGGCACACAAGGCAGCCGATCGCGGATCCGACATAGCCGAGGTAGCGCAGAAGCGAGGCTCCACTTTCGCTGACAAGGCCGCCGAGCGCACCGAAGAGCTCGCCGAGATCGCATCCAAGCGCGGCTCCACGCTGGCCAAGCAGGCACATAAGCGTGGATCGAAGCTTGCCGACGAGGCAGCCGACCGAAGCGTCGAGCTGGCCGAACTCGCCCAGAAGCGCGGATCCAAGTGGGCCGACACCGCAGCGGGCCGCGGCGCCGAGCTGGTCGAGCTCGCACAGGATCGGAGCGGTAAATGGACCGACGTCGCCGCCGGTCGGGCAGCGGAGTTCGCCGATCTTGCCCAGGAGCGCGGCAGCAAGTGGGCCGGGATCGCCGCCGACCGGACCGAGGGGCTCAGCAAGCGAGCACGCAAGCGGGCCGAGAAGCAGAGTCGTGAATTCGACAAGGCGACCGAGAAGGCACGCGCCAAGCTGGAGAAGAAGGTCGAGAAAGCACGCAAGGATCTCGACAAGCGAGTGCAGAAGTACTCCGCCTAGCAACGCACCATTTCGACGCGGCTGACGGAAGAGCCCCGCCCTGAACTGCGGTTCTGCGGCGGGGCTCTTCTTCGTCGTAGACTGCTCTGGCTTGTTTACGAGCCAGTATTTTGCCGAACTCCCGAGGAGATCCTTTGCCGGACGACGGCCCCTCTTTCCACACCGACACGGCGGACGACCGAGTGGCCGTGACCGACCACGATGTGTCCGACCAGGACCGCGAACAGTCCTACGTCACGATGCTCTACGACCAACTCGACGCACTGCGGAAGTACGCGCAGAACCGCCTCAGCACAGTTCTGCTCGAGACCGGCGGCACACCGCAGGCACGAAGCGAACGCGAATCCTTCACCCACCTCTACACCGACGACATCGCCAAGTACGACGCCGCCGAGAACGGCCTGTGCTTCGGGCGAATCGATCTTGGACCCGGCGACGACGCTCCGGTGCGCTACGTAGGCCGTGTCGGCATCCTCGACGAAGCCAACGACTACGAGACGTTGCTACTCGATTGGCGCGCCCCGATGGCACGACCGTTCTACCTCGCGACACCGGCTGCACCCGAGAACGTTCTGCGCCGACGTCACATCAGAAGCAGGAGTCGACGCGTCACTTCGCTCGCCGACGAGTATCTCGACCTCGCTGCAGCGCGGGAGGCCGGACTGGAGTCCGACGCCACGGGTGTCGCTGGGGAGAGCGCACTGCTATCTGCTCTCGACGCCGCTCGCACCGGCCAGATGAACGACATCGTCGAGACTATTCAGAGCGAGCAAGACGCCATCATCCGCTCGGAACATCGAAGCGTTCTCGTCGTACAGGGAGGGCCAGGAACCGGCAAGACGGCGGTAGCGCTGCACCGCGCCGCATACCTCCTCTACACCTACCGACAGCAACTCGCGAAAAGCGGAGTCCTGATCATCGGACCGAACGCGACATTCCTGGACTACATCGGGCAGGTACTCCCCTCGCTCGGAGAAACGGGCGTTCTACTCTCGACGATCGGCAACCTCTACCCGGGCGTCCGAGCAACCCTCGACGAATCCCCGACCGCGGCACAGGTCAAGGGTTCGACAGCGATGGTGCAGATTCTGACGAAGGCGGTGCGTGACCGCCAGGAGGTGCCCTCCGCGCCCCAGACCTTGCGGTTCGACACCTACGACATCGTGCTCGATCGCAAGATCGTCACTCGGGCACGCGGGCGGGCACGGTCGTCGCGACGTCCGCACAACCTCGCACGTCCACTGTTCGTCGCCTCCGCCATCGACGGCCTCGCGCAGCAGCTCGCTGCACGACTGGGTGAGAACGTCGTCGACGGCGGCAGCCTGCTGAGCCGAGACGACATCGCAGATATGCGCGACGAGATGAAAGAGGACGCGGACGTGATGTCCGCCATCGACGCTCTGTGGCCGGATCTGACTCCTCAGCAAGTACTTCGGGATCTACTCTCGTCCCCTGAACGGATCCTCTCGGCCGCTCCCGACCTCACCGCGGCCGAACGCGAGTCGTTGCTCCGCACAGAGCGCGGATTCTCCTCCGCTGACGCACCATTGCTGGACGAACTCGCCGAACTACTCGGCATCGATGATGCCGCCGAACGCGAACAGGCAAACCGACAGTGGCGCAATCAGATCGCCGATGCTCAAGGCGCACTGGACATCCTGACGGGTTCGGCACCGCAGGACTTGGAAGACGAACTCGATCCGGAAATCTTGATGGCCTACGACTTGATCGACGCAAGTCAGCTCGCGAGCAGACAGGATGCAGGCGCCCGACTGACCACTGCGGAACGTGCTGCGAGCGACCGAACCTGGACGTACGGGCACGTCATAGTCGACGAAGCCCAGGAGCTTTCCGACATGGCGTGGCGGATGGTGATGCGCCGCATTCCGAACCGATGGATGACACTCGTCGGCGACGTCGCACAGACCGGCGACCCAGCAGGTACGACGTCGTGGGCCGAAGTTCTGGAACCGTATGTCGCACAACGATGGAAGCGAACCGAACTGACGGTGAACTACCGAACACCGTCCGAGATCATGACCATCGCCCGCGACGTACTCGCCGCTATCGACCCCGTCCAGTCGGTCCCTCGATCCGTCCGCGATTCCGGCAATGAGCCGTGGGCGCAGTACGTCACCGATGACACTCTGGTACCCACCGTGAGCGATCGACTCGCCGAACATCCCAGGCCCGGAATCAGTGTCGTCCTGGTTCCCCACGCCATGCTGGAGCAGTTCGTGCACCTGCGTTCGAACGTGGTCACCGTATCGACAGTGAAAGATGCCAAGGGGCTCGAATTCGATTCGGTTCTCATTGTGGAACCGAGCGACATCGTCACGGAATCTCCGCGCGGAATGGGAGATCTCTACGTCGCTCTGACCCGTGCGACGCAGCGTCTCGGGGTGGTACATGCTCGCGAGCTTCCGGCCGAGCTATCCGGCCTGGCGGCGTTCGACGTCCTCGTCCAGTAGATCGACGAGTGGCCCGGTAGCTCGCCTCGCGGGAGCTACCGGGCCACTCGACTACGCAGTCTGCTACCGGACGGTGTGCACGATGAGCACGTCGCACGTGGATTTGCGCGCGGCGTCGGACGGCACCGAACCTAGAAGTCGACCGGTGAGCGAGTTGAGTCCACGGTTTCCGACCACCAGCAGATCAGCCTTCACGTCGTCCACCAGCTGCAACAACGACTCGACCGGCGCGCCGACGATCGCACGCTCGTCGATGGTCTTCGCTCCAGCCTTGGTGGCGTGCTCGCGGGCGGTACGAAGGATGTCGTGAGTGGGGGCGGAGCCGGTTATCTGGTAAGCGTCTTCACGGAGCGCGTCGGCGGCCTTGCTGGTGTCCTTCGGATCTGCCGGATAGTAGGCACATGCGATGACGAGCGTCGCGTCGGCGTCACCGGCGAGAGCAGCGGCCTTCTCTACAGCCCGCAAAGACGATTCGGACCCATCGGTTCCGACGACGACGGTGCGGTAGGCACTCATTCATTCCTCCAGTTATAGGTGTTCTGTCACACATTCGGTGACGAATTCGATCTGCATGCTTGTGGTCCGTCATAGGCCCGATGTGCCGGTCCCAGTGACCGTTTCGATGACCTTATCTGCAACGGCCGTTCATAATGCGTAGTTCGCTCACAACGTGAAATCCGCGCCTCACATACATTGGTTCACATGCACATCCCCCGGCCGCTCAGGTCGTCGAAGACCGTCCTGCTTGCGGTCCTTCTGGTTGCGGTTCTCGCAGTCGTGTCGATCTACCTCGTCTCCCGCTCCTCCAGCGAGAACGACGACGTCTCCACGCTCGACACCACGATTACCGTACCGGAGACACCCGGCGATTCCGAGACTGTAGACCTCGATGCTCGGCTGTTCGTGCCGAAGACAACTCCAGCCCCGGCCGTGCTGCTCGCACACGGATTCGGGGGCGACAAATTTTCGGTCGACGACCAAGCCCGGTCGCTGGCGGCCGACGGGTATGTCGTTCTCACCTACAGCGCGCGGGGCTTCGGCGAGAGCACCGGCTCGATCTCGCTGAACGATCCGAATGGCGAAGTCGCCGATGGACGCGCACTGATCGATTGGTTGGCCGATCGGTCCGAAGTACTGCTGGACGGACCTGGGGATCCGCGCGTCGGAGTTGCGGGAGGATCATACGGTGGTGCGCTCGCGCTGAGCGTCGCGGGCACCGACCCCAGGATCGACGCGGTCGCAGCTGCGATCACGTGGAACGATCTGGGCCACGCGCTGTTCCCGAATTACGGCGTCACCCCCGACGAAAACCGCGCGGAACTTGCCGGCATCGACTCACCTGCCGGTTCCGTCTACGGCGGACCGGGTGTACTCAAGCGAGGCTGGGCCGGTGTCTTCTTCGGCGCGGGCAGTGCGCCGGCCGAGAGCAGCGACGAGACCCCGACCCAGGCTGGATGCGGTCGCTTCGCACCCGAGTTCTGTTCGGCATACGCGCAATCGGCTGTCACCGGTGAGCCGTCCCCGGAATTGCTGCAGTTGCTCTCCGAGCACTCCCCCGTCGCCGTCGCCGCGAACATCACCGCGCCGACCCTCCTGGTTCAAGGCATGCAGGACACCCTCTTCGGTCTCGACCAAGCCGATGCCACGGCCAGGCAGATCTCGGAGTCCGGCGGCGACGTCGAAGTCCGGTGGTTCAGTGGCGGACACGACGCCGGCGGAACCAACGGCAGCGCCGACAACGCAATGCGCGACTTCCTCGACGCCCATCTTCGGACCGACGCCGAGCCGACATCGACACCACCGCCGTTCACGTATGCCATGCAAGGCTCGGCCGCCGAGCAGCAACAGACACGTGCCCGACGGATGACCGCACCCGAATACCCGGGATTGGCAACCGATGCCGAACCGACGCGGACTGTGCCTGTCGAACTCGGCTCCGGGGCCGACGCGGACGGACAAGTGGGTCCCGACCAACAGACGATCATTCGGCCGCCGGGAGCATCGCCATCGGCAATCTCGTCGGTTCCAGGATTGGGGTCGGTCCTGTCGACCCTGTCTGCAACCTCTGCGGGGGCACAGCTGTCCGCCGACATCCCGGGCCAGTCCGCGACGTTCACAAGTGAGGCGCTGAACGACCCCCTGACCATCACCGGCTCCTCACGCGTCGACCTGCGGATCGGGGCGTTCGCGCAGCCGCAGGAGGCGGTACTGTTCGTCAAGCTCTACGACGTCGCGCCCAACGGTGGGCGCACACTGCCAGGTAGCGCCGTTGCGGCTGTGCGACTTCCGGATTCGGTCCGTGAAGGACCGATCCCGGTGACGGTGACCCTGCCCGGAATCAGCTACGTCGTACCCGAGGGACACCGCATCGAGATCTCGGTGGCCACGACTGATCAGGCTTACGCGGTCCCCCTCGAGCCCGCCCAATTCGTCGTTTCTCTCGATGATTCCACGCTGTCGGTTCCGTCGGTCGACGGCGTATCCAGGAACGCGAGCTCGGTTCCAACCGCTCCGATAGTCGGAATCGGGGTCATCGCACTGGCGCTGATCACACTGATCGGGATCAACGTGATCAGGGCGCGGCGTCGTGTCGTCGCCGAGGTCGATGAGGACCTCGTCGACACACCGCTCGTCATCACCGACCTCGCCAAGACGTACTCCAACGGTTTCAAGGCGGTCGACGGTGTCAGCTTCGAGGTACGGCAAGGTCAGGTGCTCGGGCTGCTCGGCCCCAACGGGGCGGGCAAGACCACAACACTTCGCATGCTCATGGGACTGATCTCACCGACCAGCGGCGACATCCGAGTGTTCGGGCACAAGGTGTCACCGGGAGCTCCGGTCCTGTCGAGGCTGGGCTCGTTCGTCGAAGGATCCGGGTTCCTGCCGCACCTCAGCGGGAAGGAAAACTTGAACCTGTATTGGCAGGCCACCGGTCGCCCACCCGAGGACGCGCATCTCGAAGAAGCTCTGGAGATTGCCGATCTGGGCACTGCCATCGAACGTAAGGTCAAGTCGTACAGCCAGGGCATGCGTCAGCGCCTCGCCATCGCCCAGGCGATGCTCGGCCTTCCGGATCTCATGGTCCTGGACGAACCGACCAACGGTCTCGATCCCCCTCAGATCAGAACCATGCGGGACGTCCTGATCAACTACGCGAAGACAGGGCGCACGGTGCTCGTGTCGAGTCATCTGCTGGCCGAGGTCGAGCAGACGTGCACGCACGTGGTGGTGATGAACCGCGGGTCGGTCATCAGCGCGGGAACAGTCCGCGACCTGACGGCAGCTGGTGGGCAGACCGAGATCCGAGTAGACGACACGGCGGTGGCGGCGACGGTCCTCGAAGGACTCGGGTGCACACCGACGGTCGTCGACGACTCCATCCTGCGCACCGATCTCGGCAGCATCGACCCTGCCGATGTCACCCGCGCGCTATTCGACGCTGGACTGCGAGTGCGCGGGTTATCACAGTCGACCCGCCTCGAGGACGTCTTTCTCGACCTGGTCCACAACGACGCGCTCCCAGCAGGTCCGATTCCCACAAAGGACGACCGATGAGTACAACGCACAACGCCAAGCCCGACTCCGGGCCACCCGACGGACGGGCCGCGGGGTACTCCGCCGGCAGAACACTGCCGTTCACCACCGAGCTCCGGCGTCAGTTCGGTCGCCGAAGGACCCAGCTCGCGATCGGATTCCTCGCGCTGCTCCCGGTGATCCTGGCGATCGCGTTCGCCATCGGCAGCTCGTCCGAGGACTCCGACGCGGGAGGCCTGATCGAACTCGGCACCCGCGGCGGAGTGAACTTCACCGTGTTCGCGCTGTTCATGTCCGTCGGATTCCTGCTGATCGTCGTCGTCGCGTTGTTCTTCGGGGACTCGGTGGCCAGCGAGGCGTCATGGTCATCGCTCAGGTACTTGCTGGCAATTCCTGTTCCTCGAATACGGCTGCTCGTGCAGAAAGCTCTGGTGTCGGCGACACTGTCGATCGCCGCGATCCTCACGCTCGTCGTAGTTTCGCTCGTGCTCGGCACCGCGCTCTACGGAGCCGAACCTTTGGTGACACCGTTCGGTGACGGGCTGTCCTTCACCGACGCGTTGGGCAGGCTCGTCATCGCGGTGGCCTACATCGGTGTGAACCTGCTGTGGGTTGCAGGTTTGGCCATGCTGCTCTCGGTGCTGACCGACGCACCCCTCGGCGCCGTCGGAGGAGCAGTGATGACGTCGATTCTGATGCAGATACTCGACCAAATCACCGCGCTGGGCTCGCTGCGCAACTATCTACCCGGCCACTATGCGAACTCGTGGATCGACGCGCTGGCACCAACCATCGAATGGAACGACATCGTCGTCGGTTCGTTCTCGGCCGTCGCGTACGCCGCGCTTTTCGGCGTGGTGGCCTGGCAGAGGTTTTCGACGAAGGACATCACCAGCTGAGCGGCGCTGCGCTCAGCGCTCGACGGCTGGCCCGAACACACCGTCCGGGAACACATCCTGCGCGATGACGGTGTCGCGCCACGGTGAAGCGAGCTCGACGAGCCTGGCCGCGCCGTCTTCGCCGAGAGCGGTCCACGGAGCGAGCGCAAGATCGTCGGTGATGTCCTCGACCAGTTTCCGCAGGTCGACTCCGTGTTCGGTGAGTGCACCGTCGGCGTCGAGGATCTCTCGGTCCGTTAGGTTCGAGGCGGCGGCGTTCCATTGCTCGGTCGACCATCCACGACGCTTGCGCGCGAACTCTTTCTCGAAGCCCTTGCCGGTTGCGGTATGGGTGATCAACGCTTCGATACCGTTCAGTTCTGCCGTCTGCAACGCCGCGATGTGCCCGTCACCCCGGTGTTCACGCAGTAGTGTCAGCGCGTGCCAGAAGACGAGGTGTGGCGTGGTAGGCCATTCGAGGTCGGCGTACGCGGCATAGAGGGGGCGACCGTCGTTGCCAGGAATCCCGCGAGCTGCAATCGACGCGAGCTCGGCGGCCTCGGACATCTCCGGAGAACGCAGAACCTCGGCGCCCAGCAGTCGGGTGTACGCCTCGTCGAGCGTCCGATAGCGGATGTCGAGGATCTTCGCCGGTGACACAACGGACCACGCGGCGGGCACCAGAGGCTCGATCAGCTCGCGGTTGAAGTTGTAGAAGGTCGCCGTCACGACCCCCGCACCGACTGCACCCATCGGAGCTGCTCGGCCGGCGAAATAGCACGCACGACCCTGCAGCCCTACCTCACCGAGTGCTTCCTGCGTCTCAGGGATGAAATAGGTCAACGAGTGCAGTAGTTCGAGTGCGCGAGCACTCCGGCCGGCAGTGGAAGCATCCATGGAGAGAACCGTATCGAAGGTCCCCTACTTCAGGCCCGCCGCGTCCATCCCGCGGAGTTCCTTCTTGAGATCTTGGATTTCGTCCCTCAACCGGCCTGCCAACTCGAACTGCAGCTCACGGGCGGCATTCATCATCTGGTCGGTGAGGTTCTGCACAAGCGCCGCCAACTCTGCGCGTGGCATCGACTTGACGTCCTGCCCCTCGTAGACGCCTGAACTGACGGCCCGTCCCTTTTCGCCCTGCGCGCGACGTCCACGACTGGCGTTGCGACCGGAACCACCGACCTCGACCGACTCGTCGGTATCCTCCGCTTCTTCGTAGACCTGATCGAGGATGTCGGCGATCTTCTTTCGAAGCGGTTGCGGGTCGACGCCCTTCTCTTTGTTGTAGGCGATCTGCTTTTCGCGCCTGCGCTCGGTTTCCTCGATGGCGTACTTCATCGAATCGGTCATCTTGTCGGCATACATATGGACCTCGCCGGAGACGTTTCGGGCGGCGCGGCCGATGGTTTGAATCAAGCTCGTACCGCTGCGCAGGAAGCCCTCCTTGTCCGCGTCGAGGATGGCGACGAGGGACACCTCCGGAAGGTCGAGACCCTCACGAAGCAAGTTGATACCGATGAGCACGTCGTACTCGCCGAGCCTGAGCTGCCGCAACAGCTCCACGCGTCGCAGCGTGTCGATGTCGGAGTGTAGGTATCGGACCCTGATGCCCAGCTCCAACAGGTAGTCCGTGAGGTCCTCGGACATCTTCTTGGTCAACGTGGTGACCAGAATGCGCTCGTTCTTCTCGGCTCGTTCGCGGATCTCGTGAACCAGGTCGTCTATCTGTCCTTTGGTCGGCTTCACGACCACCTTCGGATCGACGAGGCCGGTAGGGCGGATGACCTGCTCGACGAATTCTCCGCCGGTCTGACCGAGTTCGTACTTGCCAGGAGTTGCAGAAAGGTAGACCGTCTGCCCGATACGCTGCGTGAATTCCTCCCACGTCAGCGGACGATTGTCGGTGGCAGACGGGAGCCGGAAACCGAACTCCACCAGGTTGCGCTTTCGCGACATGTCGCCCTCGTACATGGCGCCGATCTGCGGCACTGTCACGTGCGACTCGTCGATGACCAGGAGGAAGTCCTCCGGGAAGTAGTCGATCAATGTCGCGGGCGCCGTACCGGGGCCGCGGCCGTCGATGTGCCGTGAGTAGTTCTCGATGCCGGAACAGAACCCGACCTGCTTGATCATCTCGAGGTCGTACTGGGTGCGCATGCGCAGCCGCTGCGCCTCGAGCAGCTTGCCCTTGTTCTCGAGGTCGGCGAGCCGCTCTTCGAGTTCCAACTCGATGTTCGCGACGGCTTTCTCCATCCGTTCCGGACCCGCGACATAGTGCGTGGCCGGGAAAATGCGGACCGCGTCGACCTTGCGCACAGTGTCGCCCGTCAGCGGATGAAGATAGTACAGCGCCTCGATCTCGTCGCCGAAGAACTCGATACGCACGGCAAGTTCCTCGTAGGACGGAATGATCTCCACGGTATCGCCGCGAACGCGAAACGAGCCACGAGTGAAGGCCATGTCGTTGCGCGTGTACTGGACATCCACCAGCAGGCGCAGCAGCGCATCGCGAGGCACTTCGACGCCGACCTGCAGTTCGATGGACCGATCGACGTACGACTGGGGCGTGCCCAGACCGTAGATGCACGACACCGAGGCGACCACGACGACATCGCGTCGCGAAAGCAGGTTGGCCGTAGCCGAATGGCGAAGCCGTTCGACGTCGTCGTTGATCGACGAGTCCTTCTCGATGTAGGTATCGGTCTGCGCGATGTACGCCTCGGGTTGGTAGTAGTCGTAGTACGACACGAAATACTCGACGGCGTTGTTGGGCAGCATGTCGCGCAGCTCGTTGGCAAGCTGCGCCGCAAGCGTCTTGTTGGGTGCCATGACCAGCGTCGGGCGTTGCAGCTTCTCGATGAGCCATGCCGTCGTCGCCGACTTGCCGGTACCCGTGGCACCGAGTAGCACCACGTCTTTCTCGTCGGCCAGAATTCTGCGCTCGAGTTCGGCGATGGCCGTGGGCTGGTCACCGGCAGGCTTGTGCTCGCTGACTACCTTGAACGCGGGACCGGTCCGCTCGATGTCCCCAACGGGGCGGTGCTCGGAGTGAGCCACCACGGGATGTTCGGATGCAAACGCCATACAAACAGGGTAGACGCGAGCACCGACACGTTCGATTCGTGCATGCACGAGCAGCTGCGGGAACAACCGGTAACTTGATCAACCATGGACGATTCTGCTTCGACGGATTTGCCGGGCACTGCCGTTCACGTGCACGCACCCAAGGTCGAATTCTTCGACATCGTCGGGCTCACCAACACCGACCCGAAGGGGTTCGTACGTTCGGTGGACGAATACCGCGTCGAACCGTGGGGTCTGTACATGGCACGGCCGTCGGACCATCCCCAGTTCGACTATCTGCAGTCGTGGCTCCTGCCGAGCCTTGGCCTCCGCGCATCGATCTTCCATTACCTCCCTGGACACGTTCGCGACCAGAACTACTACGTCGACGTCGGTGAATTCGTTCCAGGAATCGACACCTGGACCTCGGTCGACCACTACCTCGACATCGTGGTCAGGACCGGTCGCGGATTCGACTTCCTGGACGCCGACGAGCTCGTCGAGGCACGGGTGGAGAACCACCTCGACACCGCTACCGCGGAACTGGCGATGAACAGGTCCGTTCGCGCGGTCGCAGGCCTCGCCGCGCACGACTACGACCTCGACGCCTGGCTGGCGTCCCTCGGGATGCCGACGACGTGGCGGCCGAAGGGTGGGCGTTAGGGGTAAGGGCGTCAGGGGGCGGGCGTTGAGGGGCGGGCGTTGAGGGTTGCGGTGTGGCTCCCCGGATCGCTTGAATGGTCCATCCATACGATCTGATCGTACGAATGGGCGCATTCAAGCGGTCGGTCCAGCTATGCGGACCACTCTGTCTTCGCTGCCCAGTCCCACGCACGTTCGTACGCCCGATCGAACCAGGGTGCCTTGACGTCCTGGTAGGCGGTCATCGCCTCGACATAGTCGGTGTGTTCGGCCGCCGCAGTCTCGGCTCGCTGTTTGAGCGCGAGATACTCCGCGACCGAGTCCTGGCTGGCGCTCAACCAGTCTCGAAATACCAGGGCGAACTGCTGACCGGGCCAGCCATCGACTCTGATGTGAATGTTGACGGGACGCCCGGGATCCGCTCCCCCATGAATTCGTTTGCCCCACACAGCGGGATCAGCTTCGCCACCCACTCCGTACGCGGGCTTGGGATCGTCTGTCGTGATGTGCTCGATCCGAGGAAAGCCGATCGCACGCAAGGGTTCCGCCAACGTGTCCGCTGACTCGAGACTCGCGACCGTGACCTGAATGTCGATCACGTCCTTGGCATCGAGGCCGGCGACGGCCGTCGATCCGACGTGATCGATTCGGACAGCGGCAGATCCGCACGCGACGGCGATACGCGCGATCAGACGCTGCGCCTGTGCGGGCCAGGTGGGATCGGCAGCAGCGAGCGTCGGATGAGTCCTGACGACGACCCCATCACGAATATTGCGCTCGAACGGAACGAGCCGATCGTGCCACAGCGCGGTGACTACTTGCTCCAGATCACCCGGCGCACCGCTGTTGTCGATCCAGACGTCGGCCGCCGCGCGCCTCTCCTCGTCGGTTGCTTGAGCCGCAATCCGAGCTCGCGCATCGGTCTCGGGCATCTTCCGCTGGTTCACCAGTCGATCGACACGCTCCTCGGCGTCCGCGTAAACCACTGCAACCAACTGGAAAAAGGCCCCCATCTTCCCTTCCACCAACAACGGGATGTCCTGTACGACTATCGCGTCGGCCGGCGCCAGCTCGATCAGCTCCGCTGTGCGCTTCCCGACCAGTGGATGGACGATGGAGTTCAGCTTCGCCCGCGACTCGTCGTCACCGAATGCTCTGTTCGCCAACGCTTGTCGGTCCAATCCGCCTTCCGAATCCAGAACGTCGCCACCGAACGCCTCGACCAGTTGCGCGAGCCCGGTCGTACCCGGCTCGACGACCTCTCGTGAAATCTTGTCGGCGTCGACGAGTACACCACCCAACGCAGAAAGCGTCCTGGACACGGTCGATTTGCCTGCTCCGATGCCTCCGGTGAGGCCAAGTCTCAACATGTCTCCAGTCTGTCATCGAACACGCCGAAGCACACCAGCCCCAAATACACCAGGTTTGGGGCAACGTCCGTTATCTTCGTGCGAGACAAGTATTTGCCGACCCACTTCTAGCGAAAAGGACTTCCGATGCGAAGCAATCAGATCCAACCGGGTCGGCACCGTCTCGGCATGGAATCGGGCGTTCACGTCATCTTGATACCCGAGGTTGCCCTGGCGTTGGCCGACCATCGGCGCAATTGGTTCACTAACCTCCTCAGCCCGGCACGTCACAGCTTCGCCACAATGCGTAAGCGGACCGGCGCCGTCGCCCAGTGGAGTCCCGCCGTCGCAGGTTGAGCCATCCCGTCGATACGACGATGGACCCGAATCCCCACGGATCGGGTCCATTCTTGTATGGATCCGAATTCTTTTGTGAACCAGCCGGACCGAATGACTCATTCGGTCACTCCGCGGGAACGAATGTCTGTTTGAGTCACTCTGAGTGACTCAATGAGTCGTTCGGTCACCCGGCGGTGACCGAAACAGTCATTCGGTCACTCGAGCCCGTGCAACCGAACCTTCGCACGACCGAATCCCCATGCACGACCGACCGTCGCTGAGTCAGCGCAGAAGAAAGCCCCGGCTCCACAAGGGAACCGGGGCTTTGCGGTCACACCCTTTCGGGTGGACATCTTCTATCAGGCGTTGCCCGACAGCTTCTCACGCAGCGCAGCGAGCTGAGCATCGCTGGCCAGTGATCCGCCGGTCGATGCCGGAGCCGACGCTGCGGGAGCGTCTCCTTCTGCTTCGGCGGGCGCCTGACCCGACTCGGAGGAGTAGTTGGTGTTGGCGGCTTCAGCAGCCTCGTCCTTCGCCGTCTTCTCCATCTGAGCGGTGTGCATCTTGTGGCGACGCTCTGCCTCGGCGTAGCGTCCTTCCCACTCTTCACGCTGCTTCTCGTAACCGTCGAGCCATTCGTTGGTCTCGGAGTCGAAGCCCTCGGGGAAGATGTAGTTGCCACCCTCGTCGTACGAGTCGGCCATGCCGTACTTGGACGGGTCGAACTCTTCTGCGTAGTCCTCGTTGGCCTGCTTGAGGCTCAGCGAGATACGACGACGCTCGAGATCGATGTCGATGACCTTGACGAGTGCGTCGTCGCCGACACCCACGACCTGGTCCGGAACCTCCACGTGGCGCTCGGCCAGCTCGGAGATGTGCACGAGGCCCTCGATGCCCTCTTCGACGCGCACGAACGCACCGAAGGGAACCAACTTGGTGACCTTGCCGGGCACGATTTGGCCGATCGCGTGGGTGCGAGCGAACTGGCGCCACGGATCTTCCTGAGTTGCCTTGAGCGACAGCGAAACACGCTCGCGGTCCAGGTCGACGTCGAGAACCTCGACGGTGACCTCGGTGCCGACCTCGACAACCTCGGACGGGTGATCGATGTGCTTCCAGGAAAGCTCGGAGACGTGCACGAGTCCGTCGACGCCACCCAGGTCCACGAAGGCACCGAAGTTGACGATCGAGGACACGACGCCCTTGCGGACCTGGCCCTTCTGCAGCTGGTGCAGGAATTCGCTGCGGACCTCGGACTGCGTCTGCTCGAGCCATGCACGACGCGACAGGACCACGTTGTTGCGGTTCTTGTCGAGTTCGATGATCTTGGCCTCGATCTCCTTGCCGACGTACGGCTGGAGGTCGCGGACACGACGCATCTCGACGAGCGAAGCGGGAAGGAAGCCACGGAGACCGATGTCGAGGATGAGTCCACCCTTGACGACCTCGATGACGGTGCCCTTGACGGCCTCGTCCTTCTCCTTGAGCTCCTCGATCGTGCCCCAGGCGCGCTCGTACTGAGCTCGCTTCTTGGACAGGATCAGACGGCCTTCTTTGTCCTCTTTGGTGAGAACGAGAGCTTCGACCTCATCGCCCACGGAGACGACCTCATTGGGGTCGACGTCGTGCTTGATGGAGAGCTCGCGAGAAGGAATGACGCCTTCGGTCTTGTAACCGATGTCGAGCAGAACCTCGTCGCGGTCGACCTTGACGATGGTGCCTTCGACGATGTCGCCATCGTTGAAGTACTTGATCGTAGCGTCGATAGCGGCGAGAAAATCCTCTGCGGAGCCGATGTCATTGACGGCTACCTGCGGTGAGGTTGTGGTTGAGGGCATGTGTTGAGTTGCTCCGGACGGGTTGGGTATCGGTTGATGGATGTTCGGTCGGACTGTAGATCTCGGTTCTGAACACCACGCGAACCTTCCGTGTCGAAAGACACCGAGGGCCACGAAGCGAAAGAACACACTCAGAACGAATTTGTTCCCACCGCGATTTCGGACCGGACGGACAAATCCCCCGGGATCGAACGCAGCATGAACACACTCGCGTTCAACAGGGTACGCGACCAGGTCACAGGTGGGCAAACGCGACTTGCCATCCCCGACCAGCACCACCAGGGAAGCCGACTAACGTGTCGTCGGTGACCGACAGCGCGCCCTCGTCCGACTGCTCACCTCCTCCCGTTGTACCAGGGCGCGCCCGGATCGGCTCCCAAGCCAGCGACCGCGCCAGCCGCTCCTGGTGGGACTCCGACGCGGACGAATACCACCGCACACACGGTGAGTTCCTCGGCGTCGGATCCGAGAAGGGCGAGTTCGTATGGTGCCCCGAAGGTCTACACGAGGGCGATGTTCACCTCCTGGGCGATGTTGCGGGCAAGGACGTTCTCGAGGTCGGCTGCGGTTCGGCGCCGTGCGCACGATGGCTCGGCACTCAGGGAGCACGCGCCGTCGGGCTCGATATCTCGGCGGGCATGCTCAGCAAGGGAGTCGACGCGATGGCGGCCGCCGGCGACTCTGTCCCTTTGGTTCAAGCGAGCGCTGAGTTCCTGCCGTTCGCCGATACCAGTTTCGATATCGCGTGCTCGGCGTTCGGCGCGGTACCGTTCGTCGCCGACTCGGCACGCGTCATGCGCGAGGTTGCTCGGGTTCTCCGCCCGGGCGGTGTGTGGGTATTCGCGGTCAATCACCCCATGAGATGGATCTTTCCCGACGATCCGGGACCGATCGGCCTGACGGCGACGATTCCGTACTTCGACCGCACCCCGTATGTCGAATTCGACGCCGATGGAACCCCCACGTACGTCGAACACCACCGCACGATCGGAGACCGAGTCCGCGAGATCGTCGCGGCCGGACTAGAGGTCCGCGACATAGTCGAGCCCGATTGGCCCGAATGGCTCGATCGAGAATGGGGGCAGTGGAGCCCTCTGCGCGGACAATTGTTCCCCGGCACCGCGATATTCAGCGCCCGAAAGCCACTGTTGTAGGCATCGAAGTCGGATCGGTCAGACCCGGAGGGTTCGTGCGAGAACAGTTTCGGCGAACTCGCTCGTCGACGCCCGTCCTCCGAGGTCGGCAGTAGCGACTCTGGATTCGAGGGCTCCGTCGACTGCATGCCTGATGCGGCGCGCCGCGCGCGACAAACGAGTATCTCCGTCGTGGTCGCCGAGCCAGTCGAGCATCATCGCTGCCGACAGGAACAAGGCAGTCGGGTTGGCCCTGTTCTTGCCAGCAATATCAGGCGCCGAACCGTGGGCGGCCTGCGCCATGGCCTTGGTCTCGGAACAATTGAGCGACGGTGCCATTCCGAGCGAACCCGACAGCTCGCCGGCCAGGTCGGAGAGTATGTCTCCGAACATGTTCTCCGCGACGATCACGTCGAAGTCCTCTCCGCGTCGAACGAGAAGTGCGGTCAACGCGTCGATATGTTGTTCGTCCACCGTCACGTCGGGAAACTCCTCGGCCACAGTCCTGCACGCATCGCGAAACAAGCCTGTCGTCATGGACAGCACGTTGGTTTTGTGCACGATCGTCACGTGCTTGCGGCGACTGCGGGCCTGCGTGAACGCTTCCCGGGCGATGCGCTCGCACGCCGCGCGGGTGAAGACTCCGACCGCGAGAGCGACGTCCGGTGTCGGCATGAATTCGCCACTACCGAGGAACATGTTGCGATCGGCGTAGAAACCCTCGGTGTTCTCCCGGACCACGACCAGGTCCATGCTCGGCGAGACCGCTCGAACTCCGGGATGTGTCGCGGCGGGCCGGATATTGGCGAAGAGGCCGAATGTCTTCCGTACCACCCCACCAGGTGTGAGCTGTGACCGAAACGGCTCGGGGTACGACGCGCTGTCGTGCGGGCCGAGTATCCATGTATCCAGCGACTTCAGTTCGGCGATGGTCGAATCCGGCGCGGGACTTCCCTCGGACTCGATCGCGTCGCGCCCCAGCGGCAGCACTACCCAGTCGACCCTCAGGTCTTTCTCTACTTCCATCGCAGCCTCGACGACCCGCATCGTCGCGGGGACTATTTCGTGTCCGATGCCATCGCCCAGCATCGATCCGATGCGTACCGTCTTCACTCCGCCGTGTGCCACATCAGCCATCATGACTCACTATGGTTCAGTCTCTGGAATTACTCCTCGACGATTCGCTCGATGCTGCCGTCCGTCGGGAGTGGCACCTGCTGCTCGACGCCGATCTGCCGTCCCAGGGTCGCCACACCGGTCTGTCGAATCGCCCGCACATCACGCTGTCGGTAGCGGACGAGCTCGATGAGCTCGACTCACGAATCGACGAAGAGTTCTTGAACGTCCGCTTTCCCGTGCGTCTCGGTGCGTTCGTGGTTTTCCGGGGCAAGCAGAGCACGCTTGCGCGTCTCGTCGTCCCATCCAAGGAACTACTTGTCGTACATGGCCGGGTGTCCCAATTGGCCGCGAGCGCCGAGGGCTATCGGTCGCACACTTCGACGGGTAGGTGGACACCACATGTCACGCTTGCGCGCAAACTTACCCGCGCGGAACTTGCGGAAGCATTTCTTCGTCTGCATACTTGCCCGTCCGATCTCGTCGGCAACATCTCGTCGATGCGAAGATGGGATGGCGAAAGCAAGAGCGAGTGGCTCGTTCGATGACGCGGCGTCAGAATCGATAGTCACCGAACTGACTCACTTCAGCGTGAGTGTCGGGCGCAAGTCCGACTGCCAAGGCTAGATACATTACGCCGACGACTGCCAGTACGAGAAGTGTGATTGCCATGCCAGCAAGCCTGCAACCAGCAGCTCCGTACCACCAGTGGCAGATATGACATAGTTAGTCGATTTTCTGCCATACTTGGGCGGTGCTGAACCGTGTAGTAGTGCCACTGCTCCCGCTGACCGAACAGTTCGAGATGGGCGTCGCGTGCGAGGTGTTCGGATTCGACCGATCCGACGAGGGTTTGCCCACCTACGACTTCTCACTCGTTGCCGGCGTTGCAGAACCGATCAGGTCGAGGTTCGGGTTCACGATCGACGTGCCGTACGACCTCGACCAGCTCGACGAAGCCGATCTCATCATCATTCCAGCAGGTGGAACCAAGACTTCCGACGATGGCAGCTACGTGTGCGGTACAGGTTACGACGCCGCCATCGAGCCTCTGTTGGTCAAATTGCGCGCTGCCGTGAATCGTGGCGCAAAGGTGGCGAGTCTGTGCAACGGCGCTTTTCTGCTCGGCAAGGCAGGTCTTCTCGACGGCCGTCGCTGCACTACCCACTGGCGGCATTCGGATCGACTGGCCGCTGAGTATCCGCTGGCCGACGTCGATCGCAACGTGCTCTACATCGATGACGGAAACGTGTTCACCAGCGCCGGGACGGCGGCGGGAATCGACCTCTGCCTGCACATCGTCCGCAAGGAGCAGGGCAGTACCGTCGCGAACGGCATCGCACGACGGATGGTCGTGCCGCCGCACCGCGATGGTGGTCAGGCGCAATTCGTCACTACTCCCCTTCCGACCACCGAGGTCGACACGCTCGCCCCGTTGCTCGACTGGATGACCGAGCATCTCGATTCGGACCTGAACGTGCAGGCTCTCTCTGCCCGGGTCAACATGTCCGCACGGACTTTCGCACGTAGATTTCAGGCTGAAACCGGAACTACACCGGCACGTTGGCTCAACGACCAGCGCGTACTAGCTGCCCAGCAGTTGCTCGAAAATTCGGACCTGTCGATGGACGTCATCGCCGAGAGTGTCGGCTTCGGCAATGCGGCCGTCATGCGCCAACATTTCGTTCGAGTGCGCTGCACGACGCCCAATTCCTACCGAAGGACATTCCGCGCTTCACCGCAGCCTGTATGAGCCGGGAAGAATCCAGCTCGGTCGTGCGTTGTGACGGACAGAAGAACACATCGACGAAAGGGCAGGCGTGGCAACACAGACTTTGACTCAGCAGAACTTCGACGAGATCGTCGGCGGCAACGACGTGGTACTGGTCGACTTCTGGGCGTCGTGGTGTGGGCCGTGCCGCCAGTTCGCGCCCACCTTCGAGAAGTCGTCGGAGTCGCACCCGGACGTAGTCCACGCCAAGGTCGACACCGAGGCGGAACAGGGGTTGGCGGCGGCAGCGAACATCCAGTCGATTCCGACGATCATGGCTTTCCGCGAAGGCGTTCTCGTATTCGCCCAGCCGGGTGCGTTGCCTGCAGCGGCGTTGGAGGACCTCGTCGGCCAGATCAAGGCGCTTGACATGGATGAGGTACGCAAGCAACTCGAAGAGCAGAAAGCCAGTGTGGACGCCGAGTAGTTCGGCGCAGCAACCGAATTCGATGGACCGATCGCACAGCGATCGGTCCATCCTTCGTGTCGGATGCTAATGCGCCGCCTTGTCCCAACTACGGCCTGTTCCAACCGAGACTTCGAGCGGAACCGACAGCTCGATCGCAGAGGACATCTTCTCGCGAACCAGCGCTTCTACCTGCTCCCGCTCGGAGTCGACGACTTCGAGCACCAATTCGTCGTGCACCTGCAGAAGCATGCGCGACTTCAGTTTCGAAGCCGATAGCGAGCGGTGCACATCGATCATCGCCACCTTGATGATGTCGGCGGCGGTGCCCTGAATCGGTGCGTTCAAGGCTGCACGCTCGGCTACTTCGCGGCGCTGGCGGTTGTCGCTGTTGAGATCGGGTAGGTACCGACGCCGACCGTACAAGGTGGACGTGTAGCCGACCTTCCGTGATTCCTCGACGGCGTTCCGCAGGTAGTCGCGAACTCCACCGAACCTCGAGAAATACGCCTCCATTTGCTGCTTGGCTTCCTCGGTCGAGATCTTCAGCTGCGCAGCGAGACCGAAGGCGCTCAGCCCGTATGCCAGACCGTACGACATCGCCTTGACTCGTCGGCGCAGTTCAGGAGTGACTTCTTCGATGGGAACACCGAACGCGCGAGCACCGACGAAGCTGTGCAGGTCTTCGCCCGTATTGAACGCCTCGATCAGACCCTCGTCACCGGACAGGTGCGCCATGATGCGCATTTCGATCTGGCTGTAGTCAGCGGTGAGCAGCGTGTCGTATCCCTCGCCGACGACGAACCCGTCCCGGATGTGACGACCTGCCTCGTTGCGGACCGGAATGTTCTGCAAGTTCGGTTCGGTGGACGACAGCCGACCAGTAGCAGCGACCGTCTGGTTGAACGTCGTGTGGATGCGAGCATCGTCAGCGACGGACTTGAGCAGCCCGTCGACCGTGACCTTCATGCGCGTCGCATCTCGGTGGTCGAGGAGGAATCTCAGGAACGGGTGCTCGGTCTTCTCGAACAACCCCTGCAGCGCGTCGGCGTCGGTGGTGTACCCAGTCTTGGTCTTCTTCGTCTTCGGCATGTCGAGCTCGTCGAAGAGTACGACCTGAAGCTGCTTGGGCGAGCCGAGGTTGATCTGCTTGCCGATGACCTCGTACGCGGCGTTCGCGGCCTCGCTGACCTGATCGGCGAATCCGCTCTGCAGTTCCTCGAGATGGGCGCGGTCGACGGCAATTCCGGTCGCCTCCAGGTCGGCGAGCACCGAGAGCAGCGGCAGCTCCATGTCCGACAACAACGACGTGGATTCGATGTTCTCCAGCTCGGTGTCGAGCGCCGCGGCGAGATCCAGAATGGCCTGTGCACGGAGGATTTCGCCCTCGGCGACGGCGGCCTCGGCGACATCTTCGGTGTCGAGGAGCGACATCTGCCCCTCGACCGAATCCTCGGCTCGTAGCTCACGCTTGAGGTACCGAAGTGACAGATCGTCGAGGTTGAAGCTGCGCTGGCCCGGTCGGACCAGATAGGCGGCGAGTGCGGTATCACTCGTCAAGCCGCCCAATGTCCAGCCGCGTCCTCGCAGCGCGTGGATGGCCCACTTCGCTTCGTGCAAGGCCTTGGGCTGCGCGGGGTCCGCCAGCCAGGCAGCTAACGCCTTCTCGTCGGATTCGTCGAGGGCAGTGGTGGTGACGAATCCGCCCTCTCCATCGGAAGCGGCGATCGCAATGGACACGGCGTCGCTGTCGAACGGTCGCCGCGGACCTACCACGGACAGTCCGTGTCGCTCGCCTGTCGACGCGTGAGCGCTGAGCCACGCTGCCAACTCGCCGACGGGCACGGTGCCGCCCTTGACGTCGAAACCCTCTTCGGCCTCCGGTTCCGCGGACGACAGCGTCTCGAAGAGACGGTCACGCAACACGCGGAACTCGAGGTCGTCGAACAGGGCGTGAATCTTCTCCCGGTCCCACGGCGCGAGCTCGAGCTGGTCCGGCGTGTAGGGCAACGGAACGTCGCGCACCATCTCGGTGAGTTCACGATTGAGAACGACCGAGGACAAGTTGGCGCGCAACGCGTCACCGACCTTGCCTTTCACCTTGTCGACGTTGTTGACCAGTTCCTCGAGCGAGCCGTACTCGATGATCCACTTGGTCGCGGTCTTCTCACCGACGCCAGGGATGCCCGGAAGATTGTCGCTCGGGTCACCGCGGAGCGCGGCGAAGTCCGGGTACTGCGCCGGCGAGAGGCCGTACTTGGTCGTGACCTCTTCGGGCGTGAACCTGGTGAGTTCCGAAACGCCCTTCTTGGGGTAGAGAACCGTGACGTTCTCGGTGACCAACTGCAACGAATCTCGGTCACCCGTCACGACGAGCACTCGATAACCGAGCGTCTCCGCCTGCGTCACCAACGTCGCGATGATGTCATCCGCCTCGAACCCGGCCTCGGCCATGACGGGGATACCCATCGCTCCGAGGACGTCCTTCGTGATGTCGACCTGGCCTGCGAACTCGTCGGGAGTCTTGCTGCGGTTGGCCTTGTAGTCCGGGAATCGCTCGGCACGGAACGTTTGGCGCGAGACGTCGAACGCTGCAGCGATGTGCGTCGGTTTCTCGTCGCGCAGCAAGTTGATCAGCATCGATGTGAACCCGTAGACGGCGTTGGTCGACTGACCGCTCGTCGTCTTGAAGTTGTCCACCGGCAGCGCGAAGAAGGCGCGAAACGCGATGGAGTGTCCGTCTATCAGCAGCAGCGTCGGCTGCCGGCCATCGGTGGATGAACCGGACGAGGATGCGGGTAGGGAACTAACTTCAGTTGCGGGGCTCACGGTTGCCCAGTCTATGTAGAGGGTCCGACACCGGCGAAGCGGATGCAGATCTTCCACTGCGCGCCTGCTCGCGAAGTTCGAAACACAAATGATACTTCCCGGAAATTCGAGTCGCCGATTTCGTGCGCTTCCAACGGTTAGAGTCCGACAATTGCAAGCAGCCGAGCCCACTCATGGGCTCACCCCGACAACCGTCCGGAGGACGTGCGTGGCTCCAAATGTTCGATGGACCCGAAGAAAGATCCGAGTTCGGTCCACCAACCGAATCTCGCTACGCTTACTGAGACAGACCCTCATGTTGGCGCTACTTGGATCCATAGCAGCGGTGGCGTTCGGCGGGACTGCCCTGGCGCAGGAACCGACCCCGACTCCCCCGCCCGCAGCATCCACTACAGAATCACCTGCTACCCCTCCCGCCGACGCGGTGTCGGTGAGTGGGAGCCTCAACAACAGCGGTGACCGCCTCGCCGATGTAGACGTGGTCGCGGTCGACGCGGCGGGCGAAGAGGTCGCCAGAACCACATCCGCCGAAGGCGGCCGGTGGACACTCGAAATATCACCCGGCTCATACACATTCGAGGTCGATGCGGAGACACTTCCGGACGGCGTCAGTGTCCAGGGCGAAGTACAACGCGACGTCGAAGCCGGACGGGCCAATACCATCATCTTCTCGTTCGGTGAAGCTCGAACGGCCACCGAGGTGCCCTTCTACGAGAAGTTCATCCGAACCACCGTCGACGGTCTGCGCTTCGGACTCGTCATCGCACTCGCTGCCGTCGGCCTCAGCCTGATCTTCGGCACGACCGGCCTGACGAACTTCGCACACGGCGAGCTCGTCACACTCGGTGCCGTCGCGGCGTGGGTGTTCAACGTCAGTCTCGGCATTCAGCTGATCCCGGCCACGATCCTCGCGATCATCGTCGGAGTCGCGATCGGATGGTTGAACAACGCCGCCATCTGGCGGCCCCTGCGAAAACGCAAGACCGGCTTGATCGCTCAGCTCGTCGTCTCGATCGGTCTGGCAATCGCATTACGATACCTGATCCTGATCTTCTTCTCGGATCGCGCCGAACCGTTCGACGATTATCAGGCGCAGACCCAGAACGAGTGGGGCCCTCTTGCCATCACCAACGTCAACCTCGCCTGCATCATCATCAGCATCGTCGTTCTCGTCGCCGTCGCACTGATGTTGCAACGCACGCGAATCGGCAAGGCGATGCGCGCAGTCGCAGACAACCGCGACCTCGCAGCTTCGTCCGGAATCAACGTCGAACGAGTCGTGACCTTCGTATGGTGCATGGGTGGCGGTCTCGCTGCACTCGGCGGTGTCCTGTTCGGACTCTCCGAGCTCGGTGGGCGCGTCCAGTGGGAGATGGGTTTCAAACTCCTCCTGCTCATGTTCGCCGGAATCACACTGGGCGGGCTAGGCACCGCATACGGAGCACTCCTCGGCTGCGTCATCGTCGGACTCCTCGTTCAGTGGTCCACGATGATCATCAATCCCGATCTCAAATACATCGGAGGACTGCTCGTCTTGATTCTCATCCTCGTCGTCAGGCCTCAGGGCATCCTCGGCTCGCGGCAAAGGATCGGGTGACCTGATGGATATCCTCGGAGCTCTTCAAGTTTCACTGGCCCAGCTGATCGGCCCGTCGGCAATCTTCTACGCATTGCTCGCCATCGGGCTGAATCTGCACTTCGGCTACGCCGGTCTGCTCAACTTCGGCCAGATCGGATTCGCACTGCTCGGCGGCTACGGCGTCGGCATCATGACCATCACCTACCAACAACCCCTATGGCTCGGCATTCTCGTCGGCCTCGGCGCAGCCGGTCTGCTCGCACTCGTACTCGGCATCCCGACCCTGCGTCTACGCGCCGATTATCTTGCGATCGTCACCATCGCGGCCTCGGAGATACTCAGACTGGTCTTCAGGTCGACCGCAACGGATCCGGTGACCAAGTCCACGAACGGAATCTTCGGTTTCGCAGATCCGTTCACCTCGCTCAGTCCGTTCGACTCCGGTAAGCAGTACGCCTTCATCGGCGTCAAGTTCTACGGTGACGATCTGTGGGCGATGGTCGTGGGGTGGACACTCGTCCTACTGCTCTGCGGATTGATCTACCTACTCACACACAGTCCGTGGGGCCGCGTTCTGAAAGCGGTTCGAGAAGACGAGGACGCTGCCCGCTCGCTGGGAAAGAACGTCTTCGTCTACAAGATGCAGGCACTCGTCCTCGGCGGCGTCATCGGCGGCATGGGCGGTGTGTTCAACGCCCTGCAGACCAAGTCCATCAACCCCGATTTCTATTCGACGGCCCAGACGTTCTTCGCGTTCGGTGCCCTCATCCTCGGTGGTGCGGCGACGGTGTTCGGACCTGTGCTCGGTGCGATGCTGTTCTGGTTCCTGCTGTCTATCCCCGACGCCCTCCTCCGGCAGGCGATCTCCGGTCCCGACCCTCTGTTGAATCTCAGTGAACAGCAGGTCGGAGCAACACGATTCGTACTACTGGGCATCCTCATCGCCGTCCTGATGGTCTTCAGACCACAAGGAATCCTCGGCAACAAGCGAGAGGTCCAACTCAATGCCTAGTTCGTCAACAGCAGGGCCCAGTTCCAAGACCGGGCACGGCATCAAGCGAGTACTCAGCGCCGAGGAGCGGTCAACGCTTTTCGCCGCCGTCCCACAGACACCGGGCGCGCCCAAACCGGACGCGACTCTCGTCGTCGACGGGGTGTCCCGTACGTTCGGCGGCCTCAAGGCGGTCGATGTCGCCCACCTCGAAATCCAACGTGGCTGCATCACTGGCCTTATCGGCCCCAACGGTGCAGGCAAGACGACGTTGTTCAATCTGCTCACCGGCTTCGACCGACCCGACACCGGGACATGGTCGATGGACGGTCAGTCGCTCGGCAAGATGCATCCCCACCAGGTCGCACGCAAAGGCGTCGTCCGGACGTTTCAGCTCACCAAGGCGCTGTCGAAGTTGACGGTGCTCGACAACGTCCGGCTCGGAGCTACCGGCCAACGCGGCGAGCGGATCTTCAACACGCTGATGCCGTGGACGTGGAAGAAGCAGGAGAAGGAGATCACCGAACGCGCATACCAACTTCTCGAGAGGTTCAAGCTCGACACCAAAGCCGACGATCTCGCGGGATCGATGTCGGGTGGTCAGCGTAAGTTGCTGGAGATGGCGCGTGCATTGATGACAGATCCTGCGGTCGTCATGCTCGACGAGCCGATGGCAGGCGTCAATCCCGCTCTGACTCAAAGCCTTCTGGGCCACATCAAGTCACTGCGCGACGACGGTATGACCGTGGTGTTCGTCGAACATGACATGGACGTCATCCGTGACATCAGCGACTGGGTCGTGGTCATGGCCCAGGGAAGTGTCATCGCCGAGTCCACCCCCGAAGACCTGTCGAACAACGGCGCCGTCGTCGACGCCTACCTCGGCAGCCACCACGACCAGGCGCTCGAATTCGACGAAAACGGCAATCCAGTCGGCGCGACAGCCGAATTGGCCGAAGCACTGGAGCAGGCCGAAGCCGAGGAACTCGAAGCAGGCGGAGACTTGTCCGGGCCGGAATTCGTGGCTCCGGCCGACATCACGCCGGCGCCGGCCAAGCACGCCAAGGAAGAAGACGGCTCATGAGCGAACCGAGCACAACGAAACTGACCCCGGCGGAATTCGCCGCTACAGCAGGCGAACACGCGCGTCTCGCCGAAGGCGCACTCGTCCGCGCGGACAACTTGGTGGCGGGGTACATTCCCGGCGTCAACATCCTGAACGAGTGCAACTTCTTTCTGAAGGACGGCGAAATCGTCGGCATCATCGGACCCAACGGTGCCGGAAAGTCGACGTTGCTCAAGACCCTGTTCGGACTGATTCCGGTCCGCGAGGGATCGGTGAAGCTGCGTGGGGACAACATCACGTCCGCCGAGGCACACGTGCTCGTCACCAAAGGCGTCGGATACGTCCCGCAGACGCAGAACGTCTTCCCGTCGCTCACCATCGAAGAGAACCTCGAGATGGGTATCTATCTGCGGCCGAAGAAGTTCACGGAACGATTCGAGTTCGTCAGCGAGCTGTTTCCACTGCTCGGCGAACGCAAGAAGGTCAAAGCGGGTGCACTCTCCGGCGGTGAACGCCAGATGGTCGCCATGGGGCGCGCACTGATGATGGAGCCGTCTGTGCTGCTACTCGACGAGCCGTCAGCAGGTCTGTCGCCGATGTTCCAGGACGAAGTGTTCATCCGCTGCAAGAAAATCAACGCGACCGGTGTCTCCATCATCATGGTCGAGCAGAACGCGCGTCGCTGCCTGCAGATCTGCGACCGCGGATACGTGCTCGACCAAGGCCGGAACGCGTACACCGATACCGGAACCAATCTGATGAACGACCCCAAGGTCATCGAGCTGTACCTCGGCACCCTAGCCGGAAGCAAGGAGAAGAAGTAGCTTTCCGTTCGCTCACGAACCCGGGTCTTAGCTCCACAGGCCCGGGTTCTGCGCTGTCCGGGGGTGACCGAATGCCTGATTCGGTCCCAGCGGGTGAGCGAATGTCTGTCTCGGTCACTCTGAGTGAGCGAACGACTCATTCGGTCACCTGAAACCGCCCTGTAAGCGAACGACTCATTCGGTCACCGGCCGGGCACAGAAAACGAAGAACCCCGGGCCGACGGATCGGACCGGGGTTCTTCGTCAATTCAGTACTGCGGATCGATCACTCTCCAACGACGATGTATCCGTCTGTGGTGAGGGTGTTGTCAGGTCCGAAGACCAGGTTGCCGTACGAACCGGTTGCGGGCTCACCTGCGTCGCTGAAGTTCAGCTGACCGGTGACACCGTCGTAGTCGATGTCCGTTCCGGCCTGGACGAGTGGAAGGCACTGTGCGTACGTGGTGCACTTCTCGCCGTCCTTGGTGACGCTGTTGATGCTGGCAGCGATGTCCGTGCCTGCAGTCGACTTGGCCTGCTCCGCGGCGAGAGCAGCGATGATGACTGCGTCGTAGGACTCACCGGCGTAGTTGAAGTCGACCAGAGCGGGATCGACGGTCTTGAGCCGGTCCTGGAAGGCGGTGCCGACGTCGGTGAGCGGAGTGGTTCCGCGCATCGTATCGAGCAGACCTGCAGCAACGGACTCACCGAGCGCGTTACCCATGTTGCCGTCGACGCCGTAGACGAGGGTGCCGTCGGACGGGCCGATGCCGACCTCGTGCATACGGGTGATGATCTTCGCCGACTCCTCGAAGCCGATGATCGCCACAGCGTCGGGAGCGAAGTTCTTCACGTCGTCGACCTCGGCGTTGAACGATTGCGCGTTGGGGTCGTAGATGATCTTCTGGATCTGGTCTGACGGGATACCAGCAGCTTCGAGGTTCTCGACGGTGTTGGTGGCCAGACCGGTTCCGTACGGATCGTTCAGGGCGAGGATGGAGACTCGCTGAGCGCCGTCCTCCGCGATGAGCTGCGACAGAGCCTGCGCCTGCAGGACGTCCGTCGGCGCCGTACGGAAGTACTGGCCCTTGTCCGGGTAGCAGACGAACTGATCCGAGGTGTTGGCGGGCGAAATCTGAACGACGCCTGCGCTGGCGATTTTGTCGATCACCTTGAGCGACACCGAGGACGACGCCGCACCGACGATGACGTCGGCGCCACCGGCGAGCAGTCGGTCGACGGTGGTGTTGGCGGTATCCGTCGTGGTGTCTCCCGAGTCACCCTGGATCAACTGGACGGGCTGACCGAGAACTCCGCCCGATCCGTTGACTTCGTCGACTGCGAGCTGAACACCGGCGACCTCGGGAGGTCCGAGGAATGCAAGGCTGCCGGTTGCCGGCAGAAGTGTTCCGACGACCAATGGCGTCGTGACCGGGGTTGCTCCTGCGGTCGCCTGGTCTGGCGTGCAGTCGGTGCTGACGGTCGTTTCTTCTGCTGCCGAACTTCCACCGCTGGCAGTGCTGGAACTGTCACCCGAGCCGGAATCATCACTCGATGAACAGCCGAACAGTGCCAATGACGCAGCACCCAGCACCGCAGCCGTGCGGACATAGGTCCGTTTTGCCATCTAGGGTCTCCTTGATCGATCTAAATATGGAGCACAGTGATGCGCCCCATGTGTGGATCAGACGCTAGCTGTCCCAATCGATCTGCGATGGACGAGAAGACGGCTCGTGACCTGACTGTGACCTGTGAGCCCAAAGTTTTACATCGCCGTAGCGTTCGAGCGGTCTGCTCACACGTCCGCGGGCTTGTCGAGGGTCTCGATGATGACCTCCGCCACCGCCTTCATCGTTGTACGGCGATCCATCGCGGCACGCTGAATCCACTTGAACGCCTGCGGCTCTGTGAGTGCCTGCGACTCCATCAGCTTGCCCTTGGCTCGCTCGATGAGCTTGCGGGTTTCCAAGCGTTCCTGGAGATCCGCGATCTCGTTCTCCAGCGACGAGATCTCGGTGTATCGACTCGCGGCGAGCTCGACCGCCGGCATCAGATCCGCTTTCGAGAACGGCTTCACCAAGTACGCCATGGCGCCCGCGTCGCGGGCTTTCTCGACGAGCTCGCGCTGGCTGAACGCCGTCAGGATGACTACTGGCGCGATGCGCCTCTCGGCAATTTCGGACGCCGCATCGATGCCATCGCGTCGCGGCATCTTGACGTCCATGATCACCAGATCCGGACGCAGCTCCACCGCGAGATCCACGGCTTGCTGACCGTCAGCGGCCTCACCGACCACCTCGTAGCCCTCTTCGCGCAGCATCTCGACCAAATCCAGCCGGATCAGCGATTCGTCCTCGGCCACCACGACACGCAGAGCGGGCTTGCCACTCTCCTGCGCAACAGGAGCATTCATAGGTACCAGTCTCCTTCGACAGTCATCGACCAGCAGAAATCCTCGCATGCCCATCGAACTCATGCAGACTCCACTGGGCCGTCGAAGCACTTGAAGGGTACCGGTGCGGGGCCCACTCGGCGCATCTTCTAAAGTAGTGAACCGCAAGACAACGCCAGCCCTCGTATCCCAATTGGCAGAGGAAACGGATTCAAAACCCGTGCAGTGTGAGTTCGAGTCTCACCGAGGGCACCACTTCCCTACTCCGAACAGCCCGTTCGACGGTAAAACCGCTGGTAAACAGCCGTTCAAATAGAGGCCTACAGTGGAGTCATGTATATACCCAGCAATCTTCGTTGCCATGACACCGGTGCAGGCACTTTGTGCGCGCAGCGTGTCACCCACCGGTTCGGAGAAGCTGCGGATCCGTCGGAACCTCAATGGGTGTACTACCAGTGCAGCGCCGACACCGAGCACGTCACCGGCTATGTCGATCGTCCGGTGACCGACTGATCGATGTTCGTCGAGCGCGCATACATCCGACCTGAGAATCGCACGCAGGAGTGGCCTTTCACCATCCCCGCAGTCGACCGTCTCGCCACCGACGGGCTGGAGTTCAACGCACCCGTGACCATGATCGTCGGCGACAACGGATCCGGTAAGTCGACGATCGTCGAGGCGATAGCCGAAGGATTCCAGCTCGACTCTCGAGGTGGGCGGGCATCTCGTCCACCCCGTTCGGAGACAGTTCTGACAGCTCTGGGCGAGGTCATCGAACTCGAGACCACACCGCGGGGCGCACGGATGCTCCGCGGCCCGCGACTGCAGAAGAAGGGCTTCTTCCTTCGCGCCGAGACTGCTTTCGAGATGACGGAGAATCTCGGTGGCGTGCCGGGCTATTGGGACGAGAACACCGCCGAGATGAGTCACGGCGAGGGCTTCCTCGCGGTCTTCCGCGCGATGTTCCAAGAACCAGGGTTCTACGTCCTCGACGAACCGGAATCTGCGTTGTCCTTCACCTCGTGCCTTCATCTCGTTGCGTTGATGGACGAATTGGCAGAATCCGGTTCACAGGTTGTCTGCGCAACCCACTCACCGATACTGGCATCGCTCCCTGACGCCGACATCATCGAAGTCGACGAGCACGGTATGCAGCGAACGCCATGGGAGGAACTACAACTCGTGACGCATTGGCGTCGCTATCTCGAAGAACCGGCGTCGTACTTGCGCCACCTACTGGACTAAGCCAAGGCGGATGTACCCGCCCGCGTACGCACACTCCCCGGTGAGACACCGAGTACACGCTTGAATGCCCGCGCAAACGCGGCCTCCGATCGATAGCCACTGCGCTTCGCGAGTTCCGCGACGGTCACGTCCCCGGATCTCAGCACATCGTGCGCACTCCGCATCCGCCACCGCGCGACGTACCGCATCGGCGACTCCCCCACTATGGAGGTGAATCGCGCCGAGAACGCCGAGCGTGACATCGCGACCTCCGCCGCCAGCGACGCAACCGTCCACGGTACGTCCGGGTGGCGGTGAATCCGAGCCAGTGCGGGACCGACGGCCGGGTCCTGCAGCGCGCCAAGCCATCCCACCTTGGCAGCAGGATCATTTTCGATCCACGACCGAAGCGCCTGAATCACGAGAATGTCCGACAACCGCGTAATGACCGCCTCTCCGCCCGGCCGGAGGTACTTGGCCTCGTCGGCGACGAGGCCAAACGTGCTGTGCATCCACGACAAGTGCGGGGCAGGAGCGGATTCGACGACGATCAACGGCGGCAGCGACGTGATGAGCTGCACCGCCGACGGGTGGTCGAGCCGCACAGCGCCGCACACCATCGTCGTCGCCAGGCCGCCACCTCCGTGCCGAATGATTGCGTAGCGGTCCGAAACGTAATCGTGGGGCAGGTTGTGCACGATCGGCACCCTGCGTCCGGACTCTTCGTCACTGGACAGGGTATGGCCCAAACCATGAGGCACAAGCGCGAATTCACCGGGTACGAGATACCTCGGCGTCGCGCCCGCGACGTCGAGTCGGCAACGTCCGCTGGTCACGACGTGGAACCAGAGACAATCCTCCATTTCCGGCATGGCGAACCCCCACGGCTCCGACAGCTCCGACCGGGCATAGAACGCTCCGGTCATGCGAAGAAAGTGCAGCGCCTCACCGAGTGGATCCTCCGAAGCCCATGGGTCCTGTCCGCGCATCTCCGGATTGTAGGCCGAATCTGGACGAATGAGCATGAACAAGCGATCGACGATCATAGATTGTCCAACGATGCACTGGGAAGCTGGACGGAACAGTGAAAGGACACATCGTGATCATCATCGGCGACATCAGTGGCCCGGTACCGCCGAACGCCGGAAACACCACACCGACGAGTTTCGAAGGACATGCGTCGTGATCGAGCGAATCGCCACCGTTGCCACGACGGTGGCGGCCATTGGTTGCGGGCTCACAGCCGGAGTGATGCTCGCATTCTCGGTCGCGGTGATGCCCGCGCTCCGCGTTCGCCCTGCATCGGACGGTGGTGCAACGATGAAGCAGATCAACGTCAGCATCGTTTCGCCCACATTCTTGTCGGTATTCCTCGGCAGCGCAGTTGCTGCCGGCATCGCAGCAACTTCGGCGCTTGTCTCCGGATCGGATACACGCGTGTGGGTTACTGCGGGCGCACTGCTGTACATCGGCGGCTGTGTTCTTGTCACCGTGGCCGTCAACGTGCCGCTCAACGACGCTCTCGCTGCCGTCGACCCGGGGAGCACTGCAGGAGCTGAGGTCTGGTCGAACTATATGACGCAGTGGACGCGGTGGAACCACGCGCGGACGGCGGCGGCAGGGGCCGCGTGCGTCCTGCTGACACTCGCGACGAGGCTCTGAAAGTCGCCAGAACTAGAGGTCAGCAGGCGGATCTTCGTGTCGCCGACGGATCTCTTCCTCGAATCTCTCGATGAGGCGGTCCGCATCGGCGAGGTCCACATCCCGCGCACCTTCATCCATCGAGGCGTCACGACCGCGACGGAGAGCAGCCAGTTCGGCGTCGAGTTCGTGGTTGTCCAAAACACGGGGATCCAACATGCGTCCTATTGTCCGCCACCGACCGCCCCGCGCGCACCTATTTCGCCGATGATGGCAGGCTGCATCGATGACCACCGTGCACAGCTTCGCACCGATCGTCGACGTCTCGGCCCACTCGCTGATCCTCGGGTCCATGCCGGGAATCGCCTCGCTCGACGCGGGCGAGTACTACGCGCACTCCCGAAACGCCTTCTGGCCGATCATGGGAGCACTGTTCGATGCGGGACCGTCGATTCCGTACGAGCAACGGACATCGATACTGACGACCAACGGAATCGCGGTATGGGATGTGCTGAAGTTGTGCACGCGACACGGAAGCCTCGACTCGGCCATCGTCGAATCCTCCATCGACACCAACGACCTCGCCGGCCTCCTCGACGAGCACCGTTCAATCGAACGGATCTTCTTCAACGGGGCCAAGGCCGAGAACAGCTTCCAGCGGTACGTTGCACCGCTTCCGAGAACCCTGACCACAGTGCGTCTTCCGTCCACCAGCCCTGCACACGCGTCCCTGAGCTTCGAACGCAAACTCGACGCGTGGCGCGTGATCGCACCCTGAACCCGCCGTCCAAGATCACAGGCGCCACATACCGAACATTCCGTTTTGCAACCGGATCGTTAGCAGTAGTAAAACAATTCCGTGTCACCATCGAATGATGCACAAGTGGCCAGAGTGGCGTATGGGAACTACCTCGATGCCTCTTGTCGCCCTGTTGACAGTCAGCCTCCTGTGGTCACTCGTCGTCGTAACACCAGTACGAGCACAGTCAGACAAGGACACCCGGATCGTCGGCGACCGTGCGATCACCGACACGCATTCGATACTCGACGTCTATTCACCGTCCATGGACAAGGTGATCTCCAACGACATCCTTCGTCCCGCGTCCGGCGGAGCATTGCCGACGCTGTATCTGCTCAACGGCGCCCTGGGGAACGAAGACGGCGTCGGCTGGCTGAACAATTCCTCGGTCGCAGACTTCTTCGCCGACAAGAACGTCACAGTCGTCATTCCCATCGGAGGCCGGTTCAGTTTCTACACCGATTGGCAAAGTCCGGATCCTGTTCTCGGAACATACAAGTGGCAGACGTATCTGACCGACGAACTACCGCGTGCACTCGAGCAAAGATTCGGATCCACCGGACGCACTGGCGTCGCCGGTCTGTCGATGAGCGGCGGACCTGCTCTCGATCTCGCGGCCCAGGCACCCGAAAGGTTCGACGCCGCAGCATCGTTGAGCGGGTGCCCAGCTCCGTCGAATCCGTTTGCCACGATCGGCATCTCGGCGATGATCGCTGGCGGTATGAACAACCCGTTCAACATGTGGGGTCCACCCGGAAGCCCGGGGTGGGCGGAGCACGATCCGGCAGTCAACGTCGAGAAACTTCGGGGAACCGCCCTGTACGTCAGCGCATCCGCCGGCCGCCCCGGGCCCGTAGACCGTATTCCTGCCGGCGCCGTTCCGCCGTTCGGCGGCATGGCCGTCGAGGCCCTCGTCAACTACTGCACATCGTTGTTCGTCGACGCCGTGCACCGACACGGTGTTCCTGCAACGATTTCGATGCGCGAGCGCGGTGCACACACCTGGCCACTCTTCGAGGACCAACTCCGCGAGGCGTGGATCACGACCATCGGCCCCGCATTGTCCGTCTAGGCCGACGGCTTCCTCGGAAAGTGCCGAATCAAGCCCTCTTGGACGACTGTTGCGAGCAACAGCCCGTCCATCGAGAAGAAGCGTCCGGTCGCCAGTCCACGGGAACCCGCGGCCACCGGTGACTCCGTCGCGTACAGCGCCCAGTCATCGAACCTGAACGGACGATGGAACCAGATGGAATGATTGACCGTTGCCGCGACGATCCGGTCGAATCCCCAGGACAGACCATGGGTGGTGATGATCGAATCCAATACCGTCGTATCCGACGCATACCCCATAGTCGCGGCATGGAAGATCGCGTCGTCCGGCAACGCGCCGTCGGCCTTCATCCACACTCGATTGTGATTGAGCTTCTCACCCGTTCCCTGCAGAATCCATGCGGGATCGTTGGCGTACCTCATGTCGATCGGTTTGAGCGCATCCACGAACATCTGCAGGCGATCCTCGTACCCGACGAAGTGATCCCCGAGTGGCGGCAAGGCATCCGGATACGGCACATCCGGGACCTCGACGCTGTGTTCGAGGCCCTTCCCGAAATCCTGGAACGCGGCAAGCATCACGAAGATCTCGTTGCCGTCCTGATATGCGGTGACCTGCCGGTTCGCGAACGCACGACCGTCCCGATGACGGTCGACGTGATAGTCGATCGGTCTGCTGACGTCGCCGCCCCTGATGAAATGCGCATTGATGGCGTGAACGTCACGCGTCGTACCCGTGACGGTCCGGCCCGCAGCGATAAGCGCCTGCGCGACCATCTGACCACCGAACGTACGACTCCCGACCTGGCGAGGATGCACCCCCCGGAACTTGTCCTCGCCGATCTCCTCGAGCTCGAGTAGCTCGAGCAGCGTCTCCAAATCCGTCTTCACGCTGACGTTCTCGATATCGATACTGCTCGGTGCAGTTGCTGCACCTGTTCCCCCCGCATCGGTCACTTACCGGTCCTCTTCCCCAATTCGGTGCACGTGGATCAAGTTGGTCGAGCCTACTGTGCCGGGAGGAGCACCAGCCACGATCACGACCTGATCACCCTTGTTGTACCGACCGAGTTCCAGCAGCGCTTTGTCGACTTCGAGCACCATGGCGTCGGTCGTCGCAACCTCCGGCACGAGGAACGTCTCGGTCCCCCAGCTCAAGGCCAGCTGCGAACGAACCTCGGGGATCGAGGTGAACGCAAGGAGCGGCAACGACGTGTGCAGCCGAGCGAGACGACGAACCGTGTCACCGGACTGCGTGAACGCAACGAGAGCCTTGGCGTCGAGACGCTCGCCGATGTCGCGTGCGGCGTAGGAAATGACGCCACGCTTGGTGCGGGGAACATGTGTCAATGGAGGAACGCTGTCGCCCTCGGTTTCCACGGTCTCGACGATGCGGGCCATAGTACGGACCGTTTCCATCACGTACTTGCCGACCGAGGTCTCGCCCGAGAGCATGACCGCGTCCGTTCCGTCCAGTACGGCGTTCGCAACGTCCGACGCCTCGGCCCTCGTGGGGCGAGAGTTCTCGATCATCGACTCGAGCATCTGTGTTGCAACGATGACAGGCTTGGCGTTGGCGCGAGCAATCTGGATCGCGCGCTTCTGCACCAGCGGAACCTGTTCGAGCGGCAGTTCCACACCGAGGTCACCACGGGCCACCATCACCGCGTCGAACGCGAGGACGATAGCTTCGAGATTGTCTACTGCTTCTGGCTTTTCGAGTTTTGCGATAACTGGAACTCGACGTCCGACGCGATCCATGATCGCGTGCACCAGTTCGACGTCGGCGGGCGAACGCACGAACGACAGAGCGATGAAGTCGACACCGAGTTCGAGCGCAAACTCCAGGTCGGCAATGTCCTTCTCCGACAGCGCCGGAACCGACACGTCCATACCGGGAAGCGATACGCCCTTGTTGTTGCTGACCGGTCCGCCTTCGGTGACTCGACACAACACGTCGTTGCCCTCGACGCCGGTGACAACGAGACCGACCTTGCCGTCGTCGACGAGAAGACGGTCGCCCTCCCTGGCGTCCTGCGCCAGCTCCTTGTAGGTCGTCGACACGCGGTCGTGCGTTCCCTCGCACTCGTCCACGGTGATTCGAACCAGTTCACCGTTGGCCCACGTGGTCTTGCCCTCGGCGAATCGACCGAGGCGGATCTTGGGACCCTGCAGGTCGGCGAGGATGCCCACGGCTTTGCCGGTGGCATTCGACGCTGCTCGAACCCTCTCGTAGTTCGCCTGGTGATCGGGATGATCACCGTGGCTGAAATTCAGTCTGGCGACATCCATTCCACTCTCGACGAGTTCACGGATTCGCTCAGTAGTAGCGGTCGCAGGTCCAAGGGTACAAACGATCTTAGTACGTCGGCTCACGACCACGAGCCTAGTCGGTACCTTCAACCTTCTCTACGGCAGAGGGACCCGATCAAATCCTACTGAGCAGTAGTAGTGAGTCGCCACAGCTGAGAGCACCTGGATCGGTACAGACTGCGGCCTCACACCACCGCGAGAGGCAGCGCCGTCGGATGCACCGGCGACGGAAGATCCGAGCGTCCGGTGAGATACGCGTCGACCCCGTGCGCCGCCGAGCGTCCCTCGGCGATGGCCCAGACGACGAGCGAGGCACCCCGATGCGCGTCGCCGCACACGAAGACTCCTGGCGCGGTCGTCTGCCAGTCAGGCCCGCACGACAGTGAACCCCGCCGAGTGAGCGACAACTCGTAGTCGTCCAACAGTGGACTGTGTTCGACGCCCTCGAAGCCGATCGCGAACAGCGCCAAGTCACACGGAAGCTCGACTTCCTCGCCGATCGGAGTGATGGTCCGGCGGCCGTCGGCGTCGCGCTGCACCTCGACTTCGGCCAACACCATCGCCCGGACGCGACCGCCTGCGTCACCCAGGAACCGCTGAACCGCTACTTGGTGGCGGACGACGCCGCCCTCGGCGTGCGCCGGTGACGTCCGCAGCACCAGCGGCCACGACGGCCACGGTGACGTCGAATCGTCGCGAGCATCGGGCAGGGCCCTGTTGTAGTCGAGCTGCGTCACCGACGCGGCTCCCTGGCGGTGAGCCGTGCCGAGGCAGTCCGCACCGGTATCACCCCCGCCGATGATGACGACATGCTTGTCCTTGGCCGAGATGGACGTCGGCCCATCCCCCTCGCTTTCTTTGTTGGACGGAACGAGATGTTCCATCGCGAGGTGGATTCCGTCGAGTTCACGTCCCTCGACGGAAGTGTTGTCGCGGGCGCGCAACGCCCCGACAGCAAGTACGACGGCGTCGTACTTGCTGCGTAGCTGTTCGACGGTGAAGTCGATTCCGACCTCGCAGTCGGTCACGAAATGTGTTCCCTCCGCGCGCATCTGCATGAGTCGCTGATCGAGAACGGACTTCTCCAGCTTGAACTCGGGGATCCCGTATCGAAGCAGTCCGCCGAGCCTGTCGTCGCGCTCGTAGACGGTGACATCGTGGCCCGCGCGAGTCAGCTGCTGAGCCGCGGCCAGTCCAGCAGGGCCCGAACCGACGACGGCAACGATCTTTCCGGTGGTGATCGTCGGCGGTTGCGGGACGATGCTGCCTTGATCCCACGCGAGGTCGGCAATGGTCTGCTCGACCCGCTTGATCGTCACGCTGCCCCCGGTCTCGCGTTCGGAGATCGACAGCACACACGCCGACTCGCACGGCGCCGGGCACACACGGCCGGTGAACTCAGGGAAATTATTGGTGGCGTGGAGGCGGTCGCTGGCCGCGTCCCACCGACCACGCCGAACGAGGTCGTTCCACTCCGGAATCAAATTGCCGAGTGGACAACCAGCTGTGCCCGAATGGCAGAACGGAATACCGCAGTCCATGCACCGGCGCGCTTGATCGGACACCTCGTCCGCACGCTGCTGGGCCGGTTGCTGCGAGTAGACATCGTTCCAATCCTTCACTCGCTCGCCGATCGGTCGCTTGACCGCCTCTTGCTTGGCTATTTCGAGAAAACCTCGGGGATCAGCCACGTGCAGCCTCCATGATCGCAGAGTCGACATCGCGCCCCTCGGCGCGCGCCATCGAAGTCGCCTCCAGCACTCGCTGGTAGTCGACCGGCATGATTTTGGTGAACAACGCGGAACGACGGGGCCAGTCGGCGAGCACCGACGCCGCGACCGCGGATCCGGTCCAGACGCGATGGCTCTCCACGGTGTCTCGTAGCCAGGCCAGATCGTCGGGATTCGGCTTCTGCAGCGAGACCATTGCGAGGTTGACGTTGCTCTCGTCCAGTCCGAGGACGTACGCAATTCCCCCGGACATGCCTGCCGCCATGTTGCGGCCGGTAGGACCGAGCACGACGACGCGGCCGCCGGTCATGTACTCGAACGCGTGATCGCCGACGCCTTCGTTGACGGCCGTCGCGCCCGAGTTCCGCACCGCGAACCGCTCGCCCACGCGCCCTCGGAGGAACATCTCACCCGAGGTCGCACCGTACAGAATCGTATTGCCCGCGATGACATTGTCCTCGGCGACGAACGTGGCGTCCGGAGAGGGTCGTACGACGACACGTCCTCCCGAAAGACCCTTGCCCACATAGTCGTTGGTATCACCGATCAGATCGATGGTGATACCGGCCGGGAGGAACGCACCGAGCGACTGACCGGCCGAACCGGTGAGTTCGACGCGGATGGTGTCGTCGGGGAGACCTGCCCCTCCGAACCGTCTGGTGACCTCGGCACCGAGGAGGGTGCCGACGGTGCGATTCACGTTGCGCACAGGTAGTTCGAGTTTGACTGGATGCGCGTCTTCCAACGCACCTTCGGCAAGCTGAATCAGAGTTCGGTCGAGCGCAAGATCCAGCCCGTGATCCTGCGCGCGCAGACGCCTACGCTGTGTCATCGGCGCACCGTGCTGGTCGGTCGGCATCGCGAAGATCGGTGAGAGATCGAGACCCTTGCTCTTCCAATGCGCGATCCCGGCCGCGGTCTCCAGGGCGTCCGCATGCCCGACAGCCTCGTCGATACTGCGGAAACCGAGCTGCGCCAGATACTTCCGCACGTCCTCGGCGACGAACCGGAAGAAGTCCTCCACGAATTCGGGCTTGCCCGTGAAGCGTTTACGTAGCTCGGGATTCTGAGTGGCCACGCCCACCGGGCAGGTGTCCAGGTGACAGACGCGCATCATGATGCAACCGGACACGATGAGCGGCGCGGTAGAGAACCCGAACTCTTCGGCACCGAGGAGTGCCGCGACGATGACGTCACGCCCCGTCCTCAGCCCACCGTCGCACTGAACGGTGATGCGATCGCGAAGACCGTTGAGCACCAACGTCTGCTGGGCGTCGGCGAGACCGATCTCCCATGGGGCACCGGCATGTTTGAGTGAAGTCAGCGGCGCAGCGCCGGTCCCGCCGTCGTAACCCGAAATGAGAACCACGTCGGCGTGCGCCTTGCTGACGCCGGTGGCCACGGTCCCCACACCCACCGAACTCACGAGTTTGACGTGGACACGCGCGTTCTCGTTGGCATTCTTCAGGTCGTGGATCAGCTGTGCGAGATCCTCGATCGAATAGATGTCGTGGTGTGGCGGCGGCGAGATCAGCCCGACCCCGGGAGTGGAGTGCCGGGTCTTGGCAACCCATGGATACACCTTGTACCCCGGAAGCTGCCCTCCTTCACCGGGCTTGGCGCCCTGCGCCATTTTGATCTGAATGTCGGTCGCGTTGACGAGGTAGTCGCTGGTGACGCCGAAACGCCCGCTCGCGACCTGTTTGACAGCGCTCCGCCTGCTCTTGTCGTACAAGCGATCGGTGTCCTCGCCGCCCTCCCCCGAGTTCGAGCGGCCGCCCAGGTTGTTCATCGCGACGGCCATCGTCTCGTGTGCCTCGGCGGAGATGGATCCGTAGCTCATCGCCCCGGTATTGAACCTAGTGACGATCGACTCGACCGGCTCCACTTCGTCGAGAGGTATCGGCTGACGAAGACCCTCTTTGAACTCGAACAGTCCGCGCAAGGCGCCGCCCTCACGCACGAGGCGATCGACCTCGCTGCTGTACTTCTGGAACACGTCGTAGCGACCGGTTCTCGTCGCATGCTGCAGAAGGAACACGGTCTCGGGCGTGAAGAGATGCAGTTCGCCTTCGCGGCGGAACTGATATTCGCCGCCGATGTCGAGGCGACGGTGCACACGGTCGGTGGGATTCTCGGGGTATGCACGTCGATGACGCAGTTTGACTTCCTCGGCGAGCACGTCCAGCCCGACGCCTCCCAACGTGCTGACGGTGCCCTTGAAGTACTCCCGCACGACCTCCTTGTCGAGACCGACTGCCTCGAAAACCTGTGCACCGGTGTAAGAGCTGACGGTCGAGATGCCCATCTTGGACATGACCTTCAGCACTCCCTTGCCCAATCCGTAGAGGTAGTTGCGGACCGCCGCCGAAGATTCGACCCCGGTCAGCTCGCCCTCTGCGACGAGGTCCTCGATGGACTCCATCGCCAGATACGGGTTGACCGCAGCCGCGCCGAATCCGATGAGCAGGGCCAGATGGTGCACCTCGCGCGCATCTCCCGATTCGACGACCAATGCAACCTTGGTCCGCTCCTTGGTTCGGACGAGGTGGTGATGCACTGCGGCCGTCGCGAGCAGAGACGGTATCGGCGCGTAGGTGTGATCGGAATCGCGGTCGGAGATGATCAGTGTCCGGTAGCCGGCAGCGATCGCGTCGCTTGCTCGGCGCCGCAGCTCCTCGATCGCTTCCGCGAGTCCCTCTCCACCGCGTTCGACCTCGTAGAGCCCTCGGAGAACGGTCGCTGACAGTCCCGGATGGTCCCCGTCGAAGTTGATGTGAATGATCTTGTTCAGTTCGTCGTTGTCGAGAACCGGCCACGGCAACACAATCTGACGACACGACGCAGCAGTCGGCTCGAGCAGGTTCTGCTCCGGACCCATGACGCGCGCCAGCGAGGTGACGATCTCCTCACGGATCGAGTCGAGCGGCGGATTGGTCACCTGAGCGAACAGCTCGATGAAGTAGTCGTAGAGCTGTTTGGAACGCTGCGACAACACAGCGGGCGGCGTGTCGGTTCCCATGGAACCCAACGGTTCTCCGCCGGACGCGGCCATCGGCGTCAGTACAACCCGGAGGTCCTCCTCGGAGTAGCCGAAGGCAATCTGCCGGCGAACCACCGAATCGTGGTTGTACTGAATGTGCGCACGCTCGGGAAGAGTCTTTATCTCGAGAAGACCCGCGTGCAGCCACTCCTGGTACGGATGCTCCCCAGCGAGTTGAGTCTTGATCTCCTCGTCGGGGACGACGCGACCCGCGGCAGTATCGATCAGGAACATCTTTCCCGGTTCCAGCCGTCCCTTCGCCACAACCTCGGACGGCGGAACGTCCAGAACGCCGGCTTCACTGGCGAGGATCATCCGACCGTCGACGGTTTGCCACCACCGGCCGGGGCGGAGCCCGTTGCGGTCCAGGACAGCCCCGACGTAGGTTCCGTCCGTGAAGGTCACGCAGGCGGGCCCGTCCCATGCTTCCATGATGGATCCGTGGAACTGGTAGAACGCGCGGACCGTCGGGTCCATACTCGTGTGGTTCTCCCACGGCTCGGGGACCATCATCATCACCACGTGCGGCACGCTGCGACCGCCGAGATGCAGCAGTTCCAGCACCTCGTCGAGCGACACCGAGTCGGAGCCGTCGGGATTGCAGATAGGGTACAGACGTTGCAGATCTCCGGGAATCAGATCGGATGCCAGCATCGCCTCACGCGCACGCATGCGATTGCGGTTTCCCTTGACCGTGTTGATCTCACCGTTGTGCGCCACGTATCGGTGCGGGTGCGCCAGCGGCCACGACGGAAACGTATTGGTCGAGAAGCGGCTGTGAACGATGGCAATTGCGCTCATGCACAGAGGATTGCGAAGGTCGGGAAAGTACAGCGGCAACTGCATCGTGGTGAGCATGCCCTTGTAGACCATGGTTCGAGACGACAGCGACGGAAAGAACAGTCCGGTGCCCGCGTCCTCGATCTCGGGTGTCACACGTTCGGCGCGCTTGCGTAGCCCGTAGACGAGACGATCGAGCTCGATTCCCGACGGCCTGTGACCGTCGACCTCGGGCGCTGCGACGAACAGGTACGACATGTGCGGCATGCATCCGAGCGCAGTGAGGCCGATGTCGGCCTTGTCCGGATCGACGTGCACTTCCTGCCAGCCGAGAATCTCCAGCCCCTCCTCGGCGGCGATCTCTTCGACCCGCCCGACCGCACCGGTCCGCTCGCGAACCCCCTGGGGCAGGAAGCAAATTCCCGCTGCGAAGGCGTTGGTTCCGTCCTCCGCACGCGCAGGCAGCGAGAAATCGACGAGCGACTCGAGCAGTTCCACCGGAAGCTGGATCAGGATTCCTGCGCCGTCACCACTGTTCGGCTCGGCTCCAGCCGCGCCGCGGTGCTCCAGATTCTCCAAGGCAAGTACCCCGTCGGCGACGATCGCGTGCGACCGACGTCCAGCGATGTCCGCGATCATCGCGACTCCGCACGAATCCTTCTCGTGGGACGGGTCGTAGAGCCCTTGTTCTGCCGGCAACTGTGAGAACAGCAAGTCCGCCACCTCCCTCTCGGCCAGGGAGGCACAAGGGAACGAACGGACGCCGAAACCACGACGTCGATTCATTCTTCTCGGCAACTCCGCTAGCGATCAGCTTCGGCGAGAATGATGCTGCTCGCCGAGCTCTTGTTTCACTGAACGGGTCTACCGGGACAACTCTGGCCCGCGAAGGAATTCGGCCCTAGGGCCGAGTGCTCGAAGCTTACCGTAGCTTTCGACGAAGACCGAAACCACGGGGACAGCGTGCGGTATGAGCGGTTCGTCAATCTCGCAGCGGACGTCCGTGTTCGTCGCGAACGCTACCGGTGAGCATCATGATTCCGTCGACCAGCGGCCAAATTCCACCGATCCCGCACGTCAACCACGTCACCGCGATCTGTGCGACAGCTATGCCCGGCTGGTTCAGATAGAAGCGGCCGGCACCGAACGGCCCGAGCAGAATCCCCAGCAGGCCGGCGGTTACCTTGGACTTCTCCGACAGCGGCTCCCCCGTGACCGGGTGGCGACCGAAAGGCGCGGTTGGATCCACACCGTACGGACCTGACGAGTACGGCGCCTGGCCTGCGTACCCGGCCGGCGGCCCATAGCCCTGAAAACCGGAGCCCTGAGGACCGGAGCCCTGAGGACCGTAGCCCTGCGGCCCATAGCTCTGAGAACCGGGGCCCTGCGGCGCACCATCGTATCCAGGCGGCGGCGGATAGCCCTGGTGCTGCGATCCCTCGAATTGTTGCCCTTGGGATTGCTGGTCGTACTGACCGGACTGGCTGTAGTTCGGGTCAGGGGGTCCGTAGACCGGCCCGGCACCGTAGCCCGGGGCAGGGGTGCCGGTCTGATTCGACGACTGACCGTATGGATCGTTGGACACGGACTTGTCGAAGTTGATCGACGGCTGAGGAGTGGTCGACGTTTCCGGCGTAGCGGGAGGCGGATAGCTCGGGCTCTCGCCCCAGCCCGGACCGTTTCCCACGCCGGAATGAACGTTCCAGCCAGGACCTGAACCCGAGCCAGAACCGGTCGCACCCGTCACCGGGCCGATCTCGGAGGTAGCGGGTGGTTCCGACAGCGAAGCTTCTGCTGTCGCGTCGTAGTCGAATGCAGAACCGAATTCCGGCGGCAGCTGCGGTGCATCCGATCCACCAGCAGATTCGGACCGTTCATCCTTGCCGGACTCACCGAGATTCTTGTCGGACTCACTCACCGGGCGCTCCTTGCAACAGGTCTACGTCGAAAACTTAAGTATCGAGATAGGAGAAGTGTGCCACTAGAACGGGGTCAATTCCGAAGTCGGCGGCCTCTGCTGTCCTTGACATTGCCCACCAGCATCATGATGCCGTCCACGATCACCCACACTCCGAGACCCATCAGTATGAGAACACCCACACCGAGGACGGCCGTGAGCCACCCCAGCACGAGAAGGACGAGCTGCGCCACGGCTACGCCGTTGCTGCCGATGTAGAACCGTCCAGCACCGAACCCACCCAAGAAAATCTGAAGCACACCGGCTGTCACCTTGGACTTGTCAGAGAGCGGCTCACCCGTCATCGGATCCCGGCCGAAGGGGGCGTCGACCGTCGCGGCCGGATATCCGGGCCCATACGCGTAGTAGCTCGGCCCCTGACCGGACTGGTGGAAATTCTGGACGGACGCCTGGCCACCGTAATACGGCGGAGGCGAACCGACCGGGTACTGGGCCGGTGGGTACTGGGGCGCGGGGTACTGGGCCGGTGGGTACTGGGGTGCGGAGTACTGGGGTGGGTAAACCGGATACGCCGGAGCTTCCGACCGGTACGTCTCTGTTCCGTATGCGGTGGGATACGCCTGCGTCGGCTGCACTTCCTCTGGATACCCCGGAAGCGGATAGCTTTCGGTCGGATTCGCCGCGTAGGGCACTCCGGCAGTCGGTGCCGTCGAGTCGTGGTCGAAAGGCCGACCGAAATCGACGTCGCCGTCGCGCTCGGGCTTCTTGTCGAAATCAACCACTCGTGGTGCCCTTCTCCCCCGATGCACGAGCGCCGGATTCGTCGTCGGCGGCCGAATCGGTAGCGTCCGTTCCCGCATCCGAGCTTGCAGCTGTATCCGAGCCTGCGTCCTCTTGCGGGTCGACGGCGTCGTTCGACACCAACGATCGAGGATCCTCGCGTCCCTTCGTCGCCAACACGAAGTACAGGATCGCGAGAACGAACACGATTGCCGAGGTGAACGTGTTGATACGGATGCCGGCGATGTGTGTGGCGTAATCGTCGCGAAGCAATTCGACCCAGAATCGGCCGGCGCAGTATCCCGCCACGTACAGCGCGAAGAGTCGTCCGTGGCCGATGACGAAACGCCGATCCACGACCACGAGCAGCACGACAACGACGAGGCTCCACAGCATCTCGTAGAGGAACGTCGGGTGCACGATCTTCTCGATCACACCCGTCGAGACCCCGGTCAGCGGGTCGACACGACCGGCGTCGTTGACGCGTTCATAGATCTCGAGACCCCACGGCCGAGTAGTTTCCCGGCCGTACAGCTCTTGGTTGAAGTAGTTTCCCAGTCGCCCGATCGCTTGGGCCAGCAGAATCGGTGGTCCGACAGCATCCCCCAGTGCCGGCAGCGGGATTCCGCGGCGCCTGCACGCGATCCAGGCGCCGACGCCACCGAGTAGGACCGCTCCCCAGATTCCGAGACCGCCCTCCCATACCTTGAGCGCCCGTATCGGGTCTCCACCAGGTCCGAAGTAGGTGCTCCAGTCCGTTGCCACGTGGTACAGACGACCACCGAGCAGTCCGAACGGCACCGCCCACACGGCCACATCGAGGATCGTGCCCTTCGTACCGCCACGCGCAACCCAGCGGCGATCGCCCCAGACGATTGCGACGACGATGCCGACGATGATGAAGAGCGCATAGGCCCGCAATGCGAGCGGACCGACGTACCACACTCCTTGAGGAGGACTCGGAATGTATGCGAGGACAGCGGTCGAAGCCGAGGTGCCGGAGATCACGACGCCACGTTAGCGGATCGGACGCCCTCGGCGAGTTCGCTCGTGAGTGCGGCGACTGCGCCCAATCCCTCGTCGACTGCGCTGACGAGAGCCGATCCGACGATCACCGCGTCTGCGTAGCGGGCGATCTCGGCGGCCTGCGCGCCGGAGCGAACTCCGAGGCCGACTCCGACCGGAATGTCGGACTGCTTACGAATGCGGGCAGTCAGCTCGGGAGCTGCCGAGGACACCGAGTCACGTGCGCCCGTGACTCCCATTGTCGACGCGGCGTAGACGAACCCGCGGCTTGCGGCAAGGGTGCTGGCGATCCGCTCCTCCGTCGAAGACGGGGCGAGCAGGAAGATGCGATCGAGATCGTGTTCGTCCGAAGCGGCGATCCACTGCCCTGCTTCATCGGGAATGAGATCCGGGGTAATGATGCCGAGGCCACCCGCACCGGCGAGATCGCGTGCGAACGCGTCGATGCCGTAACGCATCACCAAGTTCCAGTACGTCATCACCACCGCTTTGCCGCCGGCAGCCGAGACCTTTTCCACGACGGTGAAGACGTCACGTACGCGAGCGCCCGCCCGCAAAGCGGTGTCTGCCGCCGCCTGGATCGTCGGGCCGTCCATGACCGGATCCGAGTAGGGAATTCCGACCTCGACGATGTCGCACCCATTCGCCACCATCGTCTCGAACACCTCGACCGACTTCGGCACCGTAGGGAAACCGGCAGGCAGGTAGCCGACGAGGGCAGCCCGATTCTCGCTGCGGCAGGCCTCGAACGTGTCGGCAAGCCTGGAACGTCGTTCGGTCATGCCTGCACACCCTTCTCGGTCGCGCTCTGCGCGCTCTCACTCTTGTCTGGATCGCCCTCGACCGCGTCGACGTGCGCGTCACCGTCGCTGTCCACGAGTCCGAACCACTCGGCAGCGGTGTCGACATCCTTGTCGCCGCGACCAGACAGGTTGACGAGGATAATCGCGTCCTTGCCCAGTTCCTGGCCGAGCTTCAGCGCGCCCGCCACCGCGTGCGCGGATTCGATTGCCGGGATGATGCCCTCGGTTCGACTCAACAGTCGAAACGCGTCCATTGCTTCGGTGTCGGTGATTCCGCGGTACTCGGCGCGGCCGATGTCATGGAGGTACGAATGCTCGGGGCCGACGCCCGGATAGTCCAAACCTGCTGAGATGGAGTGTGATTCGACGGTCTGACCGTCCTCGTCCTGCAGCAGGTAGGAATAGGTTCCATGCAAGGTACCCGGCGAACCGCCGCTGATGGTCGCCGCGTGCCGCCCGGTCTCCACACCGTCGCCTGCGGCTTCGAAACCGATCAGCCGCACCGCAGGATCGTCGATGAAGGCGTGGAAGATACCGATTGCGTTGGACCCACCTCCGACGCATGCCGCGATCGCATCCGGCAGACGGCCGGTCGACGAGAGGACCTGCTGACGAGCCTCCAGACCGATGATCCGCTGGAAGTCGCGGACCATGGCCGGAAAGGGATGCGGTCCAGCCACTGTGCCGAAGCAGTAATAAGTGTTGTCGGCGTGAGCAACCCAGTCACGCAAGGCTTCGTTGATCGCGTCCTTGAGCGTGCGCGAACCGGACTTCACTGCCACGACGGAGGAGCCGAGTAGGCGCATACGGGCGACGTTCAGCGCCTGGCGCTCGGTGTCGACCTCACCCATGTACACGACGCATTCGAGCCCGAGCAGCGCGCACGCAGTCGCGGTCGCGACACCGTGCTGGCCGGCGCCCGTCTCGGCGATGATGCGAGTCTTGCCCATTCGCTTTGCGAGCAGAACCTGACCGAGAACGTTGTTGATCTTGTGAGATCCCGTGTGGTTGAGGTCTTCTCGCTTGAGGAGAATTCGTGCACCACCTGCGTGCTCCGACAGGCGAGTGGCCTCGAAGACCGGCGAAGGACGACCGGTGTAATCCCGCTGCAAGCGGTCGAGTTCGGCGAGGAACTCGTTGTCGCTGCGCACCTTGTCGTACTCGGCGGTGACTTCCTCGATCACGCTCATGAGCGCTTCCGGAACGAACCGTCCGCCGTACACGCCGAAATGGCCCCCGATATCGGGATCGTGCTGACTGCGGTCGGTCAACCCGAAGCTGGTCTGAGGTAGATCGCCGCCTTTGAAACGGGGGTTCGATAGCTCGCTGCTCACCCGACCAGTCTGCCTCAGCAGCCCTCGACGACGACCATCGGGGCTGTCGCGAGAGCGCCGGTCCGACGGATCTATGTCAGCGAGCCGGCTTGGGGCAGGACGGGTGCGTTCCGGCGGTCACGAGGTCCGATACTGCAGTGCGTGGGTCACCGCTGGTGACCAGGCCCTCGCCGACGAGAACAGCGTCGGCGCCTGCACCTGCGTAGGCCAGCAAGTCGGCCGTTCCACGGACACCGGATTCCGCGACGCGGATAACCTCGCTGGGCAATCCCGGCGCGATTCGTCCGAAGCTGTCTCGATCGATTTCGAGGGTCTTGAGATTGCGTGCGTTGATTCCGATGACCCGTGCACCGGCTTCGAGTGCGCGATCCGCCTCGGCCTCGGTGTGAACCTCGACGAGCGCGGTCATGCCGAGCGACTCTGTGCGGTCGAGCAGCGACTCCAGCGCATCCTGCTCGAGCGCAGCAACTATCAGCAGAATCATGTCAGCACCGTGCGCCCTGGCCTCATGGATCTGGTAAGGCCCAACGATGAAGTCCTTGCGCAGAACCGGGATACTGACGGCCTTGCGCACTGCGTCCAGATCGGCGAGCGATCCGTGGAAACGCCGCTCCTCGGTGAGAACGCTGATGATCCGCGCGCCACCGGACTCGTACGCCTGCGCGAGCATGGCCGGATCGCCGATATCTGCGAGTGCACCCTTGGACGGACTCGCACGCTTGACCTCGGCGATGACGCCGATTCCGTCCTCGTGGAGAGCCGCAGTCGCATTGAGCGGTGCCGATGCCTTGGAGGCAGCTGCCTTCACACTTGCGAAGTCGATCACCGATTCGCGCGCAGCTACGTCGGCTCGTACACCGTCCAGAATCGAATCGAGAACAGTCATGGTGACCCGAGTCCTTTCCCATCGATGACCTGATGTGAGGAAACTCATTTCAGGTCTGCCCTAGCGTAGTGGGCGGTTTCAGTCTTCTGACTTTCGGGTGCCTGACCGATCGGTGGGGTCCTCCCCCGCATCGAGCGCGTCCCACAGCATTCGTTCGGTCAAGTCTTCCCCATCGACGTTCTCCTCGGCCCGTTCCGACGCCGACTTCGCTCGTTGCGCAACCGCGTCGCGACGGGCAGCAGGTGCGTCGTACCTGGATGAGAGTACCTTCCGCGCGGTTGGTTTCCGCACCAGCATCACTGCGGCACCGAACGCACATCCCGCTCCGATCAGCGCGAGAACCGCGGGCAATGCGAACGCCTGCGCCGTCAGCACCTCTGCCCGTCCAGGCAGCTCCGCCAGGACGGCGGCCTTCGCTTCGTCCACATCACCTGCGAGTGCCTGCGTCGCCGGAACACCCGCCCCGATCGCGACGAGTCCGACGAGCACAGCCAGAACTCTCGACGCCCACCCTTTCACCGCGAACGACGCAGCAACCGCAGCCAGCAACGCCAGAGCCAATGGGGTCGACGCCGGTGCCCAGGTGCTACCCAGCAGGTCCGTCGACCGTGCCTCACCGAGCCCGTCCGACGAGGTGACACCGACCCATGTCATTCGCGAACTACCCCACAGACACACCGCCCCAAGCAGGAGCAGAGCGACCGGAACCGCCGCACGCCCCGAGCGACGTCGCACCGGTGCCTGCGTGCTCACGGCTCGCCGACCGCACGCAGCGACTCGGCTGCAGCCACCGCACCGAGTACTGCCATCGCCTTGTTTCTGGCCTCCGTGTCCTCGTACTCGGCCACAGAATCGGCCACGACGCCCGCACCCGCCTGAACATACGCGGTGCCGTCCTTCATCAAAGCGGTACGGATGGCAATGGCGGTGTCCGCGTCACCGGCGAAGTCGAGGTACCCCACGATGCCGCCGTAGACCCCGCGCCGCGTCGGTTCGAGTTCGTCGATCAGTTCCATCGCACGCACCTTCGGTGCACCGGACAGGGTGCCTGCCGGGAAGCATGCCTTGACCGCGTCGAGAGCCTGTTTGCCCGCCGCGAGGGTGCCCGCAACTGTGGACACGAGATGCATGACGTGGCTGTAGCGCTCGATATGTCGATAGTCGCTCACTCGCACCGTGCCCGGAGTGCAGACGCGGCCGAGATCGTTCCGACCCAGATCGACGAGCATCAGATGTTCGGCGTTCTCCTTCTCGTCGGCGAGAAGGTCCTTTTCCAACAGAATGTCTTCTTCCTCGGAGTTGCCGCGCCACCGCGTTCCGGCGATCGGATGCGTGGTCGCGACACCGTCGACAACGGTCACCAACGCCTCCGGGCTGGAACCGACAATGGAGAAAGCGGTCTCCCCATCGGGCCCCGGCACGTGCAACAGGTACATGTACGGACTCGGATTGGACGCGCGCAACATGCGATACACGTCGAAGGGCGACGCGTCGGTGTCCATCTCGAACCGTTGCGAGAGAACGACTTGGAACGCCTCGCCTGCTTCGATCTCCTCGACGAGTCGGTCGACGTCGCGACCGAAGCCCTCCGAGGTTCGCTGACGGCGGTACTCGGGCGTGGGTCGTTCCATGGTCGATACCGTCGACGGCGCAGGCGCGGCGAGGTCCGCGCACATCCGATCGAGCCTGCGCACTGCATCGTCGTAGGCTTCGTCGACCCGGTCGTCGGTACCGTCCCAGTTGACCGCATTCGCGATAAGAGTGATTGCGCCCTCGTGGTGATCCACGGCGGCCAGATCGGTCGCCAGGAGCATCACCATCTCGGGCACCTGAAGATCGTCCTCGGCATGCTCGGGCAACTTCTCGATGCGGCGCACCGCGTCGTACCCCAGGTAGCCGACCATCCCGCCTGTCAACGGAGGCAACCCGGGCAAGCGCTCCGATCGTAGGAGTTCCAGCGTGCGACCGAGCACGTCGAGCGGATTGCCACCGGACGGCACTCCGGCGGGGACGTTGCCGCGCCAGACCGCCTCGCCGTCGACCGTCGTCAGCGCTGCCGGGGTGCCTGCCCCGATGAACGACCATCTCGACCAAGATCGGCCGTTCTCCGCAGACTCGAGCAGGAACGTCCCCGGCCGGTCACCGCCGATCTTGCGGTATGCCGACAGCGGGGTCTCCGAATCGGCAAGGACCTTGCGGACGACAGGTACGACGCGGTGCTCAGCAGCGAGCCTCCGGAATACCTCTCGGCTGGTGGTCGAATCCGAAATCCCGCGGTCTTGTGCGCCGGGCAGGGTAGTGGTCTCGCCATGCATTCGTTCATCCTCCCAGGTGCCCCGTGCCCGGATCTGCGCGCGGTGGCCTTCGAACTTACTGCGCGGTAGCCTCCGAAGAATGAGACAAGGCGATCGCGTCGAGAACTTCACCCTGCCGGACCAGACCGGAACTCCACGTTCGTTGGACAGCTTGCTCGAGAGCGGACCGCTGGTCTTGTTCTTCTATCCGGGTGCGCTGACCCCCGGATGCACGGTCGAAGCCTGCCACTTCCGCGATCTTGCAACCGAGTTCGCCGAGGTAGGTGCGTCGCGGGCCGGAATCAGCACCGATGCAGTCGCGAAGCAGGCAGAGTTCGCAGACGTGAAATCGTTCGACTACCCGTTGCTCTCCGACGAGAACGGGACCGTGGCCGCCCAATTCGGCGTCAAGCGCGGACTGCTCGGCAAACTCTCCCCCGTCAAGAGATCGACGTTCGTCATCGATACCGACCGCACAGTCCTCGACGTGTACAGCAGCGAATTCAGATTCGAAGAACACGCCGATCACGCTCTTGCGTTCCTTCGGAGCCGCTCGGCGGCGTGAACAGCGGGGCAGCCGCACGAACCTTTCGTCGAGTGAAACACTGTGGTGACTACAACCAATTGTGTGCGCTCGACAGGAAGGCTCTTGTGATGGACGAGTCTGCAGAACACCCCGATCCACTGTGGCTGACGGACCGCCAACAAGCTGCGTGGCGGTCTCTCGTCGCCCTCGTGACTCGGCTGCCTGCAGCTCTCGACACTCAACTACAACGTGACTCGTCGCTGACCCACTTCGACTACTTCGTACTGTCGGTTCTCTCCGAGGACCCGGATCGCCGAATCCAGTTGCGAGATCTGGCGAAGTTCGCCAATGCATCTTTGTCGAGGCTGTCCCACGTGGTGACCAAACTGGAAAAACTCGGCTGGGTGCAACGCGAGAGCATCGAAGGAAGCCGAGGGTCGTATGCCGTACTCACCGATGCCGGGATGGACAAGGTCGTCGCGGCCGCGCCCGGCCATGTCGCCACGGTTCAAGCGCTGTTGTTCGCAGGTTTGAACGACGACGAAGTCGAGCGCTTGGGCACGCTGAGTTCGGTCATGCTGGCCCAGCTCGACAAGGGGATCGCCGAGGGAACAGGCAAGGCCTGACGCTCAGCTCAACAGCACGTCGGCGTCGAAGCAGGTCTTGTCACCCGTGTGGCATGCGCCACCCTCTTGATCCACGACGAGCAACACCGTGTCACCATCGCAATCGAGCCTCACCTCGTGGACGTACTGGGTGTGCCCGGACGTCTCGCCCTTCACCCAGTACTCCTGACGGGATCGCGAGTAGTACGTGCCCTTCCGTGTCTCGAGTGTGCGTGCGAGAGCCTCATCGTCCATCCAGGCCACCATCAGGACATCACCTGAGGATCGTTCCTGCGCGACCGCGCTGAACAGACCTGCCTCGTTGCGCTTGAGACGTGCCGCTATGTTCGGATCGAGAGTCATGTTCTCCGTTGTACCTTTTCCGGACGGTCGAAACGAATCATTCAACGAACGACGATGCCGTCCGCTCGCATCGCATCTTTGACCTGAGCAATCGTCAGATCACCGAAGTGGAAGACACTCGCCGCGAGTACGGCGTCGGCGCCAGCGGTGACTGCGGGCGGAAAATGCTCGACCGCGCCCGCGCCGCCACTGGCGATCACCGGTACATGGACCGCCAGGCGAACCGCGGTGATCATCGGTAAATCGAATCCCGCTTTCGTGCCGTCCGCATCCATCGAGTTCAACAGGATCTCACCGACGCCTAGTTCGGCTCCACGCGTCGCCCACTCCACAGCGTCGATCCCGGTGCCGCGCTTGCCTCCGTGAGTGGTGACTTCCCATCCGGACGGTGTGTCCTGCTGCCCAGCGGGAACCGTTCTCGCATCGACCGACAACACGATGCACTGCGAACCGAAACGCTCGCTCAGTTCACGAAGCAGCTCAGGCCTGGCGATGGCGGCTGTGTTGACGCTGACCTTGTCCGCACCCGCGCGCAGCAATCGGTCGACATCTTCGACAGTACGAACACCCCCGCCGACCGTCAGCGGGATGAAAACCTGCTCGGCTGTGCGGCTGACTACGTCCAACATGGTGCCGCGGTCCGACGTCGACGCCGTGACGTCGAGGAAGGTCAACTCATCGGCGCCCTGTGCGTCGTAGGCAGCCGCGAGGGCAACAGGATCGCCTGCGTCACGCAGGTTCTCGAAGTTGACGCCCTTCACCACTCGTCCCGCGTCGACGTCCAAACATGGAATCACGCGTACTGCGACGGTCATCGAACTCGTCCTTCCAGGAAATCCGCAGGGTCACCGAGGTCGGTGACAACGGACAGCAATTCCGCATGGGCGCTCGGTGAGGCGGCGAGCACCGACTGCGAGTCGATGGTCCATGGCTCGCCCGCCAGATCAGTGACGATTCCGCCCGCGGCCTGCACGAGGAGCGCACCTGCTGCGTTGTCCCACGCGCGGTGGCCGAACACGACGCATCCGCCGAGAACCCCACTCGCCGTGTACGCCAGGTCGACGCCTGTGGCGCCATGCATACGCAGACGTGAGGACACCTTCGAGAGCTCCTCGAGTATCCGTACCCGGTAGAGACCCGGGGTACGTCCGCGGCTGGCGATGTTGAACGCCCCGAACCCGATCATCGAGTCGGACAACGAGCGTTCGGTGAGCTTCGGCAGCGCTTCGCCGTTGAGGAACAGCGGTCCGCCCGCCGCAGCTGTGAATCGTTGCTGCACCAGCGGCAGCCAGGTCAGACCCAGCACCGGGACCCCGTCGTCGAGCAACGCCAACAGCGTTCCCGCAGAGGGCAACCCGGCCGAATAGTTGAACGTGCCGTCGATAGGATCGAGCACCCACACCGTACCGGTACCCAACTCGGGACCACCGAATTCTTCACCGTGCACCGGAATTCCGGTCTGCTCGAAGAGCTCGGCGGCAAGCCGCTTCTCGAGCTCGAGGTCCACCGCCGTCGCAAAATCGTCGGGGCCCTTCTGCACGGCGCTCGGCGCGCCTACCCCTGCGACGAACCGGTCATGGGTGCCGTCGAGCAACCGACCGGCAATCTCCAGCAACCGTTGTGGATCCTCCGGCAGAGTCATCCGTGACTATCCGGATACTGCCGCGAGGGCGTCGGGCAGGGTGAAACGACCTGCGTACAGCGCCTTTCCGACGATCGAACCCTCGACACCTTTGTCGACGAGACCGGCGATGGCGCGCAGATCATCGATGGTGGACACACCGCCGGACGCGATGACCGGCTTGTCGGTCTTCTCACACATCTGGGCGAGCAGATCGAGGTTCGGTCCCGTCAAAGTGCCGTCCTTGGTGACGTCGGTGACGACGTACCGCGAGCAGCCATCACGCTCGAGACGCTCGAGAACTTCCCACAGGTCTCCGCCGTCGCTGACCCAGCCTCGACCGCGAAGACGGCTCTGACCGTCGACGATCAGGACGTCGAGTCCAACTGCAACCCGGTCACCGAACTCGCCGATCGCTCGCGCGCACCACTCGGGGTCTTCGAGCGCCGCCGTGCCGAGGTTCACTCGTGCACAACCCGTCGCCAATGCAGCGCGAAGCGATTCGTCGTCGCGAATTCCACCGGACAGCTCGACCTTCACGTCGAGTTCACCGACGACATCGGCGAGGAGTTCACGGTTCGATCCGCGACCGAACGCGGCGTCGAGATCCACGAGATGAACCCACTCGGCACCGTCGTTCTGCCACGCCAGCGCAGCATCACGCGGAGATCCGTACTTCGTTTCGCTTCCGGCCTCTCCCTGAACGAGACGGACAGCTTCGCCACCTGCGACATCGACAGCAGGCAATAAGACCAGGCTCACGTGCGCTTATGCTACTGCCACCCTCGACGCACAGGCCCGCCAGGGTCTTACTCGTCGTGCTCGTCCTGACGGTCGTCGCGCAGACTGCGTCGCGTCATCGACGTCGAAACGACACCCATGACGGTGATAGCTGCCGCGATCCCGACGGCCACGATTGCCAGACCCACGCCAGGTCCTGGACGGACGAGGCCGACCACAGCAGTAGTTACCACGAGCACCACCGTCGCACTACCCAGAGAGGCGATCGCGAGCCGCCCGAACGAGAACTCCCGATCGGTCACCGGGGCACCCTCACAGAGACTCGACCCAGTTCTTCAGCAGTTCTGCGCCTGCATCACCCGACTTCTCCGGGTGAAACTGCGTCGCCGACAGAGGGCCGTTCTCCACGGCGGCAAGAAAGTCGCCTCCGTGATCGGCCCACGTCAGCAATGGGGCTGCGATGGTGTCCCCTACGGGCATTTCCCACTTCTGAACCGCATACGAGTGCACGAAGTAGAACCGGGTGTCGACGTCGATACCGTCGAAAAGCACGCTCTTCTCGGGCGCTCGCACGGTATTCCACCCCATGTGCGGGAGCACCTCGGCCTGTAGCCGCTCCACCGTGCCCGGCCATTCTCCGCAGCCGTCCGCCTCGACGCCGAATTCGACACCTCGATCGAACATGATCTGCATTCCGACGCAGATTCCGAGTACGGGACGTCCGCCGGCTAGTCGTTGGCCGATGAGACGGTCACCCTTGACCTCGAGCAGACCCTCCATGCACGCCGCGAAAGCGCCGACCCCTGGCACGACGAGCCCGTCCGCGGCAAGCGCGATCTTGGGGTCGGAGGTGACGGTGACGTCGGCACCGACTCGAGCGAGGGCACGCTGTGCCGAGTGAAGATTGCCCGAACCGTAGTCGAGCAGTGCCACAGACTTCATACTTCGAGTCTATCCGGCCGAACGTGCACCGAAGACGCCGACTACCACGGCCATAACGAGTGCAACTGCTGCCGCCATGGCGAAACCCGAGGTGTAGCCGACGGTCCCGACGATCACGCCGAGGGCCATCGCCCCGGCGCCGGTCCCTGCGTCGAACCCGATGTTCCACGCGGCACTCGCCTGACTGAAGCGTTCGGGACCGGCGACCCGGAACGTCATGACCAGGCTGTCGTTCTGGGTGGCGCCGTACCCGATGCCGAATACTGCTGCCGCTCCCATGAACACGACGGCTGGGTGCGAGTCCGCGACCGCGAATGCGAACAGGGCAACCCCAGTGCTGACCAGGACGAGAGCGGGTGTGAGGGCGCGGCCGATGCCGAAGCGGTCTGCAACGGAACCGGCACCGTACCTACCCACCAACATCGATCCACTGACGACGGCAAGAGCGACGCCGATCATGGATTCGCGGCCCGGTTCGGCGATCGGAAGCAGGCTCGACAGTCCGCCGAACGAGGCGGATGCAGCAGCAATCGCCAGACATGGAACCACGAACTGCTTTGCTGCCGAACGTTTCTCGCTAGCTCTCCGCGCCGGCGGTGCCGCCGGATGTGTCGCCGGAAGAAATGCGATGGCGATCAGTCCGATCAGTGGGACCACCGCACCGATCACGAAGACAGAAGTCGGCGAGAGGGCGAACAAGACGAGACCGGCAGGCAGAGTCACCATCTGCGCGAGCGCAACAGCGATCCCCTGTGCCCCGGTTGCGCGGCCCAGCTGATCGTGCGGAGCGAGCTCCGCGACGAGCGCTGCGGAAGCGACGGTCAACAGCCCGAAACCGATGCCACGCACGGCCGACACCGACAGCGCAGGTGCGGCGGCGACCGATACTGCGAACAACACAGCGGGAAGTCCGAGAAAGACACAGCCGGCCGCCAAGACGAGTCGGTGTCCGAAACGGACCAGTAGCTTCGGCACGAACAGCTGGGTGAGGACTGTTGCGGCCATGAACACCGCAGTGCTCGCTCCGGCGAGGGCATCCGAGCCACCGCCCAAGGACACCGCGAGCGGCACTACCGGAAGCAACAGGCCCCACCCACCGAACGCCGCAGCGCCCATTGCCATCGCAGCAGGCAGGCCGCGGATCGACAGAAGCGAGTTGGACCGCGAGGTCACACCTGTGTCACAGACTGCCCTTGGTGGACGGGATGCCGGTGACGCGAGGGTCGTACTCGACCGCTTGTCGCAATGCCCGCGCCACTGCTTTGAACTCGGCCTCGGTGATGTGATGCTGGTCGCGGCCGTACAGAACCCGAACGTGCAGCGCGATCCGCGCGTTCATTGCAAGGGACTCGAACACGTGGCGGTTGATGACCGTGGCGTACGGAACACCCGGATAACCCCCGATGATGGAATGCACCATGTAATCGGGCTCGCCGGTGTGCACGCAGTACGGGCGACCCGATACATCGACGGATGCGTGCACCTGGGTCTCGTCCATCGGGATGAACGCGTCACCGAACCGGGTGATCCCGGACTTGTCCCCCAGAGCCTGCCCGAGCGCCTGTCCGAGCACGATCGCGGTGTCCTCGACGGTGTGGTGCGCATCGATCTCGATATCGCCCTTCGCGTGCACCGTCAGATCGAACCGCCCGTGCGTACCGAGCGCCGTGAGCATGTGATCGTAGAACGGGACACCGGTGGATATATCGACCACTCCGGTGCCGTCGAGGTTCAATTCGACGGTGATGTCCGATTCCTTGGTCGTGCGTTCTATCCGCGCGATTCTCGGTGGCCGGCCTTCGGATGGTGTCGTCATCGGTTCGTCTCCACGTGCTCGTTCGTAACAATCGGCCGTATGTCCTCGAGTTCACTCTGCACGAGTGATGCGCTCACTTCGAGGAACCTGTCGTTTTCGGAGTCGAGTCCGATCGTTGTGCGCAGGTATCCGTCGATGCCGACGTCCCTGATCAACACGCCCTGTTCGAGGTAGCGCTTCCACGTCGCCGCAGCACTCGTGAACCGACCGAACAGCACGAAGTTTGCGTCGCTGGGGATGACATCGAAACCGAGTTCGGTCAAACGTGCCATGACGCGGTCGCGTTCGGCAGACAGCCTTTCGACGCTGCCGAGTGTCTCCGATGCGTGTCGCAACGCTGCCAACGCAGCTGCCTGGGTGACGACGGACAAGTGGTAAGGCAAACGCACCAACAGCATGGCCTCCACGACGGCCGGAGCCGCGACAAGGTAGCCGAGCCGGCCCCCCGCGAAGGCAAATGCCTTGCTCATCGTTCTGCTGACGACGAGCTTCGTCGGATATTCGGCGATCAGCCCGATGGCACTCGGCTGCGCCGAGAACTCGGCGTACGCCTCGTCCAGAATCACGATCCCGCGGGCTGCGTCCAGGATGCGGCGCAGGTCTTCGGTCGGAATGCTGTGGCCGGTGGGGTTGTTCGGGCTGGTGACGAAGACGACATCCGGGTCGCGCTCGGCGATCGACGACACCGCGAAATCGATGTCGAGCGAGAAATCGGCGCGCCTCTTGGCGTCGATCCACTCGGTCTGCGTTCCCGACGCGATGATGGGGTGCATCGAGTACGACGGCACGAATCCGAGCGACGACCGGCCCGGACCACCGAATGCCTGAAGCAATTGCTGCAAGATCTCGTTGGAGCCGTTGGCTGCCCATACGTTGCTGGCGTCGACGTCGAAGCCGGTCTGACCGGTCAGGTATTCCGCCAACGCGGTACGTAGCTCGACGGCATCGCGATCCGGATAGCGGTGCAACTGCGTCGCCGCATGCCGAACCGACTCGGCAACATCGTCCACGAGAGCCTGCGTCGGGGGATGCGGATTCTCGTTCGTGTTGAGCTGCACAGGGACAGTCAATTGGGGGGCGCCGTACGCCGACTTGCCTCGCAGGTTCTCTCTCAGCGGAAGCGAATCCACTGAAACACCCTGCCCGATAACGCCGCTCATGATGACAGTCCTTCGAACCGAAGACGGACGGCTTCGCCGTGCGCAGGCAGATCCTCGGCGTCGGCGAGCGCGATCACGTGAGCGGCAACATCCTTCAGAGCGGCCTCCGAGTAGTCCACCACGTGGATACCGCGCAGGAATGTCTGGACGCTCAAGCCGGAGGAGTGACGCGCACACCCCGCGGTGGGGAGAACGTGGTTGGATCCTGCGCAGTAGTCGCCCAAGCTGACCGGCGACCAGGCGCCGACGAAGACTGCGCCCGCACTACGCACACGCGCGGCCACGCCGGACGGATTCACGGTCTGAATCTCGAGGTGCTCGGCGGCGTACGCGTTCACGACGGCCAAGCCCTGGTCGATGTCGTCGACCAGCACGGTGCCCGACTGCGCACCGGTGAGGGCGGTCAGCACTCGCTCGCTGTGCTTGGTGAAGTCGAGTTGCGCTGCAAGAGCTTCGTCGACTGCATCAGCCAGCTGCACGCTGGTCGTGACAAGCACACTGGCTGCCATGACGTCGTGTTCTGCCTGGCTGATCATGTCGGCCGCAACGTGAATCGGGTCGGCGGACTCGTCGGCGAGAATTGCGATCTCGGTGGGGCCGGCCTCGGAATCGATGCCGATCAGCGAGCGGCACAAACGCTTTGCTGCCGTCACGTAGATGTTGCCCGGACCGGTAATGAGGTCGACCGGTTCCAGTTCGGTTCCGTCGGTATCGGTGCCGCCGTAGGTGAGCAGCGCTATCCCCTGCCCTCCTCCGACAGCCCAGACTTCTTCGACGCCGAGGAGCTGCGCGGCCGCGAGGATAGTCGGGTGCGGCAGACCGCCGAAAGCCTTCTGCGGCGGCGACGCCACCACGAGTGAGCCGACGCCTGCGGTCTGCGCGGGCACGACATTCATCACGACCGAGGACGGGTAGACGGCGTTGCCACCTGGGACGTACAGCCCGACACGCTCGACCGGAACCCACCGCTCGGTGACGGTTCCTCCCGGCACTACCTGCGTGGTGGTGTCGGTGCGACGCTGATCGGCGTGCACGATCCTGGTCCGCTCGATCGCGACCTCCAGCGCTGTGCGCACCGCAGGATCCAACTCGTCCAGTGCCCTCACCATGGCCTCGGCAGGCACCCGAACGCGGTCCGGTCGAACACCGTCGAACTTCTCGCAGAACTCGAGCGCGGCGTCGACGCCGCGGTCACGAACAGCATCGACCACTGGACGAACCTGATGCAACACCGCATCGACATCCACTCCACCTCGTGGGAGCGCGCCGCGTAGTTCGGCGGTGGATGGAGTTCGACCGCGTAGATCCACGCGGGCGAGCTCGATGCGGGCAGGCATAGTTTTCCCTTCGACAAAGCACACTGAGGTCTGGTTACTACGTCCCCAGGATAGTGCGGACGAATTCCAGCTGAACCTGCACGTCCCACACCGAGTGAATCGGGTTACTACCCCGCGTGCAGATCACGCGAACGTGCGGTGCCGAGACCCGTCTCGTTCGACGGGCATTGTTCAATGGGCGAATGAACATGCATCTGTGGGTCGCGTTTCTCGGCGCGAGTGTGGTCATCAGCTTGTCGCCCGGTGCAGGTGCTATCGCGTCGATGTCCACCGGTCTCCGGTGTGGCTTGAAGCGGGGCTACTGGAACATCTTCGGATTGCAGATCGGACTGTTGCTGCAGATCGCCATCGTCGCCATCGGTCTCGGCGCTGTGCTGGCCGAATCCGAAGTCGCCTTCTCGGCCATCAAGTGGTTCGGCGTCGCATATTTGGTCTATCTGGGAATCCGGCAGTGGCGAGCGGCACCTACCGAGATCGCCGAAGCACCACCGATCGCCGACCGGGGCATTTCGATGCTCGGCCGCGGATTACTGGTGAATGCGAGCAACCCGAAGGCAGTCGTCTTCATGCTGGCAGTCCTACCGCAGTTCATCGACACGTCCGCCGCACTTCCGCCGCAGTATCTGATCATCGCTGCGACGATGGTTGCCGTGGATGCGGCGGTGATGACCGGCTACACCTCGCTTGCATCGCGAGTGCTCAAAGTCATGCGCTCGCAGCGGCAGCAGGTGACGATGAACAGGACCTTCGCCGGGCTGTTCTTCTTCGCAGCAGCTTTCCTTGCGACCGTTCGACGCTCGAATCCGATCTGATGGGGGCCTGGACCATGCGCGGGAGCAGTCTGTGCCCATGCTTACGAGGCGAACGATTCGACTCGTGCTGTGGGCCGTTTCTCAGTGGTTCCCGGACGGCTCCGACAGCGGAGCAGTTGATGAGGTCGCGGTACAGCGCGTTCAGCGTCGGTGACGCTCAGTACCTGCTCGACACCTGGCACCCGACCACAAGACCCGCAGTTCTCGAATTGGACCCAGCTCAGCGGTGGTACCGACTCGACATTCACGGCACCGGGGCCGGTGGTCTGCTCGACAGCGACGGCTGGGTCGAATTCAGTGCGTTCTATCGCCATCCCGACGGAGGCGGTGAGCTCCGCGAGCGCAGTCGGTTCGTCCGAGAGGGCGGACGGTGGTTCTATCTCGACGGCAGGGTCAGTACCTGATCACTTGCGGAGCTTCTGTGGCCGATTGCTCGCTGCCCGACGAGCTTCGTCTTTCGCCTTGACGCGCTCGGCCTCCGCGCGGACCTCGTCCTGCGTGCGGCGTTCCTTGACCAGCCAGTCCGGCTTTTCTTCGAGCAGCGAATCGATCTGCTCGGCCGTGAGGGCGTCGGTCACTCCGGAACGAGCAAGACCCGCAATGGAGATGCCGAGCCGGCGCGCAATGACGTCCTTCGGAAACGGACCGTTGTTCTGGAGTTCTACCAACCACTGCGGCGGATCGGCACGCAGCGCATCGAGATCGGCCCTGCTCACGGGAGTGGACTGGAACTCCTCGGGGGCGGCTGGCAGGTAGATGCCGAGCTTGTTCGCCGCGGTCAGGGGCTTCATGTTCTGTGGTTTCTTCTCCGGGCTCACTCGCACAGCCTAACTTCCCGATGGATCGCGAAATGCCACCGTCGTCGAACGATCGATTGTGTCGCCTAGTGTTGGACGCGTGAACTTCGAGGTACAGACTCTCCGCTGGTACATCGCTGTGGCGGAGGAACTGCACTTCGCGCGCGCCGCCAAGTCGTTGAACATCGCCCGCACCACCCTGAGCGCGGCCGTGATCGAACTCGAAACCGAACTCGGTTACCCACTGTTCGTTCGCGGGGCATCGCCCACGCAACTGACCGAGGACGGTATTCAGTTTCTCTCGACGGCTCGCGTTCTCGTCGACGAGGAAGAACGTCGTGTCGCCGAGGAAGCCGCGCTCAGAGCCTCGCAGCTACACACTCTGACAGTCGGATACACCGAGGGTGTCACCCCGACGAAATGGGTTCGGATCTGGGCCGAGCGCTTTCCCGAGATCGCGATCGACCTCGTACCGTCCACACCGGACACCCAGCTCTCGTTGCTGCGGGAGGGTGCCGTGGACGTGGCTTTCGTTCGATTGCCGGTCGACCGCGACGGGCTGAGCGTCATCGGACTGTACGAGGAGGTACCCGTAGTGGTGGTACCCAAGGATCATCCGGTTGCGGCGTTCGATCGAATCTCGGTGTCCGATCTGTCGGACGAGCACCTCCTTCACGATCTCGACGAAGTTCCGGAGTGGACCGCCATCGCCTCGGAGGTGGCGGACGGCACTCGACTTGCGTTACCGCCGATCGAGTCCACCAGCGAACTCGTCGAATACGTAGCTGCTGGGCTGGGAATCGCGATCGTGCCGCAATCGATAGCGCGTCTACACGCACGCAAGGATCTCGTGTACCGGCCGGTCGACGGTGTCGCCGGCTCGCCGATCGCGATTGCATGGCCGAGCCAGGAGACAACCGACAACGTCGAGGAATTCGTCGGTATCGTTCGTGGCCGTTCGGTCCGTAGCTCACGCGGGACGCCTACCGCACCGGACAAGACCAAGAAACCGCGGCCTACCAAACCCGCCAAGAAGGTTCAGCGTCCCGCTACACCTCGGAGCAAGAGGTCTAGGCGCTGACGACCGATCAGAGAGCCAGCCCGCGCAATCTGTCCAGGTCTCGACGCTCACGTTTCGTCGGCCGCCCAGCCCCGCGATCTCGGCGGGGTTGCGAGGCGAGGACTTCTTTCGGCGGCGGTGGCGGGCTTCTGTCGATCATGCACTCGGCCGCGACCGGCGCACCCACACGTTTGGCGACGATGCGGACGACGACGACGATCTTCTCCAGACCGTCGACTCGAAGCCTGATCTCGTCGTCGGGTCCGATGCGCTGACCCGCCTTCGCCGGCGTGCCGTTGACGCGGACATGCCCACCGCGGCAGGCAGCCGCGGCAGCAGATCGCGTCTTGAACAAGCGCACGGCCCAGATCCAGCTGTCGAGGCGAACGCTCTGCATGTCGGACATCGAAACGAATCTACAAGACTCGCCGAACTACATGTCGAGCCCGAGGTCGAGCACAGTGACCGAGTGAGTGAGTCCACCTACCGCGAGATAGTCGACCCCAGTTTTCGCGTAGTCGTGGGCGACGTCGAGAGTCAGTCCGCCCGAAGACTCGAGCCGAGTCTTCGGAGACAGCTTGGCGCGCCGCTGGACGGCCATCTGCGTCTGCCACAGCGGAAAGTTGTCCAGTAGAACCAGACCGACATCCTCGGCCAGCACCTCGTCGAGTTGCTCGAGACTGTCGACCTCGACCTCGCATTCGATGTCCGGGGCCGCGGCCCGCACCGCCTTCAGCGCCGCGACCACCGAACCTGCCGCGGCAACATGGTTGTCCTTGATCAGAGCCGCGTCGCCGAGACCCATACGGTGATTTACGCCTCCCCCGGCCCGTACGGCGTACTTCTGCAACGCGCGCAGCCCGGGCAGGGTCTTTCGACTGTCCCTGATCTTTGTGTCGGTGTCGGCGACCTCTGCAACCCAGGCCGCGGTGGCCGTCGCAATACCGGAGAGGTGACACAGCAAGTTCAGCATCGTGCGTTCCGCTGTCAGGAGCCCGCGAGTGGGACCGGTGATTGTCAGGACGCTCTGGCCAGGCACCACCTCCGTGCCGTCGACCACCCGATCCTCGACTACGTAAGACCCTGCTCCCAGCACCTCGTCCAACACCAGCAGGCCGACATCGATCCCCGCGACGGTTCCGGACTCCCGGGATACGACGGATGCCGTGGCGACCGCGTCGGCGGACACGGTGGCGATAGTGGTGACGTCGGGCCCGTACTTCAGATCCTCGCCGAGTGCGGAGGTGACCAGCGCGCGCACTTCCTCCACGTCCAATCCTTGCGTCGTCAGCGCGTTCACTGTCAGCTCACTCCTGTCATGGTCTGTGCGTGTGTGTCGCCGATCGGGGACGGTCGCGATTCCAGCTCTCCATCGGAGCCGAGACGGATCCGAATGCTGTGTCGCAGGTCCTCCGAGCTCGTCGGGTGATCACGCCGTGTGTGGCAACCGCGGCTTTCTTTGCGTTCGGCAGCCGCAGTCACGAGAGCTGATGCGGTCAGCGTCAACGCCGAGTCCTCGAATGCCGTGACCGTGGGGTCGAGAGCGGACGTCGCGATACCGTCCGCGTCATCCGCCGAAGTCTCGGCGAGTGCGGACAGCGCAGACGCGGCGAACGCGAGCCCGTCGGCGTCGCGAACGACCCCCACATGCTCGGTCATCAGCTGCTGCAGGTCCGGCCGCCGAAGTCGGCGCATCGAAGGAAGGTACACAGCGACGTCGGGAGTCGGTAGCCCGCGACGCTCGGCAGCCGCAGCGCCGGCACGTCGGCCCAGCACGAGGCCTTCGAGGAGACTGTTCGACGCCAACCTATTCGCCCCGTGCATGCCGGTCCTGGCAACCTCGCCAGCCGCATAGAGACCGTCCACGCCCGTTCTCCCCCACACGTCTGTGACGATTCCACCGCACGAGTAGTGGGCTGCGGGAGCGACGGGTACGAGGTCCACGAGCGGATCGATTCCGGCCGCGAGCGCGGATGCCGCCACCGTCGGGAACCGCGTGTGGAAGTCGTCGATCGAACGTGCGTCGAGGAGAACGTGGTCGGTGCCGGTGATCCGCAGCCGCTCGGCAATAGCGCGCGAGACCACATCTCGCGGAGCAAGATCCGCGAGCGGGTGGACTCCCTCCATGAACCTCTGGCCATCGAGGTCGACCAGGTGCGCGCCCTCGCCGCGTACTGCTTCGCTGACGAGCGGTCGCCTACCGGTCGAACCTGCTTCGTACAGAACCGTCGGATGGAATTGCACGAATTCGAGATCGGCGACGTCCGCCCCGGCGTCGAGGGCGAGGGAAATCCCGTCGGCCGTGGCACCGGGTGGGTTGGTGCTGCAGGAGTACAACTGCCCGAGTCCCCCCGTCGCGAGAAGCACGGCCGGGCAGTGAATCACGCCGTATCCGCTTCCCGAGTGCACGAGCAGGCCGACCACTCCTCGGTCGGTTGTCAGGACCCGTACTGCGGTGGTCCCGAACAGCACTTCTCCTGAATGTGCCATGCCAGAGGTGATATCCAGCGCACGTTGGACCTCCGCTCCGGTGGCATCGCCACCGGCATGAATGATCCGCCTGACGCGGTGCCCACCTTCCCTGGTTCGCGCCAGCCCACCGTCGGCCCCGCGGTCGAACTTCGCGCCGAACGACTCCAATGTCGCGACCGCGTCCGGCCCTGCAGCGACGATCGATCGGACGGCCACTGGATCGCACAGTCCACCGCCCGCTTCGCACGTGTCGTATACGTGCGAACCGATGGCATCGGCGCTCGCGAACTCTGCCGGCACGGCGATTCCGCCCTGCGCATACTGAGTGGACGTGTCCGAAGGTCCGGTCTTGGCGACGGTCAGCACTGTCGAGCCGGCCCGAGACGCTGCACGGGCGGCACTCAGGCCCGCGACGCCACCACCGACGACGACGAGGTCAGCCGAGCGTTCCCAATGAACGCTCACCTCGGGTGTCACTCGCCGCCACCAGGGTTACCGATCTCGATCATGCGCTGCACCGACTTGCTTGCGACGTGCGCCGTGTCGAGATCGACGTGCACCTCGTCCTTGCCCTCGACGAGGCATCTCAGCAAGGCCGCCGGGGTGATCATCTTCATATATCCGCAGGATGCGCGGTCGTTGACAGCCATGAAGTCGACGTCGGGCGCGGCGCGGCGCAACTGGTGCAGCATGCCGATCTCGGTGGCCACGAGGACCTGCTTGGCCCCCGTCGTGCGGGCCGCATCCAACATGCCACCCGTCGAGAGGATCTTGACCTTGTCCTCTGCGACGAAGCCTTCGCCTGCCAGATACAGAGCCGATGTCGCACAACCGCACTCAGGATGGACATACAGTTCGGCGTCCGGGTGGACGCGGGATTTCGCAGCCAGTTCATCACCGTTGATGCCTGCGTGGACGTGGCACTCACCGGCCCAGATATGCAGGTTCTCCCGCTTGGTGACGCGCTTGACGTGCGCGCCGAGGAACTGATCGGGCAGGAACAGGATTTCGCGGTTCGGGTCGATCGACTCGACGACCTCGACCGCGTTGGACGACGTGCAGCAGATGTCGGTCAGCGCCTTGATCTCGGCGGTCGTATTGACGTAGGACACGACGATCGCCTGCGGGTAGTCGGCTTTCCACTCGCGCAATTGATCGGCGGTGATGGAATCGGCCAACGAGCATCCGGCGCGCTGATCAGGAATCAGGACCGTTTTGGCCGGACTGAGAATCTTGGCCGTCTCGGCCATGAAGTGAACCCCACAGAAGACGATCTCGTCCTCGGGCACCTCAGCGGCCAATCGCGAGAGCGCCAGCGAGTCACCGACGTGATCAGCGATGTCCTGGATGGCCGGCAGCTGATAATTGTGAGCGAGGATCGTGGCACCACGCTGGCGGGCCAGTCGCTTGATCTCGGCGGCCCACTCCTCGGATGCCTCGACCCCGCTGAATCCACCTGGACCGTCGACGATGTCTGCAGCTCCCGCCCACATCGTGGCCGTCGCCGACCCGTGTGTCACTGCCCTGTCGACTGCTGCTGAACCACTGGTTCCGAGCCGGGTTGCACTGCTCGTCATCGCGGGACTCCTTCATCGTTCGCCCGGTCTGTGCAGTCCTGCTGGGTTGCTCCTGCGGGCTGCTCGTCCGGTCCGGATTTCCTTCGTAGGGGTTTTCGACTTATGATCGAAAACATGCCACATCGTAGCACTGTCCACGAAGTGCTCATCGCGGTATTTCAAGTTAGGACATTCATCGCAGGCCAGCCCCCCGAATTGGGAGTGCTCCTGTGGCAGCGCGCACTCGACCCCGACAAAGGATCCTGGTCGCTGCCCGGCGGAGTGTTGGAAGACGACGAAGACCTCTCGACATCGGCCCGTCGACAGCTCGCCGAGAAGGTCGACGTGCGGACGGTGGCACATCTCGAACAGCTGTCGATCTTCAGCGACCCCGACCGGGTACCGGGGAGCCGCCGAATCGCGTCGAACTTCCTCGGGTTGGTACCGATCTACTCCGAACCGAAACTTCCGTCCGACACCGCATGGCATCCGGTCGCCCGGCTTCCGAGAACGTCGTTCGACCACGGCACCGTCGTACTGCACGCACGGAACAGGCTGGTGGCGAAGCTCTCCTACACGAACATCGCGTTCGCACTCGCACCCGTCGAATTCGCCATGTCGACACTGCGCGAGATCTACGCCGCCGCACTCGGTTATCAGGTCGATGCCACCAACCTCGGCCGCGTCCTCGGCCGCAGAAAGGTGGTCGAGCCGACAGGGCGCACCTCGCCCTCGGGCAAGTCCGGCGGCCGCCCTCCTGCGCTGTACCGGTTCACCGAATCATCGCTTCGGGTGACGGACGAGTTCGCTGCGCTCCGCCCACCGAGCTAGCGGTGGACGTCGATCTCGTCCGACTCGGACAACGGCAGTTCCGGGTCCGGGTTTGGAGTGAACCGAAGGTTGTCGTGCGGGTTCATCGCCGCCAGTAACAGCACGACGAGCGACGCGAGAAGCGGTTGAACCACCAGCACGAGCGGGGATTCGAACCCCGGTGCAACCGACACGACGCTACCTATCTGCGGATTGTCGGGGCTCGGATCGATCAGCCCAGCAAGCCAGATACCGACACCGAGCATTGCCGACGAGCCGAGCGCGGCACCGACGAGTACACCGAGGAACAGAACCGGGCCACGGACCGATGTCCACGTCCACAGGGCAACGGGCACAACGATTCCCGCGACGAACGAAATGCACACGAATATAGCGATTCCGTCGAACCGATGAAGACTCTCCCCCGTCAACGCCGCGCCGCGCCCGGGATCGACAACGACGAACTGTTCCGGCGGCGCCGCTGCGCCCCACACAAGACCGCCCACTATGCCGAACAAGACCGAGACCGCTACCGCTACCGCGAGCACCCTCGCGGACCTGACGTCGCGAGCTTGGGGCGGACCGAGCGTCACCGTTGACCACGTGACGCTGAGTCGACGGCGCCGTGCCTGGAACACACCGAATGCCAGCCGTTGGGCATGACCTGCACGACCAGGCGCCGCCCACAGTCACCGCAGAACCGCGGCGGCTCCAAACCGAGCAGCGCCGACTGCGGCGTGGTGTCGATCGCATTCGGCACGAGGGCCCGACCTGTGTACGGGTTGAACTTGTCACCGCTGGTCGTCACGCCGTCCACCTTAGATGGTCGAATTCAGAGCCTTGATCGGCATACGAAGGGAGTCGAGCAGGTCGAGATCCTGCTCCGCCGGCCTGCCGAGCGTCGTCAGATAGTTGCCGACGATGACCGCGTTGATGCCGCCCAGAATCCCTTGCTGCGCCCCGAGGTCACCAAGGGTGATCTCGCGGCCGCCGGCGAACCGGAGGATCGTTCGAGGCAAGGCCAAGCGGAATGCAGCGACGGCTCGAAGTGCGTCGGAGGCGGGCAACACATCGAGGTCGCCGAACGGCGTTCCCGGACGCGGATTGAGAAAGTTCAGCGGAACCTCATCGGGTTCCAGACGGGCCAGATCGGCCGTGAACTCGGCGCGTTGTTCGAGTGTCTCCCCCATTCCGAGAATTCCGCCGCAGCACACTTCCATCCCTGCATCGCGCACCATGGCCAGTGTCTCCCACCGTTCCTCCCACGTGTGTGTGGTGACCACGTTGGGGAAGTAGGAACGGGAGGTTTCGAGGTTGTGGTTGTAGCGATGGACACCCATCGATACAAGCTGGTCGACCTGCTCCTGGGTCAACATGCCGAGAGAACAGGCGATGTCGATCTCGACCTCGTTTCGGATCGCCTCGATGCCAGCGGCGACCTGGGCGAGCAGTCGGGCGTCCGGCCCACGCACCGCCGCTACGATGCAGAACTCGGTTGCACCCGACTTCGCAGTCTGCTTGGCCGCCTCGACGAGGCTCGGAATGTCCAACCGAGCTGCACGCACGGGTGACTCGAACAGCCCGGACTGCGAGCAGAAATGGCAGTCTTCCGGGCAGCCGCCGGTCTTGAGGCTGATGATGCCCTCGACCTCGACTTCGGGACCGCACCACGCCAACCGAGCCTCGTGTGCCACAGCCAGCAGTTCTTCGAGTCGTTCGTCGGGCAGCCGGAGCACGGTCAACACCTGTTGTTCGTCGAGTCCGACGCCGCCCTCCACCACCTGAGATCTGGCGATGTCGAGAATGTCGGTTCGTACGGATCCCTGCGTCACGGACTGCTCCTGGGGTCGAGTAGGTGGAACTTGGAAAACCTGACTTGAACGACGTTCAAGTTGAACGGCGTTCACGTTAGGCTGAGCGTCGGTTAGTGTCAAAGCCAGGACCGGTCACCACCACGACCAAGGAGTGCGGAGTGCAGCTACGGCGAGCGGACGTCTTGGAGGGCGCGATTGCCATCCTCGACGAGTACGGGCTCGGCGATTTGACCATGCGGCGCGTTGCGACCTCGCTACATGTGCAGCCAGGCGCCCTGTACTGGCATTTCAAGGACAAGCAGACGCTGCTCGGTGCCATCGCGGACTCACTGCTGGCGGACGTCGACTCCCCGACAGAGCACGAGAACTGGGACGGTCAACTGCGCGAGCTTGCACACCGCCTGCGCGACCGACTGCTCTCGCACCGCGACGGGGCCGAACTCGTCGCCGCGACCTATGCCTCGAGGATGGTCACGAACCGAATCCGCGAACGGATCGCCGCCGTCGGTATCCGTGCGGGATTGTCCCGGGACGAATCCGAACTCACAGCCGACACCCTGCTCTACTACATCCTCGGCCACACCGTCGACGAGCAAGCACGAATGCAGATGGACTCCATGGGTGCCCTCGCTGACGGCACGTCACCACTGTTCGAAAAGCCGGATCCTACAAGTCGGTTCGACTTCGGCCTGGCATTGTTGGTCGACGGGGTCCGCTCACGGCTGGGCGCCCGCGCCAGGGCCTAGAGCGTGTCTCCCAAATTTGAGAGGTGCTGTCAGCGATGATATTTCGATGACGCGCGTGGGAGTGATCAGTGACGAGTTCTGGGAGATCGTCGAGCCAGTGATACCCACCGACGTGGGAAAACGTGGGCGGCGGTTCGCCGAGCACCGGCGAATTCTGGAGGGCATCGCATACCGATTCCGTACCGGGTGTCCGTGGCGAGATCTGCCGGAGGACTTCGGTCCGTGGCAGACGGTGTGGAAACGCCACCACCGATGGTCCTTCGATGGCACCTACGACGAGATGCTTGCCGCGGTGGCCGAGGTGTTCGGTCTCGACCCGGAAGAACTCGACGGCGATATCGGGGCGGTGCTCTCGATCGACTCGACCAGCGTCCGGGCGCATCAGCATGCGGCCGGTGCGCGAGCCGACACTCTCACAGGGGGCCTTGTCGAATTACAAGAAATCCGTCGACGAACCCGCTGACCACGCGTTGGGTCGATCTCGCGGAGGATTCACCACGAAGATCCATGCACTGACCGACCTGACGTGCTCGCCGGTGACGATGCTGCTGACCGGTGGGCAAGCCGGGGACAATCCACAGTTGGTGCCGTTGCTCGATGCCCACCGAGCTGCCGGTGGGGACCAGGACTACCGATTGCTCGCCGACAAGGCGTACACCCATCCCAGTACCCGCACCGAACTGCGTCGCCGCAAGATCAAACACACCATTCCCGAGCGCAGCGACCAGAAGCAGCGACGGGCCGACAAGGGGTCCGCCGGTGGTCGTCCACCGGGTTTCGATCCGACGATGTACAAGCACCGCAACACCGTCGAGCGTGGCTTCGGGCGGCTCAAACAGTGGCGTGGTGTGGCCACTCGATATGACAAGTACGCCATGACATTCCTCGGGGGCGTTGTCCTGTGCGCGGCAGTTCTGCACTCCCGCAACCACAACCACCGCCCGGCGATGAAAACGAAAACGGACCCAATTTAAGAGACACGCTCTAGCCGCCGAATACAGGCCCGAGTCCCGCACTGTTGGCCGTGTTCCCGGCAAACGGATTGTCGTGCACCATGTACGTCCACGTCGATGTCGGACGCGCCAACCCGGCGTCGTCCAGATCGATTCCCTCGGCAGTGATTTCGGCGGTCTCGAAGGTCGACGTCGCCAGCTCGACGGCCTTCTCCGACACCGTCTTGAACGCATCGACAGCAATGCGGTGATACTCGTCGAGCGGATTTTCTCGACCGAGCGCGCGCAAGTGAATGCTCTCGCGTACGTCGGCGAGATGAGCGAGGTAGTCCGACCAGGATCGGTCCAAGTGGAACAACACGATTCGGCGCGCAACCACGATCAGGGTCTCCTCCGACACTGTCTCGCGTAGTTCGGCAGCACGATCGGGCGCCGCCGACGACAGCAGGTCGAGCGCTTCGCCCGAGGACAGCAACGCCGCACGACGCTTGTCGAGGATGGCGCGGTGCTGCGCCGTCAGCTGGTTGTACCGCCATGTGCGCGAATGCACTTCGAGCATGACGCCTTCGGCGATGCGCTGCGCGTGATCCATCTTTGCCGCAACGCCACCGGCCGTGATCAGGCCCGAATCGTCATGTTTCTTCGGCTGCTCCTTCGGCGCCAGATTCGCGGTGACGACCTCGTCCTCCCAACTGGAGAAGAACACCGATCGGCCCGGGTCACCCTGGCGCCCGGCCCGTCCGCGCAGTTGATTGTCCAGGCGCTCGGTCGTGTGGCGTCCGACACCGACGACGAGCAGACCGCCCAACTCCGCGACCTCGTCCTTCGCTGCACCCTCCCCTGTCGGTCCGCCGAGTTTGATGTCGGTACCGCGACCGGCGATCTGGGTGGACACAGTGACCGATCCACGCTCGCCGGCGCGGGCGATCACCGCTGCTTCCTCCGCGTCGTTCTTGGCATTGAGCACGACGGCCGAGATTCCGGCCTCCTCGAGGAGCAGCGCCATTTCTTCCGATTCGGCTACGTCGTGCGTTCCGATCAGTATCGGTTGGCCGGTCTCGTGTGCGTCCGCTACGTAGCGGACGACCGCTGCGTTTCTGTTGGCCGCCGTGTCGTAGACGCGGTCCTCCTCGTCGATACGGATGTTGGGCTGGTTCGGCGGAACGACCGACACTCCGAGGCCGTAGAACTTCTTGAGCTGCTCCCCCGCCGCCAGCGCCGTTCCGGTCATACCGCACACCGTCGCGTAGCGGCCGATCAAGGCCTGAACGGTGATCGTGTCCAGAATTTCACCGGTCTCGGTCGGATCGAGGCCTTCTTTCGTCTCGACTGCAGCCTGCAGTCCGTCGGGCCATCTCTGCAGTTCGGCGACACGCCCCCGGGACGCGTTGACCAGTTGGACACGTCCGTCACGAACGATGTAGTGCACGTCGCGCTGGAGTAGGACCTGGGCGTGAAGGGCAACATTGACGGCGACGAGCGTGGTTGCGACGTGGCCCTCTGAGTACAGATCGATGCCGCCGAGCTCGACCTCCAATCGTTCAGCGCCGGCGTCCGTCAGGAATACGTTGCGGCCCTCTGCGTCGGTGTCGAAGTGCGTCCCCCGGTCGAGCGACCGGACAACATCGAACACCTTGTCGGCGGGCACGTCCGTCGATACCGATCCGGCGAGAACCAGCGGCACGAGGGCCTCGTCCACGAGAACCGAATCGGCTTCATCGATCAAAGCAACATCGGGAATCGGAGTCACGAGTTCGGCGGCATCGTCGACGAGATGATCGCGCAGTACGTCGAAGCCGATCTCGTTGACGGAGGCGTACGTGACGTCGCATCGGTAGGCAGCGCGACGTTCGGATGCCGTGGAGCCCTCCGCGACCGAACCGACAGTCAGACCGAGCAGGGAATAGAACGGTCCCATCCACTCGGCGTCGCGACGGGCAAGAAAATCGTTGATCGAGATGACGTGCACCGAACGACCGGACAACACGTAGCCGACAGCAGCCAATGCCCCCGCAAGCGTCTTGCCCTCACCGGTGGCCATCTCGACGACATCGCCCTCACGCATGCGCACAGCGGCGAGGAGCTGAACGTCGAACGGCTTCATGTCGAGCGAACGGGCCGCGGCCTCGCGTACGAGCGCCAAGTAGCGGGGAACGTCGAGAGTGTCGGCGCCTTCGGCCCGCATGTCGGCAGCTGCGGCGGCTATGTCGGCGTCGGACAATGCGGCGGCCCAGTCTGCGTGACCCTCGGCTCGATCGACGCTGGTGCGTGAGCGCGTCTGACCCTTCTGAGCCGAACGCCCGAGTACGCGCCAGAACCGATCAGAAGCCACCGTTGTCCACCAATCCACTGCTATGAAGTCACTGCGGTAAGCACCGCCCCAGTCAGACTACTGAAGTGGAATATCGACGGGTGACCGTTGTTGAGTGATGCGGGGCCGAAATGCCCTTCTTTCAGCAGAAAGGACACGATGACACGCTCGTACCGCAAGGATTCCGCATCGGTGGGCAAGTTGACGCCCGAGCAGTACCGCGTCACTCAGAAAGACGGAACCGAACGCGCCTTCGACAACGAATACTGGGACAACCACGAACCAGGCCTCTACGTAGACGTGGTGACAGGCGAGCCGTTGTTCTCGTCCGCCGACAAGTTCGAGAGCCACTCGGGGTGGCCGAGTTTCACCAAACCGGTGATTGCGACGAGTGTCGTCGAGAAGCGGGATTTCAGCCACCTCATGGTGCGCACCGAGGTCCGCTCGGCGGCTGGCGATTCGCACCTGGGTCATCTGTTCAAGGACGGCCCGAAGGACCAGGGAGGCCTCCGTTACTGCATGAACTCGGCCGCATTGAGATTCGTGCCGGTGGATCGCCTCGAAGCCGAGGGTTACGGTGAATACAGGGCACAGTTCGGCACCGACCGATCCGACAGCACCGCAGGTTCAGACGAAGGAGCGCAGCAGTGAGCAGATCTACCGAGACCGCCATCCTCGCCGGAGGTTGCTTCTGGGGAGCGCAGGAACTGATCCGTCATCGCCCAGGCGTCGAATCCACCCGCGTGGGCTACTCGGGCGGTGACATCGACAACGCCACCTACCGAAACCACGGCACTCATGCCGAGGCGGTCGAGATCGTGTTCGATCCGTCCGTGATCTCGTTCCGCGATCTGCTGGAGTTCTTCTTCCAGATCCACGATCCGTCTACCAAGAACCGCCAAGGCAACGACGTCGGACTGAGCTACCGATCGGCGATCTACTACACCAGCGACGAGCAGAAGCGTGTCGCTCTGGACACCATCGCCGATGTCGACGCGTCCGGGCTGTGGCCGGGCAAGGTCGTCACCGAAGTCACTGCGGCCGGACCGTTCTGGGAAGCCGAACCGGAACATCAGGACTACCTGCAGAATTACCCGACCGGGTACACCTGCCACTTCGTACGTCCTGGGTGGAAGTTGCCGCACCGCGAAACAGCGTCGAGTTAGACCGTAAGCACCCCACTCGACAGCGCCCCCCGGAGCTCGCGCTCCGGGGGGCGTTCTCGGTGTCGAAGAGAAAACGAGCTGATCGACTCTCTTCGCTCGGGCTGGGTGACGACCGGGCCAAAGACAACTCCATGAAAAAATCGTCCAATGACGGCAACATGGGAAGATTTCACGTGGATAGTCGATAAGTACGGGTGGGTTGAAACCAGCGTCTCATTCACGGTTGTGCGGCATGACGACGCGGCAACTGTGCTGAACGCGCTGACCACCGACACGCACGGCACTGTCGTCGGGTTGGAAGGCGTCAACTCCGATGTCGAAACGATCGGCGTCACCCAGCTCGGAGACTGGGTCCTCGCGATTGCGCCCTCTACAGCAGGATTGGACGCAGACCTCATGATGCCGCTGTCGGTCGGCGGTGAAGCACTGACTTACGCCACCACTGTTGGCCCCAATTATTTCGCTCAGTGGGTCGACGGCACCACTACCGCATTCTTCGACCCTCTGCTTCGTATGGGCGACGGTTTCGACAATCCAGACAGCCCGTGGCGAGATCGCATGCGCGCGGCAGGTATAGACCCGGACGGGGAGGGCCCGCTACCTGACGGACGGTTTCACGTCCTCGAAGCTGGACTCGCAATGATCATGAACCACACAGGCGTGGCGATAACACCTGATCTCCTGCGCGACGCTCAATTCGAGGTCGGCGACAGTATCGAATAGCGCAGCTTCCCGGGGGGAGCTCCAAGCCAGCCCACGCGAGTGGCGTCCCGAGATTCGGATGTGATGGGCAGGACCGTCTTCTCGCATAATGAACCCATGGACAACACCGCCTTCGAGGCTGTAAAGCAGCTTCGTCCGCCGGGAAGGGTCCTGGCCATCACCACTCTCGTGCTGTGTGTGGCCGCAATATTTGGTTCGATGAACTACTGGCCACACGCCGGGCGGATCTTCGACATGCTCAATTTTGCAATCCTCGCCGCTGTTGTATTGGCATTCCTCATTGTGGGCATCGTCTGGTGCTCCAAGACTGTGAGATTTCTGCGGTCAGGGCAACCATGGTCATGGATGATCGCCATCGCACCGGCCATCGTCGTATTCGGACTCGTTCTGGCGCTTATCATTCCAGGCCCGTCCTTCGAGCGATCACAGCCGAAGTTCGACGCGTTCGTAGCAACTCTCCCGGTTACCGGGCCTGTGCGACTCCAAAACGTGTCGATCGATGCGTTCGACTTCAAGAGAGTCACCCGGGACCCCGACGACACCGCGATCTACTTCGTGGATGACGACACCGTGTTCTTCGGCTACATTTCCGGATGGATCTACTCGCCAGACCAACCGCCCCAACCACGACAGTCAGGTGAAGACCTGGATTACCAAAGCCTCGGCGGGCCTTGGTACAGATTTTCGCTCAACTTCAACTATTGTTTGGTGCACCGAGCTCGCCACCAGTCAGGAAGCGTCCCAAGTCAACCTTGAGTCCGCGAAACTGGCTGCGGATCTCAGCGCGGCAACCGAGTTTAGGCTCAGCTAGAGCTCTACCGCCGCTCGACGTCAACAGTCCCACAGCAAATGGCCTTCGACGATTTCGTGACGCCATCCTCCGTCGAACGGAGCGCCTGTCTCGAGACTCGTTGCAACGTCGTCGAGCAGCGCGCTGATGGAAATCCATTGCGGCCCAGCGTCGCCGGAGTCCACGTTGTCGAGGACGGTCACGCAGCCGTTCAACTCGCCTGGGCGGGTATCGAAGAACAGAAAGTAGCCGTCCATTCCCGCGATCGGGATGAAGTCGTCGAGGAAGGTCCACGCCGCTTCGCCTGCGGTCCTGGCGATCATCCGGTCGGGATCGTTCTCGGCATCGCCGGGGTGCCAGATGTCGGTCATCATTTCACGTTGGTCGAGCATCGCGTCGAGACCGAACAATTCGTACTTGGGGAACAACGCCATCCACGGCTCACGTGGGAGGCCGTCGACGCAGCGGAAGTGTTCGACGAGCTCGCTCGGCCACTCCAGCCGGGTGTCGACGTCGGGCATGCGATTTGCCATCCAGTGTTGTCGTCGGGGTCCGGTTCAGCGTGCTCGGGTACGTCGACGCGCGTGGGTCGGCCCTTCGGATCGAGCGTCATCGCATGCGTGAGCTCGAAGAGGTGCTGTTCCAGACCGGTGTCTAATTGTGCACTGGCTTACTCAGTGAGCAGACCCATTGGCGTCCTCTCTGGCCTCAGCGGGGCTCAATCTTGCACGACTCCCCCGGCGGCCACGGACCGGCGGTGCCATGCATATTCGACGGTCTTGCGCTGGTTGAACTCGCCTGAGAAAGCCCCGCCTCGGGCGGCATTGAACGCGGCCATGAAGACGACGTATCACTGTCGCCGGTCATGGCTTCGCCGGTCACACAACGACATTCGGATCGAGATTGGCTCAGGACAGGTCCGATTGCGGGTTTCGTTGCCGGAATCGACTCGGCGCGATCCCGGACCAGCGTTTGAACGCGACGCTGAAAGCACTCTCGGACCGGTACCCGAGCTGCGTTGCGAGTTCGGTAATCGATGACGATCCGTCGTCCAATGCACGTTCGGCCAGGCGCATTCGCCACCTGAACAGGTAGGTAAGAGGAGGAACACCGGCGGTCGTGGTGAACCGGTGGGCAAAGCTGCTCCGCGACATCGCGCACGCCGCAGCAAGTTCCGAGATATGCCAATCTCTGCCCACATCGGCGTGCATGAGCTGCAATGCCGGACCCAACCGGTCGTCACCGGCGGCACGGACCCAACCTGATGGCAACTCATCCGCCGCTGCCACCCACGCCCGAAGAACCTGCACCAACAGCAACTGCGTCAGCTGAGCCGAGGCAGCAGTGCGACCGGCACGTTCGTGGGCGAATTCGTCGAAGAGCTCCTCGAGGACCCAGGCCGCAGTCGTCGCCTCGCGCGCTCGACCATGTAGATGCAGGACGGGTGGGATAGCGTCTCGAAGGAAGTCATCGGCGGCCTCGAACAACTCGATGTGTGCGGTGACGCAAACGTGGTCGGCGTCGCGATCGATCGGACGAACCGGATCGGTTTCCCGCAGATGTACCGGCGAATCATGCAGATCGCTTCCCAGGTCGAAAGACGTGCGGCCGTCCACCACCAGAACCTCGCCCGCGTCGACCCGCAGGTCTGCGGGTTCGGAGTCGAGCCGAAACCAATAGGAACCTCGGACTACTCCCAGAATTTTGATCCGTCCCGGGGCCGGCGACCGTGCTGCCCAAGCACCTGATCCGGAGATACCGCCAGACAGCACGCATCGCGCGCGGGAGATCCGGAGAAGATCGGATATGAGATCCATACACACAATCTAGGACTCTGGCGAAGGTATTGCGGTGTCTCGATGATTCACAATCCAAAGACCTGACGTCAGACTGGATGGGACCACCACTTCGCCAATTCGAGCTGCGGCGGGGCAGGCACATAGCAAGCCTGACGGTCATCCATCCACCTCACCGAAAAACCGGAGTTCCTCATGGCCTTCACTGTCATCTTGCACGCCACAGCCAAGCCCGGCCGCAGTCACGATGTCGTCGACTTCTACCGCGAGACCCTTGCCGCCACCCGCTCACGGCCCGGCTGCATCGGCCTACGGGTCGTCCGCAGAGCCGACGACGACACCGAATTCGCACTGATCGAGCAGTGGGACGACAAACGCGACCAAGAGGCCTATGCCGCGTGGCGAGCCGAGACCGGCGGCGATGTCATGGCCCAATTCGGCGAACTACTCGCCGCACCGCTCAGGATCGAGTTCTACGACGAGATCAACGCCTGAGTTCGAACCCGCTGCGGCACCGAACCGCCCAAAGCCGCTACCCCTGCCAAGGTCGGTTGCCGGGCTTCCCTGTCCGAGCCCATCCAATGCAATCGAGCGACACCATCGCTGACGTAAGAAAAGGATCATTGTGCGCATTGTCATCTTCGGAGCCACCGGCATGATCGGGCAGGGAGTACTGGAAGCGTGCCTGCGCGATGAGCAGGTCACCGACATTCTCGCCGTAGGCCGTACTCCCACCGGCCGCACCCACCTCAAGCTCCGCGAACTCCCCCACGATGACTTCGCCGACTTCACCACCGTTCAGAATGATCTGGCCGGTTTCGACGCCTGCTTCTTTTGTCTGGGCACCTCTGCCTTCGGGATGAGTGAGACGGAGTACCGCAGGGTCTCCTACGACTTCCCCCTTGCCGCCGCCCGCGCGCTGCTGATCACCAATCCCGATCTCGTCTTCACCTACGTCTCCGGCGTCGGCACCGACGCCACCGGCACGACCCGCATGATGTGGGCACGGGTCAAGGGCGAGACGGAGAACGCCCTGCTGACGTTGTCCCCACGCGCCTACCTGTTCCGCCCCGCGTTCGTCCTTCCTCTGCCCGGCACCACATCGAAGACTGCGTTGTACGTCTTGCTGTACAAGGCTCTCGGCCCGCTTTACCCCCTGCTGCGGCGAATCGTGCCACGTTACGTCACCACGAGCCTGCAACTGGGTCAGGCGATGATCCGAACCGCAGGCGGCCGCGTTCCCCGTCATGTGTTGGCCACGGCCCACATCAACCAACTCGCCGCCTCCTGACGGCTAACGTAAGTGACCGCCTGGCCGGCAGCGGCGGGGAATGCAAGCAGCAAACCTATTCGGGTGAAGTCAGATCCGCCGCCCTCTCAGCTAGCGGCGAACCTTCGGCGCGTTTACGCTGGTAGTACTCGGACACGCCGGGGTTTAGCCTACGTTTTTCGGCACCGCTCGGACGCTGGTCAGCGAATCGGGTCTGTCAGTTTCAGAAGACGACTGCACTGCTTCAGAAGTGGACTGCACTACTTCACCTCTCGCGACTGTCAGAGCGTCTCGCTCCTCCCGGATGCAGACAGAGAGTTGACCGACTCCGACTTCATCACGGTGCAGGGTTGATCCTGGCCGCCGTGACGATCGCCAGAGTCCGGCGCCGGCCAGCGATCGAGCATCGAATCCTGAGCTGGTACCTCGTTCGTCAGATGTAGTACTGCAGATGGATGTGCAGTCGAGTACCTGCTGATTGACTTTCTCCCGGAAGGGAGTCGTCAATGAGTAGGTCCGTCAACCGAAGCCGCTGGTCGATCGTCGCGTTGTCATGCGCCGGAGCGGCATTGGTGGCCGCGTTCGTTTTGGGCCCGGCCGCGTTGTTACGCGGACGCTATCCGCAGTTCCAGGATCAATCCGTCATGAGTGAGCTGCTCGGCCGCGGCTTGGTCGACTACTGGGGTAGCGGTGTCCGCACCTATCCTCCCGGCTTGGCGGAGATGGTCGACTACTGGTTCGAGTGGCACGCGATCAAGATCGTCATCTCGGTGTTGCTGACCGCGGTCCTGGGTCTGCTCGCGGCGACTCTGTGGCGGCGATCTCTGACGGTCGGCGTAGGTTGCGTGGTCGCGGCGGCCACTACGACTGTGCTGTCATTGTTTTCGGTGTTTCTGGCTGTGCTCAACATCCAGTCGACGGTCGCACCCGTAGTCGCGCTGCTTCCGATGCTCTCCGCTGACAACGCGGACGGGGAGACAGCGCAGTCTCTGATCGAGAACGGTGTGCAGAGCGGAGACTCCAGGCCCCCACTGCTCCAGCTGCTCACACAGGTCGAGCACTACAACTGGGCGGTGATTGTTGCTACCGCCGTGGTGATCGCTGTAGTCGCTACCGGAACCGTCGTCGCATTCCGACGCTACAGAGCGTCGGACACGACAGACGGTGCCCACCGTCGGATGTTCGTCGCCCTCGGATCGCTCGGTGCTGTGATGACCAGTGCGATGGCGCTGCTCTTCGTCGCAGCCGTCGTTGCGGTCGTCGATCCAGGAAAAGCCCTGCTCGGCACGGTCGGCCTGTAACTCTATTGCCGGTCGCGATCGCGGGCACGTGCACGGAACTAGCCGATTGCAAGGACGGTCAACGTGACCCCCACGAGTGGCCATCGCCTGTCACCGACATGGTGGCGCTACGCCGCGGTCTAGGCTGCCGCCAGTACCGGAGCAGCGGACCCGGGTTGGACAAGAATGCGCCCGGAGTGCCACGGTCGAATACGCTCCCATACTGGCTCCCCGCCGGCGCCCGCGTGAACGAGGTCGACGGCGCGCAGGCGTGGGCAGAACTATGCAGACAATGCCCCGACCAGGTCACCGCACTGAAACGACACGATTGGTATCGCACCTGTCAGTTTCAGAAGACGACTGCACTGCTTCAGAAGTGGACGGCACCACACACCTCTGGCGACCTCCAGCCTCCCGTTCTTCCCGCGCCAGGTTGAGGTTGACCTGGAGGACGGATCGCTTCGATCCGGCTTTCACCCTGAAAGTAGGTGTGCCCGCTCTTTTAGGTGTGCACGTCTGCGGGCGACTTTTCATCGTGCCGGCGGTTACGGCGGGACTACCCCCACCGGCGTCAGCGTCGTGCACCAGTGCGATAGGTTCTTGCGATGGCACGTGGCATCGCGGGAACGGTGCGGGGAATCACCCTTCAGCAGCTGCGGTACTTCGTGGAGGTGGCCGCCGAGGGATCCATCAGTGCCGCGGCGGACCTGCTCTATGTCGCGCAACCGACCCTGTCGTCCGCATTGAAAGACCTCGAAAACCGAGTGGGACGTACGCTTTTCGTTCGGTCGACCCGTGGAGTCACGCTCACCGAAGACGGGGCGGAATTTCCCGGCTATGCCCTCTCTGCCAGGATCAAGTGAGACACTTACAGCAAACGAAGTGCACACCCTGAGGGCATGACTGGAGCATCACCGATGAGCAGCCCGAAGCCCGTACCGCCGGACAAGTCGATCGACCCCGCACCGAAAGCAACCCGCCGTACTTTCACCACCGAGTACCGCAACAAGATCATCGACGAATACCGCGCAGCCCCGTTCGGCGAGAAATCGGCGGTTCTACGCCGCGAAGGCCTCTACCAGTCGCAGCTGCGTGAATGGTCCGCTACCCGAGACAACACCACGCCTGCAGACACGACTGAGCGACGTAAAGACAAGAGTCGCAATACTATCGACGCAGCCGACCGCAAAGAATTCGACCGACTCAGCAGACGTAACGCGCACCTCGAGAAGCAGCTGACGCAGACGGAGGCCGCGCTGGAGATCATGGGAAAACTGCATGTGCTCTTGGAGTCGATCTCCGAGAGCACGGGCACACCGATGCCGCCGACCACGCCCTTGACACCACCTTCGACGAACTCCGTGCCGCCTCGGTCCCGACGAGAACGGCGTGCACGCTGATCGGTCGCTCCCGCGCCACCCACTACCGCCGCCGGCAACCACCTGTTCTGGGCCCCAAGCAACGCCGCAGCGTCCCCGACAACGGGCAGGCACTCACGGCCGCTGAACGCGCACAGGTGTTGGCGGTGATCAACTCCGACAGCAATGCTGACCTCGCGATCTGTCAGATATACGCCCGCGAACTCGACGAAGGAAACTACTGGTGCTCAACCTCGACGATGTACCGCATCGCCTCCGCTGCCGGGCAGAACCGTGAACGACGACGCCTGGCCACACACCCGCCGAAGGTCAAACCCGAACTCCTCGCAAACGGACCCTCGCAGGTCTGGTCCTGGGACATCACCAAGCTACGAGGACCATCCAAGGGCGTCTGGTTCCACTTGTACGTCCTGATCGACATCTACTCCCGCTACACCCCGTCCTGGATCGTCTCATCCCACGAAAGCGCTGATCTAGCTGAAGAATTCATCGCCGAAGCTATCGAACGCAACGGCGCGACACCACACACCGTCCATGCCGATCGCGGAGCGTCGATGACCTCGGGTCTCGTGTCGGAACTACTGACGTTTCTCGGAGTCGTCCGATCCCATTCACGACCCAGAGTGTCCAACGACAATCCGTTCTCCGAAGCCCAGTTCAAAACGTTGAAGTATCTGCATGACTTTCCGAAATCGTTTGCCACCCTTGATGATGCCCGAACTTTCCTGGAGGGATTCTTCAACGAGTACAACCACATTCATCACCACTCCGGCATCGGATGGCATACCCCGGCATCGGTACACTTCGGGACCGCGGAGGCGATCGACGAAGCCCGCCAGATCACACTCACCGCAGCATTCGCCGCCAACCCTGCCCGATTCTCGACTCGGCCGACACCACCGAAGATCCCGCACGTCGTCTACATCAACGAACCAGCACTCGAAATCCAGATCAACTGAACGCCCGGTGTCTCACTTGACTTGATTTATTCCGATGCGCGCCAGGTGGTCGAGCAAGCGGAACTCCTGGAACAGCGGTACCTGGGCCGCGGGCCCTCGCGCCGATTGCTGGCCGTGTCTACTCAGCACTACTCATTCGTCGTCGACGCCTTCGCCCGCATGGTCAAAGCCTCTCAAGCCGCAGAGTATGCGTTCAGTCTTCGCGAAACCCGCACATGGGACATCATCGAGGATGTCCGCACGCTGCGAAGTGAACTCGGCGTGCTCTATCGCAACGAATTCAACGCAAACGTGATCAACAAGTTCATTCGCGAAGCAGGGCTGGCTTTCACGCCGTTGTTTCTGGCGTCGCCGCACATCTTCATAGCCCGCACGAATCCTCTCGCAGGGCGACAGAGCGTGACGCTGAGTGACCTCGAGGATCTGCCCCGCCTCACGTTCGACCAGGGTGTGAACAACTCCTTCTACCTGGCTGAAGAGATCCTCTCTACCCGTTCATCGAAGCAAGATATTCGGGTGAGTGATCGAGCGACAATCTTCAACCTCATGATCGGTTTGGACGGTTACACCATCTCTACCGGCATCGTCTCGGACGATCTCGATCCGTCTATCGTCGCTGTTCCACTCGACGTGGATGAGCGCATCGAGATCGGTTGGATCGGTCACACCTCGGTGCCTTTGACCACCCAGGCTCAGCGATTCGTAGCGGAGATGCGCGACGTTGTTTCGGGGTTCGGAGTCGATCTACTGACATAGCCATTGGCTATATTTAGCTATCGCCAGAGGCAATTAGGCTATGGCGGCGCGTCTACTTACACTGACTTCCGCGCCACTTCGCACAGTCGACTCCCGGATGTTGCGGCCTGGAAGGTCTGCCCTGGGCCCATCGAAAATTCGGTTGAAGTGCTGCAAGAACTCAGGCAGTGAACTGTGCGGTGACACGCTCGTCGCTGCACTCACCGCACGTGATTGGGGCAACTCATCAGTATGACGAACGACTGTGTCTTCAGGATTGGTACGACTCGCTTCGACGAGGACTACACCCCGTCGACCAACTCACGCAGCACGACAAATTTCGCGAATCTTGCACGGGGCGAGGGTCGCCGACAGAATCTGCGCAACGCGGTGACGATGATGAACACCCGGGTCAACGAGTTGGTGCACTGGGACAATCCACGTGGTGACCGCTACGCACTCGACCTCGACATCGTCTCGGTAGACCTGCATCTCGTGTCGGCCGGGGACGACTCCGCATTTCCGGTGATCGAAGTGCTCGATATCGACATCGTCGACATCACCACGGGCACCCGCACGGAGGGCATCGTCGGAAACAACTTCTCCTCCTACATTCGCGACTACGACTTCAGCGTTCGGCTCCCGGGGCACCAAACGACGGGGATCCCCGGCGACTTCGGCGATCTGCACGGGCAGGTCTTTCAGCGTTTCGTCGAATCGGACGAGTATCGCGAACGGTTCTCGCAGCCACCAGTCATCTGCATCAGCGTATCGACGTCCATGACGTACCGCCGGCTCACCAATCACCACCCGATTCTCGGGGTGGAGTATACGGCGGATGAGGAATCGCTCACCGACCGATACATCAGGAAAATGGGGCTCGAGGTGCGCTACTTCATGCCTCAGGGGTCCGTCGCTCCACTGGCCTTCTACCACCGTGGTGACTTGCTCAACGACTATTCGTTTCTCGCACTTGCAGGAACGATCGCGACGATGGAGACGTTTCAGAAGATCTATCGTCCCGAAATCTACAACGCGAACACCGCAGCGACGGATGTGTACCAACCGAGTCTCGACAACGGCAACTATTCACTTCCGCAAGTGAGCTACGACCGTGCCGAGCGCGCTCGGCTCGCGACCACGCAAGGAAAATTCACCGAGGTGCATCTGATGAAACCGTATGGCGCTGTTCTCGAACGGTGGGCTTCCAGGCAGTCCGCCTGAGTCCGCGAGACCGAAAGGTACCAGAGATGAACACACTCCTGCCCACCTCGATCGTCGGTAGCCTGCCCAAGCCCTCATGGCTTTCGGAGCCAGAAAAGCTCTGGTCGCCGTGGAAGTTGAGAGACGACGAACTGGGCGATGGCAAACGCGACGCCCAGACACTCGCAGCACATGAGCAGCAACGTGCCGGGCTCGACATCATCAGCGACGGTGAACAGACGCGACAACACTTCGTGACCACGTTCATCGAGCAGCTCGGTGGCGTGGACTTCGACCGACGCGAGACCGTACGAATTCGAGACCGCTATGACGCAAGCGTTCCGACGGTAGTCGGCGCGGTCAGCCGCAAGAACTCAGTGTTCGCAGCGGATGCCGCACGTCTTCGAGCAGCTACCGACCAGCCGATCAAGTGGGCCCTGCCTGGCCCGATGACAATGATCGACACGCTCTACGACGACCACTACAGAAGTCGCGAGAAGCTCGCGTGGGAGTTCGCGACTCTTCTCAACCAAGAGGCAAAGGACTTGGAAGCGGCTGGGGTCGACATCATCCAAATCGACGAGCCTTCGTTCAACGTGTTCTTCGACGAACTGAAAGACTGGGGCGTAGCGACACTCGAGCGTGCGACCGAAGGGCTGAGCTGCGAAACGGCAGTTCACATCTGTTACGGCTACGGCATCAAGGCCAACACCGACTGGAAGGCGACGCTCGGGGCCGAGTGGCGCCAATATGAAGAGTCGTTTCCACTGCTGCAACAGTCATCGATCGACATCGTGTCTCTCGAGAGTCACAACTCGCGGGTACCGGTTGACCTGATCGAACTGCTCCGGGGCAAGAAGGTCATGCTCGGAGCGATCGATGTTGCGAGCAGCACCATCGAGACACCCGAAGAAGTCGCCGCGACCCTTCGCCGCGCACTCCCGTTCGTCGACGCCGACAATCTCTATCCGAGCACCAATTGCGGTATGGCACCACTTGACCGACGCGTCGCACGAGAGAAGATGGGCGCACTCGCCACTGGGGCTGAAATCGTGCGACGCGAGCTGCCTTAGCGGTTCAGACGACTCGGCGGCACCCGAACATTTGTGACATCGGCGCTGCGAGGTTATCCCACGAGGTGGCCAGGAAACTCTCCGAACTCCTGATCTCGGTGGGTGCACCCTCTCTGCAGGTCCTCACCGTGGACTCCGCTCGCCGACTGGCTGCGCGGACGTCTGCGACGTGCCGACCTCCCGCGATCAGCATGAAGGATCTCGATGAGGGGAGCAACAGGGTCAGTGTCCTCAGCATCAGGGTTGAGCGTGCACCATCCGCTCCACGGCGACGACGACCGATTGCCGCCGAGCGGCAACTCCATCACCGCCGGCTGGGTCCTCCTCGAGTCCGGTAAGTCCTCCCGGTGACAGCTGCCAGGCTTGCGCGATGGCGTAGATGAAGACGAGGACGTCGATTGGCGAGAGTGGTCGGGCCGCAACAGTCGCGACGGCGAGCGCCTTGTCCTCGTAGATTTCGCGCGGTTCAGCGCCGGCCTCGGGCCGTTCGAGCTGAGCCCACATACTCAGCCGGAGTACCTCCGGGTAACGCTGGTGATGATCGAACACGTCACCGGCCCAGCCTGCAAGGTCCTGTGGACGAGGTGGGACGTTCTCGGCCATGCGTCGAAGCGCCTCAGCCACGGTCGCATCGAACAGGCCACTCTTGCCGCCGTAGTACGCGTAGATCATCCTTACGTTGCTCTGCGCTCGAGCAGCAATCCGCTCGACCCTGCCACCCGCGAAACCGTGTGCGGCGAACTCGTCGGTTGCCGCAGCGAGGATCCTCACTTTGGTGGCGTCGGCGTCGCGGGCCATAGCTCTCTCCCTGCTTGAAATTGACGGGCACTCCATCGAGAACTACCTTAAAGGTAAGTATTCATTTACTTATCAACTCAGGAGACCACATGTCCCGAATTGCCCTCGTGACCGGAGCCAACCGCGGACTCGGACGAGCGACCGCGTTAGCACTGGCCAAGAACCACATCAAGGTCGTCGCAGCCTCGCGAGGCGACGCGAGTGAAATCGTCGCCGACATCGTCGAATCGGGCGGCGAAGCCATCGCGGTCCAGTTGGATGTCGCGGATCTCACCTCCATCGATACGGCACGCGTCGACGTGCTTGCCGGCATCAGGCACAGGTGGAATGCCAGCACCATCGACGTGCTGGTCAACAACGCCGGGGTGGGGTTGTTCGCCCCGCTCGGTGCCATTACCGCCGAAGACTTCGACACCACCTTCGCCGTCAACGTCCGAGGTCCAATGTTCGTCACGCAAGCTTTCTTGCCCCACCTGTCGGACGGTGCGAGCATCGTGAACGTGTCGAGTTCGCTCAGTCGACACGTCAGCCCGGCCACCTCGGTCTATGCGGCGTCGAAGAAGGCCCTCGAAGCACTTACCCGCAGCCTCGCCCTCGAACTGGGCCCGCGCGGAATTCGGGTCAACTCGATCGCGCCCGGCCCGACCGCAACCGACTTCAACGGTGGAGCCATGCGCGACAACGACGCTATGCGCGAGGCACTCTCCGAACAAACCGCCCTGGGGCGAGTGGGCGCCCCGACTGACATTGCCGACGCGATCTCCGCCCTCGTGTCCCGTGAGTTCCGCTGGGCAACAGGTGAACGCATCGAGGTGTCCGGTGGTGTCTTGCTGTGATTGAGCCGCGACCCCGCCCGGCAACGTCGACACGACCGACGTAGCCGGGACCTCGAAGGGACGACAGATGGATGAACGTTTCCGGCTCACCCTCGCCCTGGAAACCCCGGAACCGTTGGTGACGCGGACACCAGAGCGTCATTGGGGCGTCATCTTTCGTCCGCTATGAAATGAGCGGAAGCGCGAGTCTCGGCGCGCGTTCACCTCGATGAACGACAAATGCATTTCTCTTCTACTCCTTCGCGAACGCTCGACGGATCTGATCGAGCTCGTCGAACAGCTGGTGAACAGTGTCGTCAACACTCCGAAGTCGTTCGAGACCGACATCGACAAGATCGACATTCACAGAGCCCAGTTCCTGGGGGCGGAGGAGTTCGCGCGGAAGGATCTCGAAGCCACCCGACAGTCGGCGGCAGGTGCCACTGCCGGGTTCCCCGCAGGCGCTGCGGTCGCGAGCATGGCACCGACTGCGGCACTGTGGGTTGCCACCACCTTCGGCACCGCATCGACCGGCACCGCGATCTCCGCAATACCCCATCGACCGTGGAGGGCCGACGTCGTCTCATTGAACTCGTGACTACCAGCGCCAAGAACGTTCGTCTCGATAACCGGCCCCGTCGGGTGCTCGCCTGGAGGAGTCAGCGCGGTTTTCGCGGGCTGTAGCGGTTATCGCATGGTGAATGGTGGGTCAAGACGTCGGGGACCGAGCATCGAATGCGTCATCGTAGATTTCGGCCATTTGACCTTGACGTTAGGTCATGGTTGACACTGAAGGCATGCAGATAGGTCAACTCGCTACCGCGGCCGACACCACACCGAGAACCGTGCGCCATTACCATCGCCTCGGTCTGCTCGCCGAGCCGCAACGACGCCGGAACGGCTACCGCGAGTACGCGATGAGCGACGTTGTTCGACTCATGCGTATCCGCTGGCTCGCAAGCAACGGCGTCCCGCTCGGCTCGGTTGCCGTGGTTCTCGCGCGCGACGCCTCTGACGTCGAGGGCACTGACGACACCATCGCTGATCTGCGCGCACTGATCGCGGCTCTCGAGGCCGAACGCGCGAAACTGACACAGGCTAGTCAAGCTCGCCTCGATGGTCGACGATGTCGAGAGCGGTCGACCGCTCTCCGCGCTCCCTCCGAATGTCGCTGGACTGCTGTTCAGCGCTATCGAATCCGCCCCGACACCTGCGGTTCGCACAGCGCTCGAGCGTGAGCGTGATCTGCTCGAGGTGCTCGCCGTTTCGGGCAAAGCACCGGAGGAGTTGCTGTCGTTCTACGCAGCTTCGATCGCCGACGACGAGCAGCGTTCCCGGTACTCAGAGCTTCTGGCCGAGTGGTCGAATCTGGAGGGGAAGACACTGGATTCGGCGGAACCGGAGATCGAACGTCTGTCGCAGACGTTGATGGCGTGGTTCGAGGAGGCAGACCCCTTTGCAGCTGTAGATTTCGATACCACGCAATCGAGTGAGACCAGTGTGCCGATACCACTCGACGAGATCATTCCCGACCCGGCTCAGCGCGAGGTGGTCTCCCGGGTTCAACGCGCGCTCGTGAGCAAGTCAATCCCGGCCAAGGGTGTCTCTTGAATGTAATGACCTTCAAGAGCTTCCACCGGTCCATGCAAGTGCTTGCAGCAACGGTCCTGGTCGTCGACGCGTTCCTCCTCGCCACCGGTTTCCTCAGACCCGGGCAGGCCGTGCTGTTGTTCGCCGCCGTCGAACTTCCCTTGGCAATGATCGTGGCGTTCGGTCTGGTGGCGACGTACCGGGCCCGTCGACGCGACGGAGCGGATGCCAGAGCGGCGGTGGTTGCTACGGCCGGGGACTCGCCGTTCTGGCCGATGATCCGGGCGGAAGCGCGCGCCTACACGTCGTTGTGGTTGTGGGTCCGGGGCCGCGTAGCTGACGTCGAGCCGGGGGCGCTGGTGTTCCGGTCGAACCGCGGGACGATGACGCTACCGGTTGCCTTCGGCGTGGCCACCGTCGTAGAGATCGGTGTGCTTCACTTCGTTCTTCCATGGATGTGGCTGCGTATCGCCCTCGCAGTGCTGTCGGTGTGGTCCCTGTTCGCATTGTTGGGTTATCTGGCAATCCACCGAGTCCGTCCGCACTATTCGACCGACACTCACTTCGTCGTGCGGCAGTCCGGTTCGACAATCGCCGCGATCGAGCGTTCGACCATCGAATCGGTTGTCCTGTCGCGCCGGTACTCCGAAACCAATCCCATCGCCATAGCGGACCGATTACATCTTCCCAATATCGATGGTACAAACGTCGATATCGTTCTCGCCCAACCGATCTCAATTCAACTACCTGTGTTGCTACACAAGCATCGCAAGGCCACGTCCATCAGACATATCAGCGTATACGTCGACGACCCCGCTGCGCTGGTGACCGAACTACAAGGTGGTGCAACACCGGTTGCACGTCGTTGACAAAACGCATCCCGGCCACATCCCCGTCTCAGCCACAAGCTGCGACGCCGACTGTCCGGAGCCGCCAACGCATCCCTCCAGGCTCGAGGTTCCGAACTCGCCAGCTTTGCGTACAGCAGCTATGCCTGTTGATGCGTTGACCGGTTGAGAGCTAGGTCGTTTCTGGGGCGCACCGATCGGCAATCTACCTGCGAGGGATGGCAGTTACATTTCCTTTCGGCGTCTCCAACCCTTCTCGAAACCGGTGTTGCCACTCGGGCGAGCGTCCGGTCCAGGCGGCCATCTCGTCGATGACCTTCACGGCCACCCGATTCCATAGGAGTGCGTCAAATTGACGGGGACTCATTATTCGCGATATCCGGGTCGCGTTCCACGCTCCCAGTCGGCTACACGATTCAAACCCGGCCGTACCGCCTGATTAGTGTCACATCGAGCATGCGGTGAGTTTTCGTGCATGAATCACAAAACGGACATTGAATCCTTCGTCTAAATGTATGTGCTGCAAAGACATTGCAGCCTCCTCCCAGAGTTCAACAGAGCAAACCTCTCGGTTTTCGGCAATTGGCGCAGTCACCGTTCATCATGTGGACAGGTAACGCGGACGCTTTTAGCGCCACTCCTGTTCGTACTCAGCGGTAACGACGAGGGATGTCGATGGCTATTGGAATCATCAGTACCGGGACAGCTTTGCCGCCACGTGTGGTGGGGAATCGTGAGGCCGGCGGCTGGTGCGATTCTCATCCCGACTGGATTGTCGAGCGCACAGGAATCCGAACCCGCCACTACGCAAGCGGCGACGAATCTACGTCCGGTCTTCCGGCTAGGGCTGCGGATCAGGCACTCACCCGGGCCGGTGTGAGCAACTCTCAACTTCACGCACTCGCGGTCGCTACCAGCACTCCCGACCATGTGCAGCGGCTACCTCTACGGTCTCGTTCTGACCATCGCGCTCCTCGAGGACACATTGTTTTCGAACACGGGCGACGTAGCACGAGACAACACACAGCTGGTGTGCCAGGCTCGTCGCCTCATCGCGGATTGTGCATCCGAAAGTGCCGCCAGTCTCTGATAAGCCCGGACCGCTGCCCTGCCTGACGGATCGGCGCCCCAAGAAACGTTCAAGTCACGCTGAGCACGAAGTGGCGCTTACAGGGTTCAGTGCGCCGACTGAGTGTGCAGGTGGATGATCCTGCGGCCCTTGTCCACGCGCTCGCGCTGCACTGCAGTGGCTACGACGAGCACGACAACGGCCGCGACGGTGATGCCGGCACCGGCCCAGATCGGTGAGGTGTAGCCAAGTCCTGCGGTGATCGTGACGCCGCCGATCCACGCGCCGAGGGCATTCCCGAGATTGAATGCGGCGATGTTGGCGCCCGAGGCCATTGTCGGTGCATCTTCGGCGAAGGACATCACACGCATCTGCAAACCTGGAACGGTCGCGAAACCGAAGGCCCCCATGAGGAACAGGGATGCGACCGTCGCGATCTGACTTTCGGCGGTGAACGCGAACAACACGAGGACCGCGGTCAGCGCAACGAGCAGAACGAGCAACGTAGCGGTCAGGTTGCGATCGGCCGCCTTGCCGCCGAGGTAGTTGCCGATGAAGAGGCCTACTCCGAACAGGATGAGCAGCCACGGCACCGAGCTGGATGCGAATCCGCTGACATCGGTGAGAGTGAACGCGATGTAGGTGAACGCGCCGAACATTCCTCCGTACCCCAGCACAGTGATCGCGATGGACAGCCACACCTGGAGTCGGCGAAACGCGCCGAGCTCGGAACGGAGATCTCCACGAACTTCGGCGTCGGACGTTACAGGAACCAGGGCGACGATGCCGACCAGCGCTACGACACCGATGACGGTGATGGCCCAGAAAGTCGATCGCCAGCCGTACGTCTGACCGAGCAGCGTTCCGAATGGGACACCCAGGACGTTGGCCGCAGTAAGTCCGGCGAACATCATGGCGATCGCCCCTGCTTTCTTCTCCGGCGCAACCAGAGACGCAGCGACGACTGCACCGATGCCGAAAAAGGCACCATGGCACAGGGCGGCGACGATCCGACCGAACATCATCGCCTCGTAGGTCCCGGCGAGCGCGGATACGAGGTTGCCCGCAATGAACAGCCCCATCAGTGCGACCAGGACGTTCTTCCTCGGAAACCGTGTGACGACGGCGGTGACTCCGACAGCCCCCACGACGACGCTGAGCGCGTAGCCGGTGATCAGCCATCCGGCTACGCCTTCCGTGATGCCGAAATCTGCGGCAACTTCGGGAAGCAATCCCATGATGACGAATTCGGTGAGCCCGATACCGAACCCTCCGATGGCAAGTGCAAGCAGTCCTAGCGGCATGGTGACAAACTCCCTCGTAGTTGCGTTCGCACATATAAAGCGCATGCATGTAATTGCACACGCCTCACAAATAGTTGCACACGCCTTATAACTGCGCAAGCTGTTAAACTGGCCGTCACCGTTCGGAGTCCGAAGGAGGAACAGTGGGAATCGCCGACGATTCGTCCCTCATCCGTGCTCAGGGCTGGCGCACACTGTCTGCATTGCACGCCCATATCGAGGCCGACCTCGAACGTGCGCTGCAGACCGAGCACAGTTTGTCGGTCGTCGAATACACCGTTCTGGATGCTCTCCATCGGCAGGACGGCTGGCATATGCGAATGCAACAACTCGCACGCGCAACCGCGCTCAGCAGCAGCGCAACCACTCGCCTCGTCAATCGACTCGAAGATCGCGGAATTCTGACGCGAGTCCTGTGCAAGGACGATCGACGCGGGATGTACACCGAGTTGACCGACGAGGGCCGCGCGTTGCTCGACCGAGCACGTCCCACTCACGACGGTGTTCTGGAAACCTCGTTGTCGGCCGCGCAGCAGCTACCGGAGCTCGCCCCCCTCGTCGACGCCATTCACCGATTGCCTGCATCTGTCGGCTGAGTGAACACTCGGGGCGCTCGCACAGTATTGTTTGGCCGAAATACCGCGCATCGTTCCCGATTACTGCCGACCGCCGGAGCCGTCACCCTCTTATGCCCGCCCCGTACCAACCTGCCGGCGTATCCGTAGGCGATGTCCCCGGCGTCGCTCAGACCGCCCCCCGACCACCGCTAAGGGAAGACCTGAACGGGTTGCGAGGCGTGGCGATCGCACTCGTCGTGGTTTTCCACGTCTGGATGGGCAGAGTCTCCGGCGGCGTCGACGTATTTCTGGTCCTGACAGGGTTCTTTTTCACCGCATCGCTGATTCGGACTGCGCAGTCCGGAGGCTCGCTGAATCCGTTCACACGGATCGGACGAGTTCTCCGCAGGCTCGGCCCGCCGCTGGTACTCGTTCTCGTCGGCGTAGCGGTCGCGACGGCCTTGTTGTTGCCGAGAACGCGTTGGGTAGACATCGCGAACCAAGTGGTATCCGGAGTCTTCTTCTACGCCAACTGGGAGCTGGCTTGGACGTCACAGGACTACCTCGCTGCGGACCCCAGCGTCAGTCCCCTGCAGCACCTGTGGTCGGTCGCCGTCCAGTTCCAGTTCTATCTCGTGGCCATCGTCGTCGTATTCGGCCTCGCGGGGGTCCTTCGGCGGTCGAGAGGCGTGCACCGAGCCAGCCCGCCGCCACACGTCTACCTGGTTCTCTTCGCGGGCGCCTCACTGGTGTCGTTCGTCTACGCCGCGGACGGCACGTCGCGGCTGCAGTCCTGGAACTACTACGACACCGGCGCACGGCTGTGGGAGATCCTGCTCGGAGGTGCGGTCGCTGCACTGTTCGCGGCGCGCCATCCGCGACCAACCCACGAACGCAGATCCTCGGAGTTCCGAACCGGTAGAACTGCCCTCGCTGTCCTCGGACTCGCCGCTGTTGTCGCCTGCGGATTTCTTCTCGACGGAGTGAACGAGTTCCCAGGCCCGTGGGCTCTGTTCCCTGTCCTCGCGACGATTGCACTGATCGCCGCGGGTCCCGACACCAGCGTCGGGCACCTGCTGCGCTCACGGTTCGGACTGTGGCTGGGTTCGATCGCCTTTCCGCTCTACCTGTGGCATTGGCCGCTACTGATCTTCACTCTGGCGTACAGCGGAAAGCCGAGCGCAGACCTCGCGACCGGGGCGGCGATCATCGCAGCATCGGTCGTACTCGCGATGGCGACGGTCCGGCTCGTCGAGAAGCCGCTTCAGGCACCTGGCGGTTCCATCCCGAGAATCGCGATCACTGCGACGGCCGCCGTTCTTGCTGCCGCACTGGTGTGCGGGTCCGCCGGATGGAACTTCTACATCCAACGCTCGGTCTCGGATCTTCAGGCCAGTGACGAACTCGACCCCTTCACGTATCCCGGCGCGCGCGAACTGACCGACGGAGCAACGGCGCCCGACGCGGACGTGGTTCCTGCATTGTTCTCGGCACCGGAGGATCTTCCCGTCACGTCCGTCGAAGGATGCATTGCCGACTTCGAAACCCGCGACGCAATCAGCTGCGAGTACGGCGACCTCAGCGCGTCGCGGACCATCGCTCTCGCCGGTAGTTCCCATGCCGAGCACTGGGTGACCGCGCTGGACATGCTCGGACGTGACCGAGGCTTCCGAGTCGTCACGTTCTTGAAAATGGGCTGCCCGCTCACCCTGGGGACAATGCCCATGCTCGGCGAATCCGAGTATCCCGACTGCCTCGACTGGACCCAGACGGTCATGAGTGAAGTCGAACAACTAGGTCCGGACTATGTGTTCACGACATCGACACGGCCGCGAGAGGGCGGGCAGGGGGATTACACCCCCGACTTCTACGTCAACGTCTGGAACGAGCTCACGTCGTACGGCATCCCGATTCTCGCGATGCGAGACACGCCGTGGTTGGTAAAGGACGGGGTCGTGTACCGCGCCATCGACTGCCTCGCCGACGGTGGGAGCGCGATGTCGTGCGGCATGCCGCGAGGCGCCGCTCTCGATCCGATCAATCCGACACTGGCGTCGTCGTTCCGGCTTCCCACCGTCCGACCGCTCGACCTGACAAGTGCTCTGTGCGATGGACCGATCTGCCCGGCGGTCGTGGGAAACGTACTGGTCTACCGCGACGAACATCACCTCACCGCCACCTACGTACGCACTCTGACCAGCGAATTGGGCCGCGAAATCGCCGCCTCGACCGGCTGGTGGTGAGCCGGTTCCATCCGCTCACAGTAGGGTTTCATCCATGTCTGTCGAAGCACCCTCCGAATCGCCCGCGATCGAAGTCTGGCCGGGTTCGGCATATCCGCTGGGAGCCACCTACGACGGCGCCGGAACGAATTTCGCTCTGTTTTCCGAGGTCGCCGAGGCAGTCGATCTGTGCCTGATCAGCGACGACGGCACCGAAACGCGGATCCGATTCGAGGAATCCGACGGCTACGTCTGGCACGCGTACCTGCCGTCGGTCATCCCGGGCCAAAAGTACGGATACCGCGTTCACGGGCCGTGGGATCCCGCACAGGGGCATCGCTGTGATCCGAGCAAACTGCTCCTCGACCCGTACGGCAAGGCATTCGAGGGCGAGTTCGACGGCGACCGCTCGCTCTTCTCGTACAGCCTCGACGCACCCGAGCCGCAGCCTGAGCTCGAACCGACAGCGGACCCGGACACCAAGCCGTTCGAAGACGAGTCCGATCTGATCGATCCCGACGAGGAGATCGTCGAACCCGATCCAATCGCACACGACGAGACACCACGAAACGACTTCCCTCAGTACGATTCGCTGGGCCACACGATGACCACTGTCGTCATCAATCCGTTCTTCGACTGGCAGGCCGACCGCGCACCCCGCCGTCCGTACCACGAGACGGTCATCTACGAGGCCCACGTCAAGGGCATGACCGTCGCACATCCGGACGTTCCGGAATCGCTGCGAGGCACCTACGCGGGGCTCGCGCACCCGTCGATCATCGAGCACCTGAAGAACCTCGGCATCACCGCGATCGAACTCATGCCGGTGCACCAATTCATGCAGGATCAAACGCTCATCGACAAGGGCCTGCGTAACTACTGGGGCTACAACACCTTCGGATTCCTCGCGCCGCACGCCGACTACTCCTCGAACCCCACGGCCGGCGGAGCCGTCACCGAGTTCAAGGCCATGGTGCGCGAATTCCACGCCGCCGGCATCGAAGTGATCCTCGACGTGGTCTACAACCACACTGCCGAGGGCAATCACATGGGTCCGACCATCAGCTTCCGCGGAATCGACAACGCCGCGTACTACCGACTGGTCGACGGTGATTACGCGCACTACATGGACTACACCGGAACGGGCAACAGCCTCAACGCGCGTCACCCGCACACGCTGCAACTGATCATGGACTCTCTCCGATACTGGGTCACCGAGATGCACGTCGACGGCTTCCGCTTCGACCTCGCGTCCACCCTCGCCCGTGAGTTGCACGACGTCGATCGACTCTCCGCGTTTTTCGACCTGGTGCAGCAGGATCCAGTCGTCAGTCAGGTCAAGCTCATCGCCGAGCCCTGGGATGTCGGCGAGGGTGGCTACCAGGTCGGCAACTTCCCCGGTCTGTGGACCGAATGGAACGGCAAATACCGCGACACCGTGCGCGACTACTGGCGCGGCGAGCCGGCCACGCTCGGCGAGTTCGCGTCACGACTCACCGGATCCTCGGACCTGTACGAGGCCACCGGCAGGCGGCCGGGTGCCAGCATCAACTTCGTCATCGCCCACGATGGCTTCACGCTGAACGACCTCGTGTCGTACAACGAGAAGCACAACGAAGCCAACGGCGAGAACAACAACGACGGTGAGAGCCACAACCGGTCGTGGAACTGCGGAGTCGAAGGCCCGACCGACGACCCCGAGATCCTCGATCTTCGCGGACGCCAGATCCGCAACATCATGGCCACACTCCTGCTGAGTCAGGGCACACCGATGATCGCGCACGGTGACGAACTCGGCCGAACACAGCAGGGCAACAACAACGTCTACTGCCAGGACTCGGAACTGGCATGGATGGATTGGTCACTCGCCGAAACCAACGCCGATCTCATCGAGTTCACCAGGGCGGCTATCGCTCTGCGCAACAATCACCCGGTCTTCCGTCGTCGGCGATTCTTCGAAGGACGCCCCATCCGCAGCGGTGAACAGGCCCGCGACATCGCCTGGCTCACACCGGCAGGCGAGGAGATGACACCGGAAGACTGGGACAGTGGTTTCGGGAAGAGCCTCACTGTCTTCCTCAACGGCGAAGGAATCCCCGAGCCCAACCAGCGCGGCGAACGCGTCGTCGACGACTCGTTCCTGTTGTGCTTCAACGCCCATCACGAAGCCATCGAGTTCTTGACGCCGGACGGTGAGTACGCCAACGAATGGACGGTGGCTCTCGACACCGCCGTTCCCACCGGGGCAAGTGAGAATGTCATAGAAGCGGGTACACCAGTCGAAGTGGCCGCCCGGTCGCTACTCGTTCTACGAAAGACGGACTGAAGAATGCCGATCCCCTCCAGCACATATCGACTACAACTGCGAGGGGACCAGTTCACTCTCGACGACGCGCGAGAGATCGTCGACTATCTCGACGACCTCGGCGTCACCCACGCATATCTGTCTCCGATCCTCTCGGCTACAGGGGGTTCCACGCACGGCTACGACGTCGTCGACCCTACGACGGTCTCCGCCGCCCTCGGTGGCCGCGAAGCCTTCGAAGCGTTGGCGGCAGAACTGCACTCACGCGGTATGGGTGTGATCGTCGACATCGTGCCCAACCATGTGGGCGTCGACGACCCGCGGCAGAACGCGTGGTGGTGGGACGTTCTGGGCAAGGGCCGGTTGTCGGAGTACGCAGACTTCTTCGACATCGACTGGGCACCCGACAACGGGGTAGACGGCAAGATCGCCCTGCCCGTCCTCGGATCCGACGAGGACTCGAAGGAACTGACGGTCGATCGCTCCGGCGAAAAGCCGCTGTTGGCCTACTACGAGCACCGGTTCCCGATCGCGGACGGCACCGGTGACGGCGAGCCGGAATCGGTACACGCTCGCCAGGCCTACCGGCTCGTCAGTTGGAAGGCGGGACTCGTCGGCTACCGACGGTTCTTCTCCGTCAACGGACTCGCCGGCCTTCGCCAGGAGGACTTGGACGTCTTCACGCACTCGCACAGCCAGGTGGCGAGCTGGATGACCGACGGTCTCGTCGACGGACTTCGAGTCGATCACCCGGACGGGTTGGCGGATCCCGCGACATATCTCATCGAACTCCGCGAGCTCATCGGCCAGGACCGCTGGTTGGTGATCGAGAAGATCCTCGCGCGCGGGGAGCCACTGGACGAATCGCTGCCGGTCGACGGCACCACCGGCTACGACGCTCTCGCAGACCTCGGTGGTGTGTTCGTCGACGCGTCGGGTGCCGATGCATTGCTGGAGCTGTCGCAGGCTCGCACGGGAACGAGCGACGATGCGTCGTGGCTTCATTCCACCGAGGAAGCTCTCAAGGCCTCGGTCGCACGCGGAGACCTCGCACCCGAGGTCAGACGCCTGGCACGCTGCGTGATCCGCGAATCAGGAACCGCCGTCGACCTCGAACCGGTCATCGACGCGATCGTTGCGGTGGTCGCACGTATGCCGTACTACCGATCCGATTACGCACCTCTCGCAGGAACCATCGCCCGAGTGATCGGAACACTGGCCCAGGAGAAGCCCGATCTGGGCGACGGTATCGATGCCCTCACGTCGGCTTTGATCTCGGATGGCGAATCGGCAGTGCGCTTCGAACAGGTCTGCGGAGCCGTCACAGCGAAGGGTGTCGAGGACTGCCTGTTCTACCGCGCTACCCGATTGGTCTCGTTGCAGGAGGTCGGCGGCGACCCGGGTTCGTTCGGTGTGAGTCCCGCCGCATTCCACCTCGCGAACGCAGATCGAGCGGTGAGGTGGCCTGCTGCCATGACCACACTCTCGACCCACGACACCAAGCGAGGCGAGGACGTACGGGCACGCATCGGCGTTCTGTCGCAGACTCCTCAACTGTGGGCGCGATGCATCGCGGACTGGGAACTACTCGCGCCGAGCCCCGACGGGCCTAGCGGACTGTTTCTGTGGCAGAACCTGTTCGGGGTGTGGCCTGTCGACGGTCGCATCGACGAGGAACTACGCTCACGCATTCACGCCTATGCCGAGAAGGCTCTACGCGAGGCCGGGCTTCGAACCAGCTGGAGCGAGCCGGACGAAGCATTCGAGAAGTCCGTTCACGCATGGTTGGATTCGATTCTGCAGGGCACGATCGCAGACTCGGTCACAATGCTTGTGGCGCGACTCGACCCGCACGGTCGCAGTGATTCATTGGGACAGAAGCTCCTACACCTCGTCGGTCCCGGGGTGCCCGACGTTTATCAAGGCACGGAACTGTGGGAGGACTCCCTCGTCGATCCCGACAATCGACGCCCCGTCGACTACACCGTCCGCCGGCAACGCCTCGCTGACACTTCGGTACCTCTCATCGACATCACCGGCGCGGCGAAGTTCCGGGTCGTGCGCGCAGCACTGCGGTTGCGCCGTGACCGACCGGACAGCTTCGTCGGTGGGACGTACGCACCGGTGAACGCGACCGGATCCGCGTCGACTCACGTGATCGGTTTCGCTCGCGGGCCGGTGACGGGCAACCCGGACGTCATTGCCCTCGCCACACGCCACTCGCTCACGTTGGCCTCGCAGGGTTGGGGATCGACATCGGTGGTACTCCCCGAAGGTCGCTGGCGAGACCGGTTGACCGACACGGTGTACAGCGGTGACATACAGGCGGACACAGTGTTTGCCGCATTGCCGGTAGCACTGCTGGTTCGCGAGATATCCGAAGGCGAGATCTTAGGAGAGCACGACGCATGATGCATCGCTTCGAAGTCTGGGCACCGACGCCGGACACCGTTCGCCTCGACGTCGACGGTTCTCTGCATCCGATGCACCGGGGCGAGAGCGGATGGTGGTCTGCCGACGTCGACGCCTCCCCCGATGCCCGCTACGGTTTCGTGCTCGACGACGACACCACCGTCCTGCCCGATCCCAGATCGCCGCGGCAGCCGGACGGCGTGCACCAGCCCTCGCAGTTGCACCGACTCGACGAGTCGGTGTGGACCGACTCGTCATGGACCGGCCGTCAACTGCAGGGTGGCGTGATCTATGAGCTGCACATCGGAACCTTCACTGCGGAAGGGACTTTCGACGCAGCGATCGAGCGGTTGGATCACCTCGTCGATCTCGGGGTGACGTTTGTGGAGGTCATGCCGGTCAACGGTTTCAACGGAACTCACAACTGGGGTTACGACGGGGTGCTCTGGTACACCGTCCACGAGCCATACGGCGGTCCCGACGGTCTGCAGCGGCTCGTCGACGCCTGCCACAGTCGCGGTCTCGCAGTGATCCTCGACGTCGTGTACAACCACCTCGGTCCGTCGGGCAACTACCTCGAGCGATTCGGTCCGTACATGGCTCAGGGCGCCAACAGCTGGGGTCAGGCGATCAACTACGCCGAGGCCGACTCCGGCGTCGTACGACGGTACGCGATCGAGAACGCACTGCGGTGGTTCGACGAATTTCATATCGATGGCCTCCGGCTCGATGCCGTACACGCCATCGTCGATCACACTGCGGTGCATCTGCTCGAGGAACTGGCCGTCGACACCCGCAGGTTGGCGGCCCATCTCAGGCGGCCGCTGTCGCTGATCGCGGAAAGCGATCTGAACGATCCGAGCCTGGTGACGGCACGGTCGGGCGGCGGGTACGGACTGGATGCGCAGTGGGATGACGACATCCACCACGCGATCCACGCCGCGGTCTCCGGTGAGCGGCAAGGCTACTACGGAGATTTCGGGTCGCTGCAAGGTCTCGCGAACACGTTGCGCCAGGGCTTCTTCCACGCTGGTACGTACTCCAGTTTCCGTGGCCGCACCCATGGCCGTCCCGTCGACACGAGGCGTATTCCAGCGAGTTCGTTCGTTACGTACACGACGACGCACGATCAGATCGGTAACCGCGCAATCGGAGATCGACCCGGGTTCTACCTCTCGCCCGGCCAGCTCGCCGTCAAGGCCGCGTTGGTGTTGGCGTCGCCGTACACGCCGATGCTGTTCATGGGCGAAGAATGGGGAGCATCGACGCCGTTCCAGTTCTTCACCTCGCACCCCGAACCCGAGCTCGGCAAGGCCACTGCCGAGGGCCGTAAGGCCGAGTTCGCCGAACACGGCTGGGACAAGGCGGACATCCCCGACCCACAGGATCCGGACACGTTCACTCGATCCAAACTCGACTGGTCCGAGCTCGGAACTGGTGATCACGCACGGCTTCTCGATGCCTACCGTGGATTACTCGCACTGCGCCGCGAGTACGCGGACCTGACCGATCCTTCGCTGGACCACGTGCGGATCGACTACGACGAGGACGCGCGCTGGATCGTGATGTACCGGGGTTCGCTCCGGGTGGTGTGCAACCTGTCCGAGAACGAGGTCACCGTGCCCGTGGGCGGATCGACACTGCTCGCGTGGGAGGTGCCGATCTCGGACGAGACCGGCTCCTCGACAAGGATTCCCGGGCATTCGTTCGCGATTCTGTCCGCACGTCGGTAACCGAAGCGGGTGGTCGTTGCTCGCAACGACCACCCGCTGTCTCTCTTCGCCTACTGGCGACGAAGCCGTACCAGTACGACGATCGCGGTAAACGCCATTGCGACGGCCGTCGCAATCGACGCGGCATGCATGCCGTCGACGAATGCCAGGTGTGCGGAATCCGCCAGCGCATCCCCCACGTTGCCCGGCAACGTGTGTGCGAGCGCGATGGCGCCACCGAGCGTTTCCTGCGCCGACGCCGCTTGCTCGCCGCCCAAGTTCGACACATCGAGCCCACGCCGGAAGAACGACATCACTACGGTGCCCAGGACTGCGACACCCAATGCGATACCCAGTTCGTACGCGGTCTCGGACACTGCCGACGCCGCTCCTGCTCGTTCGGGTTCGACCGCGCCGACCACGAGATTCGACGTCAGCGTCAGCGCGATACCTGCGCCTGCGCCGACCAGAACGAATCCGAGAATGAACAGAGTCGGCCCGCTGTCCACCCGAAGCCCGAACAACAACGCAGCACCGACGGCTGCCGCTGCGAGTCCTGCCCCCAGCACCGTTCCCGTGGACCAGATTCGAATCAGGTAGGCAGCCACGAGTGATGTCACGATGCTCGACGCCGTACCGGGCAACAAGAGCAGTCCTGCTTCGAGCGGGGTGTTGCCGAGGACCAGCTGCAGGTACTGGGCACCGAAGAACAGCACTCCCGCCAAGGCGAACACCGACAGGAAGTTGGTGAACACCGCAGTCGAGAACGCCGGGTTGGCGAACAACCGTAGGTCGATCATCGGATCGGTCAGCCGCTTCTGCCGCCGCACGAACGCGATACCCGCGACGATTCCCACGACGGCAGCGGCCATGTTGGCCACACTGAAGCCGTGCGCGGCAGTTTCCTTGACCGCGTAGACCAACGGCACCAGGGCGAGCATCGACAGACCGGAACTGATCAGATCGAATTTGCCGGGGTTCGGGTCTTTCGACTCAGGAATCACCAACGGCCCGACGGCGATCAGCGCAAGCATGACCGGAATGTTGATCAAGAACACCGATCCCCACCAGAAGTGCTCGAGCAGCCAGCCGCCGACGAGCGGGCCCGCAGCCGCTCCGCCGCCTGCCATTGCACCCCACAGTCCGATAGCCATCACCCGTTGTCTGGGGTCGGTGAAGATCGTTCTGATCAATCCGAGAGTTGCCGGCATCAAGGTTGCGCCCGACACGCCTTGCAGCACGCGGGCCGCGATCAGCATCTCCGGGCTCGTCGAGAATGCAGCCACGACAGACGCGATACCGAATCCGGCCGCGCCGATCAGCAGCAGTTTGCGTCGGCCGACACGGTCGCCGAGGGTACCCATCGTGATGAGTAGACCCGCGAGCACGAACGAGTACACGTCGATGATCCAGAGCAATTGGTTGCTACTGGGCGCCAGATCCGAGCTGATGAACGGCAGTGCCAGGTCAAGGACCGTGCCGTCGACTGCGATCAGCAATACCGCGAACGCAAGAACGACGAGTCCGAGCCAATCCTTGAGCGTCGCCGCTCCCTGTACCTGTGCGGACTGTGGCTGTCCGGACTGTGGCTGCATGCTGTGCAACTCACTCACGTGCTTCTCCTTATAACTTCCCGACTGCTGAACCGTCCAGCCGGTACAGCGGACAGACTACAGTGAACCGTCCAGCCGGTAAAGCGAATTATGTAGGGTGGGCATCATGTCGTCCGACACCCGAGACCGAATCCTCGACGCCCTGGAAGAGATGCTGCTCGACCAGGGCCTGACCAAAGTGACGCTCGAGAACGTCGCGGCGAAGGCCGGAGTATCCAAGGGCGGTTTGCTCTACCACTTCAACACCAAGGACGCGATGATCGCCGCGATGGTGCGACGCCTCGGCGAACGTTCCGACGAGCAGCGCGCCTTGGCAGGTGAGGGCGGCACCTCCGTCGCTCAGTGGTATCTACAGCCCCCTGCGTCGATCTCCGACAAGGAAACTGCGCTCTACAGGTCCACGCTCGCGGTTCTGCGTAGCGTCGACGGCAATCCCGGGGAGATTCACCAGGCCGTCACCGAGGTCATGCGCCTGTGGGACGAAGGACTACGTGCCGAGATCAGCGATCCGGTGACAGCCGAAATCGTCCGACTCGTCGGCGACGGAATCTATCTCGGTGCGTTGCTCGATCTGCCGCCTGTCGACTCCGATCTGCACCAACGGGTCGTCGAGCGGCTGCTCGGGCCTGATCACGTCAAGTAGCGGTAGGCCGGCGAACCCGGCTCCAGTTGCTCGACCCCGAGATGGGACGCACGCATGCGTTCGAGCAATGCACTCAAACCCGTAGCGACCCCGAGTTCGATTCCGACGAGCGCCGCACCGGTCTCCCGATTGTTGCGTTTGACGTACTCGAACAGCGTGATGTCGTCGTCCGGACCGAGTACCTCGTCGAGAAACTTCCGTAGGGCTCCGGGTTCCTGCGGAAAGTCGACCAAGAAGTAATGCTTGAGCCCCAGGTGCACCAAAGATCGCTCGAGAATCTCCCCGTAGCGCGACACATCGTTGTTGCCGCCCGAGATCAAGCACACCACCGTGCTGCCCGGTGTAACCGAGATCTGCTTCAGCGCAGCGACACTCAGCGCGCCCGCAGGCTCGGCGATCACACCTTCGTTCTGGTACAGCTCCAGCATTGCAGTACAGATCGCACCCTCGTCGATCTGCGTCATCAAGAACGGTCCGAACGCGCCATTGCGCGCGGGGAACGTCGGCACGGCCACCAGCGGCAGCGACGCGTGCGACACCACTTCCGCGCCGAGCAGCCGAAGAGCTTCGTAGGGAACATCGCCGATCCGGCGGACGGCGGCACCGTCGACGAAGGGATCGATATCGGACAATGTCACCGGTCCGCCCGCAATCAACGCCGCAGTCATCGACGCCGCACCCGAGGGCTCGACGCCGACCAGAGCAGTAGCGGGTGAACGCTCCCGGAGGTAGGTCGAGATCCCCGCGATGCATCCACCGCCGCCGACCGGCATGACCACCGTGTCCGGTGCCGCGCCCAGTTGCTCGACGATCTCGGCGGCGATAGTTCCTTGCCCAGCAACAGTCCGTTCGTCGTCGAACGGCGGGACCATCGTCGCACCGGTGCGAGCGACATCCTGCGCTGCCGCCGCGGCCGCGTCGTCGAAGGTTTCACCCACGACGATGAGCTCGACGAACGAGCCGCCGTGCACCCGGATTCGGTCGCGCTTCTGCTTCGGAGTGTTGGCGGGCACGTAGATTCGCCCGCGTACCTGCATCGAACGGCACGCGAATGCGACGCCCTGTGCATGGTTACCTGCGCTCGCAGTGACGACTCCGGTAGCCAACTCCTCAGGCGTCAGTTGCGCCATCAGGTTGTATGCACCGCGGATCTTGTACGAGCGCACGATCTGCAGATCTTCACGCTTGAGGTAGACGTTCGCGCCGGTGGCAGCGGACAGGCGCTCGCAGAACTGCAGCGGCGTTGCCGCGACGACGTCCGAAATTCGACGAGCAGCCACATCGATGTCGTCCGCAGACACTGCGAACGATCGATTGCTGGACACGACGTCAGACGAGTTGGACACCCGTCCATGCTGCCACCAGCAACGATTCGGCTTCTAACCGGGACTAGCCACGGGGCGAAAACTGTGATGGAAGCGGCACGTTCCGCAGATTCGACTTCGCCATCTGGACCGCTTCGCCGACGCCTCCGTTCATCACCATCCTCGACATGGCAAGGGCGAACCCCTTCACTTGCTCACCGGTGATGCTGGGCGGCAACGACAGAGCATTGGGATCGGTGACGATGTCCACCAGCGCCGGGCCGTCGTGATCGAGTGCGGCACGAATACCGGATTCCAGATCACCCGGCTGTTCGATCCTTCGCGAGAAGATGCCCAGAGCTGCCGCCACGGCCGCGTAATCGGTAGCGGGGACGTCCACACCGAAGTCAGGAATACCGTCGACCAGCATCTCGAGCTTCACCATCCCGAGCGTCGAATTGTTGAACACGACGATCTTGAGGGGCAACCGATACATCGCCACCGTCACCAGCTCGCCCAGCAGCATCGACAGCCCACCGTCGCCGGACATGGAGACCACCTGACGCGAAGGGAATGCCACTTGGGCACCGATCGCGTGCGGCAGCGCGTTGGCCATCGAGCCGTGCAAGGCCGACGCGATGAAGCGCCGCTGCCCGTTCGGGTTGAGATAGCGAGCGGTCCACACGTTGCACATGCCGGTGTCTGCAGTGAAAATCGCGTCCTCGGCGGCGAGATCGTCGAGAATGGACGCCGCGTACTCGGGGTGAATGGGCGTGCGCTGCTTCACCGGCTTGGTGTACGCACCGACGACCTTCGTCATGAGCTTGTCGTGCCGATCGAGAGTCCGCTCCAGAAACTTGCGGTCTGTCTTTCGCTCCACCAATGGCAGCAGTGCAGCCAACGTGGCCTTCGAGTCGCCATGAACCGCGAGGTCGAGACTCGTTCGGCGTCCCAACTTCTCGGCGGCGCTGTCGATCTGAGCGGTGCGGACATCGTCGGGGAGGAACTGGTCGTACGGAAAGTCTGTCCCGATCAGCAGGAGTAGATCGGCACCGTGGATTCCGTCGTGGGCTGCGCCGTAGCCGAGCAAGCCGGTCATGCCGATGTCGAACGGATTGTCGTACTGAACGAACTCCTTGCCGCGCAGCGAATGTCCGATCGGCGCGCCCACCTTCTCGGCAAATTCGAGCAGTTCCGGCCGAGCGTCGCGAACACCCGCGCCGGCAAAGATAGCCACGGTCCCAGCCGAGTTGACCGCTGCGGCCAGCGTCTCTACATCCTCGGCCGCAGGCACCAGCGATGGTGTCGCAGTGCGGACATACGCCGGAGCCGCCCGGCCGATCGGCTCGTCGGCGATGTCACCGGGCAGCGTCACCACCGCCACCCCGGACCTGCCGACCGCATGTTGCACAGCCGAATGCACCACCCGCGGAGACTGCTCGGGCGTGCTGATCAACTCGGCGTAAACCGAACACTCGACGAACAAGCGGTCAGGGTGAGTTTCCTGGAAGAAGCTCGAACCGATCTGCTTGCTCGGGATGTGTGAGGCGATCGCCAGCACCGGCGCACCCGAGCGATTGGCGTCGTACAAGCCGTTGATGAGATGCAGGTTGCCTGGACCACAGGACCCAGCACACACCGCAAGCTTGCCCGTCAGCTGAGCCTCCGCAGCCGCTGCGAATGCTGCCGCTTCCTCGTGGCGAACGTGTATCCAGTCGAGCCCGCCGGCCTTCGCTCCCCCACTTCGACGGACCGCATCGACGATCGGATTGAGACTGTCTCCGACTATTCCGTAGATCCGCTCTACACCCGCCTCGATCAGCTGCGTGACGATTTGGTCGGCGACGGTCTCGGTTCTCAACTTTTCTGTCTCCCTCAGGATCTGGTCAATACGAACACGGGAATTTCACGATCGGTCTTCTTCTGATATTCGGCGTAGTCGGGGTACGCCTCGACTGCACGCTCCCACCACAGTGCCTTTTCGTCACCGGTGACTTCGCGGGCGATGTAGTCGGCTTTTTCGGTGCCGTCCTGCAACTCGACGTGTGACTCGGCTTTGATGTTGAAATACCACACAGGATGCTTCGGGGCACCGCCCAGCGACGCGACCACTGCGTATTCGCCGTCATGTTCGACGCGCATCAGCGGTGTCTTCCGCAGCTTGCCGGACTTGTTGCCCTTCGTGGTCAACAAGACCACTGGCATTCCGTTGAGGCTGGTTCCCTCGGTACCGCCGGAACCTTCGAGAAGTTCGGCTTGTTCGCGGGCCCAGTCCGATGTACTCGGTTCGTACTCTCCGGTCAATGGCATGACATCCAGTCAACACCCGACAACCGAGCCGCGCCACCGACCCTCGCGCCCGCAGCAGCCCGAATTTGGAAGTTCGGTGGACCTAATCTTCTCGTGCGTATACCCTGACGAGGGTACGCAGCATTGCCGAACGGAGCGAACTCGATGATCCACGCAACTCTCAGCACATCGACTCGTCGACGCGCCAGCACAAGCACCGTCGACATCGCAGGTACCGACTGGCCGGTCTACAAGATCGAGGCTCTCGTCCTCGGCGTACTCGTCTTCCTCGGCGCGCTCGCGCTCACCACATCGCTGCAGGTAGCCGTCCTCACCAGTGCGGCATCGACCGTGGTCGCCTGGTGGGCGTTGCTTCTCCTCGAGCGTCGGGCGGACAGGTAGCGTCGGGTAGGGCCATTGCGCTGCAACCTGCGCGTTCAGTCACCCCCACGGTGACCGAACGAGTCATTCGGTCCCAAAACTCGCCGCCCGCGCACCTTTCAGCCCACGCGCAGGTTGCAACACGCGCCTGCGCTGCAACCTGCGCAACCCGACGCCCACGGTGACCGAACGACTCATTCGGTCCCGAAAACCCGTCGAACGCGCACCTTCCAGCCACCGCGCAGAGCCAGGGGGCAGATCAACCGGTGAGGCATCCTGGCCCGAGCAGAGCTTTCAGATCACCCATCAGCGCCGAGGTCGGGGTTACACGCAGACTGTCGTCGAGCTTCATCGCCGTGACTTTGTCACCACTGACCAGTCGCAGGTGAACGTCGGAGGTGCCCGGGTGGCTCATCAGGATCTTCTTGAGGGCACCGACCTTGTCTGCGGTGCATTGACGCGTCGGAAGGCTCACGGCAAGGGGCTTCGCGACGCCCACGGCCGAAAGATCGGGCACAGCAAGGTCGTTGGCGATGAGTGAGATGCGATCGTCTCGTACCGACACCCTCCCCTTGACGAGTACCACCGAGTCCTCGGTGACGTCTGCGCCGAACACCGAGTACGACTGTGGGAAGAACAGCACTTCGATCCCACCCACGAGGTCTTCCAACTGAGCTGAGGCCCACGTCAGGCCGCTCTTGTTTATCCGACGGTTGACCGAGGCGAGAATGCCACCGATGGTCACCTGCGTACCGTCCTTGACGTCACCTTCGAGAATTGCCGGGATGTTCGTGTCCGACTGAGCGGCGAGCATGTGTTCGACACCGAGTAGCGGGTGACCGGACACGTACAGGCCCAGCATCTCGCGCTCGAGTGCCAGGCGGTGCTTCGATTCCCATTCCTCGTCGGGCACGCGGACGTTGAAGACGGCCGAAATGGACTCGTCCGCGTCCTCACCTCCGAAGAGGTCGAACTGACCGATGGCTTCGGCCTTCTTCGTTCCCATCACTGCATCGATCGCGTCGGCGTGGATGAGCATCAAACCCTTGCGAGGATGCTCGAGCGAGTCGAAAGCTCCCGATTTGATCAGTGATTCGGTGACCTTCTTGCTGCAGGCGGTCGCATCGATCTTGTTCAGGTAGTCGGAGAAGTCGGTGTACTTGGACTTTTCTTCTCGCGCACGAATGATCGACGCCACGACGTTGGTACCGACGTTTCGGACGGCTCCGAGACCGAAGCGGATGTCTTTGCCGACGGAGGCGAAGTTGAGCTCGGATTCGTTGACATCGGGTGGAAGCACGGTGATTCCGAGCTTGCGGCAGTCGGCGAGGTAGATGGCCGACTTGTCCTTGTCGTCTCCGACGCTGGTGAGCAGACCGGCCATGTATTCGCCGGGATAGTTCGCCTTGAGGTATCCGGTCCAGTACGACACGAGCCCGTATCCGGCCGCGTGCGACTTGTTGAACGCGTAGCCGGCGAACGGTAGAACGGTATCCCACAGCGCCTTGATTGCTGCTTCGGAGAAGCCGTTGTCCAGCATTCCCTGCCGGAACCCGGCGTACGCCTCTTCCAGCACCGAGAGCTTCTTCTTGCCCATGGCGCGTCGCAGCAGATCGGCCTGGCCGAGCGAATACCCGGCGACCTTCTGCGCGATCTGCATGATCTGCTCCTGGTACACGATCAGGCCGTACGTGTCCTTCAGGATTTCGGCGAGCGGTTCCTCGAGCTCCGGGTGAATCGGCTTGACTTCTTGGCGACCGTTCTTGCGGTCGGCGTAGTCGTTGTGCGCGTTCATGCCCATCGGGCCCGGGCGGTACAGCGCCAGGACGGCGACGATGTCCTCGAATCCGGTCGGCTGCATCCTGCGAAGAAGATCGCGCATAGCGCTACCGTCCAACTGGAACACGCCGAGTGTGTCTCCGCGGGCCAACAATTCGTACGTCGCGGGGTCATCGAGGCTGAGCGTGTCGAGGTCGACTTCGACCCCGCGATTGCTCTTGATGTTGTCGATAGCGTCACCGATGACGGTGAGGTTGCGCAGCCCGAGGAAGTCCATCTTGAGCAGGCCGATGGCCTCGCACGACGGATAGTCCCAGCCGGTGATGATCGCGCCGTCCTGCGCGCGCTTCCACACCGGAATGGCATCGGTCAGCGGCTCGGAGGACATGATGACCGCGCAGGCGTGAACGCCGGCGTTTCGAATCAGCCCTTCCAACCCGCGCGCGGTCTTGTAGATCGTGGCGACGTCAGGATTCGAGTCGATGAGCGCTCGGACCTCGGTTGCTTCCTTGTACCGCTCGTGCGACGGGTCGGTGATGCCGGCGACCGAGATGTCCTTGGCCATGATGGGCGGTGGCAGTGCCTTGGTGATCTGGTCGGCGATCGCGAATCCCGGTTGGCCGAACTGCACTCTCGCGGAGTCCTTGATGGCGGCCTTGGTCTTGATGGTGCCGAAGGTGATGACCTGCGCGACGCGGTCGCTGCCCCATTTCTCGGTGGCATAGCGCACCATTTCGCCACGGCGACGGTCATCGAAGTCGATATCGATATCGGGCATGGACACGCGCTCGGGGTTGAGGAATCGCTCGAACAGCAGACCGTGCGGCAGCGGATCGATGTTGGTGATGCCCATCGCGTATGCAACGAGTGATCCTGCTGCCGATCCACGACCCGGTCCGACGCGGATCCCGACCGAACGTGCATACGCGATGAGGTCGCCGACGACGAGGAAGTACGCGGGGAAACCCATCTCGAGAATGACGGAGATCTCGTACTTGGCGCGATCACGGTATTCCTGGGGAACCCCGCCGGGGAAACGCCACTCGAGGCCGCGGTCGACCTCCTTGGTCAGGAACGAACCCTGGGTGTCACCTTCCGGGACAGGGAAGATGGGCATGCGATCGCGGTGCGCCCACACGTCGTCGTAGGACTGAACGCGCTCGGCGATCAGCAGCGTGCTGTCGCACGCGCCGGGAACCTCGTCATCCCACAGCGCCCGCATCTCCGCTGCGGACTTGAGGTAGTAGCCGTCGCCGTCGAATTTGAAGCGTGTCGGGTCGCTCAGGGTCTTGCCGGTCTGAATGCAGAGCAGCGCTTCGTGGTTCTCCGCCGCGTCTTTGGTGACATAGTGGCAGTCGTTCGTGGCGAGAGGAGGGATCGACAGCTTCTTGCCGATGTCGATCAGCCCTTCGCGCACGCGCCGCTCGATCGACAGTCCGTGGTCCATCAGCTCGAGGAAGAAATTCTCCGGGCCCCAGATCTCTTGCCACTTGGCTGCAGCCTCGAGTGCCTCCCGATCCTGGCCGAGACGCAGCCGCGTCTGTACCTCACCCGACGGACACCCGGTGGTGGCGATGATCCCTTCGGCATGCGTGGCGATGATCTCCTCGTCCATGCGCGCCCACTTGCCGAGCTGACCCTCGATCGAGGCCAACGACGACAGCTTGAACAGGTTCCGAACTCCGGTCGCGTTCTCGGCAACCATCGTCATGTGCGTGTACGCGCCGCTACCTGAGACGTCGTCCGATTTCTGGCTGCGATCGCCCCACAGCACGCGCTTCTTGTTGAATCGCGACTCGGGAGCGATGTACGCCTCGATACCGATGATCGGTTTGATTCCGGCCTTCTTGGCCTCGTTGTAGAACTCACTGGCGCCGTACATGTTGCCGTGGTCGGTCATTCCGACTGCCGTCATCTCGAGACGCGCAGCCTCTGCGAACATCGGCGCGATCTTGGCGGCCCCGTCGAGCATCGAGTACTCGGTGTGGTTGTGCAGATGAACGAACGAGTCAGCCACGAAGTTGTCTCCTGAAGGTCGAGCGGGTCGATATGTCGAGACGCGAAGTGCACCTCACTCTAGGCGTTGGAACCGACAGATATTTCCGCACTCTCGGTGTGTCACGCCCACCTGCGTGTCGCGCCTGGGCGCGTCGTGACAGGTGTGACGGAAGAGACCTCTGGGAGCGCCGCGACCGCGAATTGACACTCGCCTCACGGCGGTGGGATGGGTCCGTCATCGGGTAGCGCGCCCACGACATCGACGTAGTCCGGTAGAAACGCCCGGACTGCGAAACGCCCGGCGATCGCGTCGGACGGTAGCGCCTCGACCGCGCGAACACCGGACGTCGCTTGCATCGACCGCAACGAGACCCCGGTCGCATGCACCACCAGGCCTACGACGCAGTCGCACCCGGCGGCCAGCCGAGGCAACGACGCCGCGTCGATCTGTGACTGCCGATCCCACTGGCCGGTCGAACCGTGCAGCCCGGACGCTGCAGCGTCCTCGGACGCCAGGACCGACTGTTCGGTGCCGGAAACACCCACTGCAACGGTCGGGGTCTGGACCCGGTCCATCGGAACACGGATCAGTACCTGCGCGATACGCGAACCACCCGCAGATCGATACGCCGTCGCGGGTGACGTCTCGTCCGCAAACGACACGAGCGCCCAATGAAGGTCGTCGTCGGCCGCCGCTTGCTGCACGCTCAGTATGGAACGTGAGGTGTAGTCACCGACCGTCTCACCGCTGTCCGGTCCGAGTCGGTCGGTGTTCACTCCCGGCCGTGGTAGCGGGTTCATGACACCGACAACCGCGAACAGAACAAGAGTCACCACGACGAGCGCGCACGCCTCGGCAACCCCCCGCACCCATCTCATGCCGAGCGCAGCACCTCGAGCGCATGTTCGAGATCGGCCGGATACTTGCTCTCGATCTCCACCCAGCGGCCGTCCGACGGGTGGGTGAACGCCAGCGATTTGGCGTGCAGCCATTGGCGTTCGAGGCCGAGGCGTTCAGCGAGGCGTGGGTCGGCACCGTAGGTCAAGTCGCCGCAGCACGGGTGCCGTAGGGCGGAGAAGTGAACCCTGATCTGATGGGTGCGCCCGGTTTCGAGATGGACGTCGAGGAGGCTGGCGGCCTGGAACGCCTCGATCGTGTCGTAGTGCGTCACACTCTCTTTGCCGTCGGCTCGGACGGCGAACTTCCAGTCGTTGCTGCCGTGTCTGCCGATGGGCGCATCGATGGTGCCGCTGCTCGGATCCGGATGCCCCTGCACGAGAGCGTGATACCGCTTCTCGATGGTCCGCTGCTTGAACGCACGCTTGAGCAGGGTGTATGCCCGCTCCGAAGTCGCCACGACCATCACCCCCGAGGTGCCGACGTCGAGACGGTGCACAATTCCTTGACGCTCGTGCGCTCCCGACGTCGAGATGCGGAAGCCGGCTGCGGCCAGACCACCGATGACCGTCGGCCCCGTCCACCCGACACTGGCATGAGCCGCGACACCCACGGGTTTGTCGACGGCGACGATGTCGTCGTCGGCGTACAGAATCTCCATGCCGTCCACTGGTACCGCTTCGACGGTGAGTTCACGCGCAGGCTCGGGAAGAATCACTTCGATCCACGACCCGGCCGACAACCGTTCCGACTTGCCGACTGCTGCGCCGTCGACCGCAACCGAACCTTCCTCCGCCAGCGTCGCCACGACGGTGCGTGAGAGTCCGAGCAGTCTGGACACACCCGCATCTACCCGCATACCGTCCAGGCCGTCGGGAACCGGCATCGAGCGCGACTCTCTCACTTTCGTTCCGCCGCACCGGAATTAGCGACGTCCTTCTTCGACGACGCCCGTTCTCCGTTGGGCTCGAAACCGAGCAGGCTCACTACGACCAGCAGGATCGCCCCGCAGACGATGGATGAATCGGCGACGTTGAACACCGGCCACCATCCGACGGACACGAAGTCCACGACGTGGCCCTGCAACGGTCCTGGCGAACGGAAGAAGCGGTCGATCAGATTGCCCAGAGCGCCGCCGAGAACAAGACCGAGTCCGATCGCCCACCACAGCGAACGCAGAGTCCGGCCGATCCGAATCACGGCAATCACGACGCATACCGCAACGATGGTCAGGAGCCATGTCATTCCGGTTGCCATCGAAAAGGCGGCGCCCGGATTACGTACGAGCCGAAGCGTGACCACATCCCCGATGATCTCGATCGGCCTACCCGGCGCAACGAAGTGCACAACGGCAATCTTGGTGACGAGGTCGAAGGCGAGAACGACGAACGCGATCACGATCAGCATCCGAGTGCGCAGCGGTCGCCGAGCCTGATCCCCTCCGGCGGGCGAGACTTCGTCGGCCTCGGCGGCCGGTGCGGGGTCGGCGGCAGATGCGCCTGCAGCGGTCTCCGGCCTTTCGGCACCGGTATCTGGGCTGGAATCTGGACTGGGCGAATCGGTCGGGCGGTCGTCACTCACACCCCTATCATGTCGCATCGAAGCCCCGCACCTGTCACCCGGATCTGCTGGGCTGCGCACGCCTGCGTGCGCTGTCGTCGAGCATCCGTAGCCTGGTCCCGTGATCTTCACTTCCGAAACCCCGTTGCGACGCCTTCGTGCCCTAGCCGCCGCGGTCGCCGTGACTGCGCTTCTGGCCGGTTGCGGAACCTCCGATGACGATGCGCCGTCCGACACGGCTACGTCGTCGACGACCTCAGGAGTGGCGCTTCCGGTCACCCCCGTGACGGTTGCCGTCGTGGACGCGGGAGCAGAGCCACGGAGCCCGCTCACGCAGGACCTGACCGGGGAGCAGTCGATTCTGCTGACCACCCGGTCGACCGTCACCCAGCAGATCGACGACCAAGCGGTTCAGGACTTCTCCACCCCGGAATTGACGGTCCCGCTCACGGCCCAGCCGGCCGACTCCGATTCGGACCGCACGGTGGACCTGCGGGTCGGTAGTGCCACCTCCGCTGACCAGCGGCTGACCGAGGCGCTGGCAGCAGCGGACGGCTCGGAAGCCGGGTTGACGGTCACCGACACCGGCGCGGTGACAGCACTGTCGATCGCACCCGCCGAGGCAGCACAGGACTCTGCGCGCGCGGCCATCGAACAGGCTCTCAATCAAGCCGTGTATCGATCGATTTCTTTCCCAGAGGGCGATGTGGGTGTCGGTGCGGTCTGGACTGCAGATCAGCAGGTCATCAGCGGCCTCACACTCAACCAGCGAACTACCGCGACACTCCGGGAGCGGAACGGGGATCGTCTGACGATCGACCTACGAATCGAGCAGACGCCCGAGTCGACGACGCTGGAACTACCCGACGACGCGGGTCAGTTGGCGATCGACTCGTACACCATGACCGGCACGGGGACACTCGAGATCGATCTGACGAAACCGCTGCCCATAGCCGGAGAGGTCACGGTCGGCGGCAACCAGCAGTACAGCGATCCCGAGGGCACCACAGTCCTCCGTCAGGACATCAGCGACACGCTTCGGTGGACGACGCCATGAGGCACCCCCGCGTGATCTGGACGGCGACGCTGTCGGCTGTCGCCATCACTGTCCTCACTGCCTGCGGTGCCGCCGAGGACAGCCCTGACGACGCCCCGCTTGCCGACCTGGAACCTCGGGTAGTCGCACCGCAACCGCTGAGCGGCTCGCCCATCACCGACTCGACCGTTCTCAGCGCGAGGATGCTGCTCGTCGAGGACGTGCCCGACGGCTTCGCCGTGGTCCCGGATCCAGTCCGCGACCTCGGACTCGATCCGGCTCCCGACTACGACGCACAGGATCGTTCCGGGACCGACCCTCAGGCGTGCGCCGACGTGCTCGCAACCGTCACACAGCAGTCTCCCGGTGCATCCGCCGACTCCGAGGTCCGGTACTCGGGGCCCGAGTTCTCCTCGATCGACGAGGATGCCGCCAGCTATGCCGACAACGGCGCTGTCGCAGCCTTCGACGCGGTTCAGAATGCGTTCGCCCAGTGCACCGAGTACACGGGAACCGACGCCGACGGTGTCGGCGTCCAGTACCGGCTCGGCGCGCGCGAGCAGGAAACGATCGGCGATGCATCCACCTCGGTGCGTCTCGAGACGACAAGCGAGGGATACACATTGGTGGCGGACGCCGTCGTGGCCGTGGTCGACCACACGGTCGTCCAACTGGTGGTGACCAGCCAGGAGGGCGTGGATCCAGCCTCTTTCACTGCTCTCGCGAAGACCGCGGCGGACAGGATCAGAGGTATCGACGCGGGCGTCTAGGGCCGAGAAACGCACCGGTGCCGGTCTTGTGCTCCTCGTCGGAGTACAAGACCGGCACCGGGAACCACACACAATCGCGTGTGCAGCAGCGAACCAGTCGAACTATGCGCAGGCGGGCGACGTCAGCTGCGCGAGCGTAACGAAACCACACGCGTTGTCCTTGGACAGCTTCCAGACACCGTTCTCAGCGACGAAGACGAAGCTTCCCGGGTTGGCCTGACCGTTGATGGACAGCGTGGCGCCTGCGTTCAGGGTTCCATCGCCGAGGTCGTCGACGCTGGTGATCTCGATCTGTGCGCCGTTCTGGACGGCAGCGGCCGCGACCTGGTTGATGAGCTCCGGATCGGCCTCGGCGCCCTGGATCAACTGCGCCTTCTCCTCGACCGGAACAGCCGGATCCAAGCCGCGCGCCAGTTCCGCATTGAGCTCTTCGGGAGTTGGCACGGGCGGGTAATCGCCTGACGGCTCGGGGGCGGTGGACGCCGAGGAGGCGGCGGATGCCGACGTGGTCGTCGGAGTCTCTTCGTCCCCTCCGGAGCTGCACGCCGTCATGGTCAGCGCGGCGGCGATCGCGACGCCGGCAACTACGGCCTTTCGGGTGTTACGAAGCTTCAAGTGCTCTGTCCCTTCGGTCTTACTTCTCGCGGTCTGTACTTCTCGGTCATTTGCTGTTGCTCTTACGAGCAACGTCGGCCTGAGTTCGTCCCGGCCGCTCCACTATGCCATCCGTCCACTCGGGCGGAAAGGAGCCAGGCTACTCACCGGTAGGAATCACTGTCATTCCATGCTGTCGAGGGCATCCGCCACAACGAGCATGTCGTCGTCCTCTGCGAACGTTCGTGCTCGCCCCGGACCGGTGGAGCGGGTCTCGAAGCGAACTGTCACCACTGAGTGTCCCGCCCCCTGAATCCACCCGTGCCCGTATTCAGGATGCCTTACATCCACGCCGGGATGCCACTTCGGCCCGTACTCACGCGCAGTCGGCGGCGTTTCCATCGCGGTCCCGTCGCCCGCGAGCACGTCTTCGGAGTGGTAGTCGAGCTCGGGAAACAACGAACCCTGCTGCACCGCGGACAGACCCGCGAGTGAGACACCGACCAAGCGGATCGGTCCGAGTTCCACCGGATCGAGCACCTGCCGCTGGGCAGTGGCCACGAGGGTCTGCTTGTCCACGGTCGCGTACGGCAGCGTCACCGACCGTGTGACGATACTCATGTCCGACTTGCGAAGCTTGAGCACCACTGTTCGCGCGCCGCGGCCGTCTTTGAGCAGACGTCGATGGGCCGCATCCGCGCTTGCTTCCACTGCTGCTCGCAGCTGCGCGAGAGTGACCAGGTCATGCGCGAAGGTCGTCTCCGCGCTGACCTGCTTTGCCTCCGCTCGCTCTGCCACGACGCGATCGTCGATTCCCCGCGCTAGCTTGTGCAGACTCGGTCCGATCCTCGCGCCGAGGATGGATGCGATCTCGGACTCATCGGTCGCAACGAATTTCCCGATGGTGTCGATGCCGAGCCGTCGAAGCTTCTCGTCGGCGACAGGTCCTATCCCCCACAGCTTGCGGACAGGCAAGCCGGCCATCAGTGCCGTCTGCTCGGCAGGGGTGACCACCTTGACACCGTCCGGCTTGGCAAGTCCGGAGGCGATCTTGGCGATCTGCTTGCCCGAGCCGGCACCGAGCGAGGCCACGAGACCGGTTTCGGCGAGGACCAGGCTGCGCAGCATCTCGCAGAACTCGATCACCTCGGCGGCGGTCGCGCCCGCGAGTTCGGTGGGTTCACCGAATGCCTCGTCCATCGACAACTGCTCCAGCACCGGCATTCTCGCGCGCAATCCGTCGAACACACGTCGACTCAGAGCCTGATAGAGCGCACCACGCGGCGGCAGAACCACTGCGCCCGCGCCCACGAGTCGACGCGCCTGATGCATCGGCATTGCCGAACGAGCTCCGAAAAGGCGCGCCTCGTAGCTGCAGCCGGCCACCACGCCGCGGCCTCCCGCACCGCCGACGAGCACTGGTCTACCACGCAGTGTGGGCCTGGTGAGCTGCTCGACCGAGGCGAAGAACGCATCCATGTCGAGGTGCAGCACCCAGCGCCTACTGCGAGAGTCGATCACAACCGAAAAATACCCGTGCGCACGTTTCGCGTCACATGCCTTCGAGGTCGAAATCCAGAGCGGCAGCCGCACGAGACGGTGACGGCTCGGCCCAGAGCTCGGCATAGACGTCGTTGGCCGCCAACGACCGAGTGATTGCCTTGTCCACGTACACGGTGCCGTCGAGATGGTCGGTCTCGTGCGCAACGATCCGGGCGGGCCACCCGTGGAACACCTCGTCCGTCTCAACGCCGTCGACGCTGGAGCACCGCAGTCGTACCGACTCGGCTCGCGCGACCACCGCCTGATACCCCGGCACACTCAGGCATCCCTCGTAGAAAGCCACACGCTTCTCGCCGACCGCCTGATAAAGCGGGTTCACAAGAGCCCGAAACGGCAACGGTGTTCGCCGACGTGTGCGTGCAAGCTCCTCGCCGATGTCGTACATGTCCTCGACCACAGCGATACGCAACGGAATGCCGATCTGCGGTGCGGCCAGACCGACACCGGGCGCGTCGTGCATGGTCGCGCGCATCACCTCGATCAATGCACCGAGGGTACGGCGCTCGAGTTGGCCGGTCAGCGGCGCAGCAGGCGTCCGAAGAACCGGCTCACCGACAACCGCGATGGGCACGACGCCGTCGCGAGCTCCCGACAGGAGCTCCCGAACGGCGTCCTCCAGCGATGCCGAGTTCGTCATGTCGCGCGGCTGATCTTCGCCCGCACGCCCTCTCCGAGCTCCACCGCATCGACGCCCGGGTCTCCGTCGGCCAACGTCAGCGCCAAGACCTCTCCTGCGATCAGATCGCGGTGAGTATCGAGCCACTCCTGCCGTTCTTCCGGTACTCGGACGACGATGTCGATGCGGTCCGACACGTTCAGCCCCAGGCTACGACGCGCCTCCTGGAATTCGCGGATGCGGTCTTTGGCCCACCCCTCCGCCTCCAGCTCGGCAGTGACGCTGGAGTCGAGGACCACAAGACCGGAGTTTCCTGGCAGTGCAGCCGTCGAATCGGGTTCGGCAGCAACCAACTTGCGAGTGAACTCGGCGGGAAGCAATTCGATACCGGCAGCGCTGACGACACCGGATCCGTCCTCACTCCACTCCCCCGCCTTGACGGCCTTGATGACCTTCTGGACGTCCTTGCCGATTCTGGGGCCCGCGGCTCGCGCATTCACGACCAGCTCGAACTTGCCATGCACTGCAACGTCGTCGGTGAGATCGACCTTCTTCACGTTGACCTCGTCGGCGATGATGTCGGCGTACGGACGCAGCCGCTCGGCGCCCTCGGCAGCGACAGTCACCTCCGGCAGGGGCAGCCGCACACGCAGGTTCTGTGCTTTCCTCAAACCCAACACCGTCGAGCACACGCTACGCACTTCGTCCATCGCACTGACCAACTCGGGATCGGACGGCAGATCGGAAGCCGCAGGCCAATCCGTCAGGTGAACCGAGCGTCCACCGGTCAAACCACGCCAGACGACCTCGCTGACGAGCGGAAGCAACGGCGCGGCAATTCGAGTCAATACTTCGAGCACCGTGTGCAGCGTGTCGATTGCGTCGGAGTCCTCGCTCCAGAAACGCGAACGTGACCGTCGGACATACCAGTTCGTCAGAGCGTCGCAGAAGGTCCTCAGCTCGTCACACGCACCGGCGATGTCGTTGCCTTCGAGCGCATCGGTGATCGCGTCCCGGGTCACCGACAATTTCGCCAGTACGTACCGGTCCAGCACGTTCGGCGAGTCGGTTCGCCACTGACCGGGCTTGCCTGCGTACAACTGCAGGAAGCTCCACGCGTTCCAGATCGGAAGCAACGCCTGGCGCACACCCTCGCGGATGCCTTGCTCGGTGACGATCAGGTTGCCGCCGCGCAGGATCGGCGAGGACATCAGGAACCAACGCATGGCATCGCTGCCGTCGCGGTCGAAGACTTCCTTTACGTCGGGATAGTTGCCTTTGGACTTGCTCATCTTCAAGCCGTCCTCGCCGAGCACGATGCCGTGTGCAGCAACGGTCTTGAACGCCGGGCGGTCGAACAGTGCAGTCGCGAGCACGTGCAGCGTGTAGAACCAGCCGCGGGTCTGCCCGTTGTACTCGACGATGAAATCGCCCGGATTGTGCCCAACTGTCGTAGCTGTCCCGTTGAACCACTCTTCGTTCTCGAACGGGTAGTGCACCTGCGCGTACGGCATCGACCCGGATTCGAACCAGCAGTCCAGAACCTCGGGCACCCGACGCATCATCGACTTGCCGGTCGGATCGTCCGGGTTCGGACGCGTCAGATCGTCGATGTACGGACGATGCAGATCGTCCGGCCGCACACCGAAGTCTCGCTCGAGCTCGTCGAGGCTGCCGTAGACGTCGAGCCTCGGATACTCCGGGTCGTCCGACGTCCATACCGGGATAGGGCTGCCCCAGTAACGATTACGGCTGATGTTCCAATCTCGCGCACCTTCGAGCCACTTCCCGAACTGCCCGTCCTTGATGTGCTCCGGGACCCAGGTGATCTCCTGGTTGAGTTCCACCATCCGGTCACGGAACTTCGTCACCGCGACGAACCACGACGGAACCGCCATGTAGATCAACGGCTGACCGCTCCGCCAGCTGTGTGGGTAGGAGTGCTCGATCGTTTCGTGGCGCAGCAGGCGCCCTGATGCCTTCAGGTCCTTGATGATGACGGGGTTGGCGTCGAACACCATCAGGCCCTCGTACGGCGGAACGAGGGAGGTGAACTTTCCACCCGGATCGAGCGGTTGCACCACCTCGATGCCGTTGGCTGTCGCGACGTCCATGTCCTCTTCACCGAAAGCCGGTGCGAGGTGCACGATTCCGGTTCCCGAGTCGGTGGTGACGTAATCGGCCTGCAGGACCCGGTGCGCGTTCTGGTGACCGAGGAAGAAGTCGAACGGCGGCGCATAGGTCAGTCCGACGAGATCGGCCCCGGCGTGCTCGGACAGCACGTCCGGTTCTTCGCCGAGTTCGCGCGAGTAGTGGGCCAGACGTGCGGACGCCAGTACGTACCGCTCTCCGTCGGTGCCCCGCACCTGCACGTAGTGAACCTCTGGGTTGACTGCGATCGCCAGATTCGACGGCAGTGTCCATGGGGTCGTCGTCCAGATCAGCGCATTCGCGCCGTCTACGGGTGAGCCAGGTGCCACCAGCGGCATCGTGACGGTGACCGCAGGATCCTGACGCATCTTGTACGCGTCGTCGAGGCGCGTTTCCTGGTTGGACAGCGGGGTCTGCTCGTACCAGGAGTACGGCAGAACTCGATAGCCCTGGTAGATGAGGCCCTTGTCGTACAGGGCCTTGAATGCCCACATGACCGACTCCATGAAGTCGATGTCGAGGGTCTTGTAGTCGTTGTCGAAGTCGACCCACCGCGCCTGCCTGGTGACGTAGTCACGCCACTCGCCGGTGTACTGCAGCACCGACTGCTTGCAGTAGGCGTTGAACTTGGCCAGACCCATCTCGTCGATCTCGGACTTGTCCTTGATGCCGAGCTGCTTCTCCGCCTCGAGTTCAGCGGGCAGTCCGTGGCAGTCCCAGCCGAACCGGCGCTCGACCTTCTTGCCTCGCATGGTCTGAAAGCGCGGAACGAGATCTTTGACATACCCGGTAAGAAGGTGGCCGTAGTGCGGGAGACCGTTCGCGAAAGGTGGCCCGTCGTAGAAGACGAATTCCTCGGCGCCCTCGCGGTTCTCCACGCTCGCGCGGAAGGTTCCGTCGGCCTCCCACTCGTCGAGAACTTTCTTCTCGAGTTCGGGGAACGAGACGCTGCCGGCCCGTGGTCCCGCGATGTCGACGAGTGGATACGCGTCGCGGGGGGCCGGTGTGCTCGTGGAATCGGTACTCATGTGCGGCGCTCCTACCGTGCCGACCACCTCGATACGCATGAGGCGGTACTGGACAGACTCGGCACGGGGACGACAACCGGCGTGTGGGACGCCGGCACCGCGGTACCACCCCGCTTGCGCCGACTTCTCTTTCGAGACCCCGACGCCGCTCGCACAGCTGTGACGGGCTTACCCGTTCGGTTCTACTGAGTGTCGGCGCATCTGGTTGGACACGCGCACCGTTCTTCCGAAGGCTCCCCGGTGATGGCCGGATCGACACCTGTACTCGTTTTCTCAGCCCATACTAACGGGCGTGCCGAACTGCTCTACTGCTCGGGCGGTGTCTTGCGCCCCATCAGAGCGCCTGCCAACAGCAGCACAGCTCCAACGACGCACACGGCAATGCATCCCCAAGCCCACAGCACCGACCCGGTCATCAATGAGATGACCAGCAGCGCGAACCCAACTGCTGCCGCGCCCAACGTCAGGACAAGCACGCCACTCCTCGTTCCGAATACGCCTTGCGGCGGTCGTCAGACCCAGGGTGCGCCGTCACGCATTGCGCGCGGGGCAGACGATCGTCAGTTGTTTCCCTTGGCATACGACTGGCTGTATCCGGAGGACTGGTCGTTCTGGCTGAAGTTGTCGGAACCATTGTCGACCGGCAGAGCGGACGAGCGATTCTCCAGTTCTTCGAGCTGGGATTCCAGGTACGACTTGAGTCGCACACGATATTCGCGCTCGAACGTCTTGAGCTGCTCGATACGCCCCTCGAGCACTGAACGCTGCTCGTTGATGGTCGCCATGATCTCGGTGTGCTTGCGCTCGGCATCTGCCTGGAGAGCATCGGCCTTCTCCTTGGCCTGACGCAGCTGGGTCTCGGATCGCGTCTGCGCGTCCGACAACAGCGACTCGGACTTCTGGCGGGCATCGGACACCATGGCCTCGGACCGCGTACGTGCATCCGTCACCAGACGCTCGGCGTTGGTGCGAGCGTTTCCGAGTAGCTGCTCCGACTCGGTCTTCGCGTCGTTGGTGAGCCGGTCTGCCATTTCCTGGGCGAGACCCAGGATCTTCGCGGCCTGCATGTTGGAGTCGCCACTCTGCGAGGGCGCTGCAGCAGCGACCGGAGCGGGCGCTACTACCGGCGCCGGCTTCGGCGGCTCGACAGGGCGCTGCGGCTCGGGAGCCTTCTGCTGGATTGGAGCAGCCTGCTGCGCGCCACCCTGGCGGGCGGAGCTCTTCGCATCGGCAAGTTCCTGGTCGAGCTCCCCGACCCGCTGGCGCAGGTCGGCGTTCTCCTCGATCAATCGCGACAACTCTTGCTCGACGAGATCGAGGAATGCATCCACCTCGTCTTCGTTGTAGCCGCGCTTACCGATAGGCGGCTTGCTGAACGCGACATTGTGCACATCAGCTGGAGTCAGCGGCATGGAAGGATCCCTTCACGCATCTTAGGGCGGTAGAGCAAGCATTCAGTTATATCCCATTCCGCACGAACCGGAACAATCAAACTGTAACTGGCGTCCATTCTGTCACATCGGTCGCGCTGGTCGCACACGTCCGACGAGGTCTTTCGGCAATGACATTGTGTTCACGATCCCAAACCCCGCACCACAGTCATCAGGATGAATACCCCGAAGAGCAGAACCATGATCGACAGATCGAGTCGAACCCCGCCGAGATTCACCGGCGGAATCAGCCGTCTCAGCAGCTTGACGGGCGGATCGGTCACCGTGAATATCGCTTCGAGCAATATCACGACAATTCCCGACGGGCGCCAATCTCGCGCGAACGTTCTGATGAATTCGACGATGATGCGGCCGATGAGCAGAAGCCAGAAAATGAACAGTATGAAGTAGATCACCGCGAACAAGGCCACAGGTCATACTCTGCCCGAAAAGATCGGCTCGATCAAAGCGACCAGGTCAGAGGCCTGCTCAGTTCGATCGAGCCGATATGGGTCAACGCGTCGATCAACGGTCATTGCTGACTGTAGAACCCGGTCTCGGCGATCCGACGGCGCTCCTGGGGAGACACATCGATATCGGCCGGTGACAGAAGGAACACCTTCGTTGCCACCTTGTCGAACGATCCACGAAGCGCGAACGCCAATCCGGCGGCAAAATCGACCAGGCGCTTTGCATCGGCGTTGCTCATCTCGACGAGATCCATGATGACGGGCGTTCCGTCGCGGAACCGCTCGCCGATAGTGCGAGCTTCGCTGTAATCACGCGGGCGTAGCGTGGTGATCTTCGACAACGGTCCGCCATCGTCGACCACCGGGCTCCTCCGAGTTTCCGCGCGCACATCCATTCGAGTGTCGACGGCCAGGTTGCCCCGGGTGGACGCGCCACGGCTTGCCATCGAAGGTGTGCGCGATGCACGGCCACCTATCGGAGCGAGCGTCGGTGCCGACCTCGGCGCCTCGTACTCGTCGTAGTCGTCGTCCATCTCGTCGAGTTCCGCGCGAGCAGGCCTACGGGACGAGAACGACGGCTTGGCGAACTCGCGATCGTCGATATCGCCGTACGGGTCACGCCCGCGTGAAGACCTGTGCGAGTCTGGCTCGTCGAGGTAATCGTCTTCGTAGTCCGCGAGCGGAACCATGCCGAAGTACGCCTTGAACTTGTGCAGGGTGCTCATCGATCTACCTTCCGTCCAAAAGCTGGATCGTTCCGTGTTCTGCGCTGCCGCTGTCCAGGTTCACGATGTGTCAGTTGTGACTGATGTGATCCGTGGACTGTACTGGCGAGGCTATCGGCCGCGAACCGAGTATTGCGGTACCGACACGCACACACGTCGATCCATGTCGCACCGCTGCCTCGAGATCACCCGTCATGCCCGCTGAGAGCTCCGTCGCATCAGGGTGTCGACTCAGCAGACCCTCGTGAATCTCCGCGAGGTCTGCGAATGCGGCGTCCGGGTCCGCTCCGAGTGGTGGCACAGCCATCAACCCTGCAAGCCTCAACCCATCCGAGCCTTCGACGAGCTCCGCCAGCGCAGCGAGATCCTCTCGCTCGACTCCGCCTCGATGTGTGTCCCCGTCGAGACTGACCTGAATGAGCACTTCGAGTTCGCTCGACCGCTCGCCCACCTCGAAAGCGTGGCCGACGGCCTTCTGAAGTGCAGTGACCAGACGCTCACTGTCCACCGAATGGATCGACGATGCCCAGCGTGCGACCGACTTCGCTTTGTTTCGCTGCAGATGTCCGATCATGTGCCACCGAACCGGCTCGGTTCCGATGCTCGCGCCGAGTTCGTCGACCTTTCTCGACGCCTCTTGTTCCCTGGATTCGCCGAAATCGCGGCACCCGAGTTCGAACAGAATCTCGACATCAGCGGCTGGGAAGTACTTGGTGACCGGCAGCAATGCCACGTCGTCGGGATCGCGTCCGGCTGCGGCACACGCGGCGCTCAAGCGCTCGCGGACCGAGGCGAGCGCCGTTGCGATCTGCGCTGCTCTGTCAGGGGATGTCATGGCTCCAGTGAAGCAGGCTCGGTGTCCATCCAGATCACGCTGGCCAACCTGCCGGTCGGCGCGCCACGTCGATGGCTGAACAGAGTTCGGTCCTCGATGGTGCAGCGGGGATCCGTCGCCACCGCCGGTACTCCAGCGTCGACGAGTTGCCGCCTGATTCCGGCACGAATGTCGAGACCTGGCGTTTTCCTGACCGTCGTACTCGCACTGCCGGGGAGATGCCGTTCCACGTCCGCCTGCATGTGCGCGGGAACCTCGTACTGTCGCCCACTTGCAGCAGGCCCGAGGAACGCCCCGATTCGGTTCAGCACTGCTCCCTCGGCAACCATCGCGTCGAGCACACGCGGCACGATCCCGATGCGGGCACCGACTCGACCCGCATGCACTGCCGCGATGACACCGGCTTCGGAGTCGGACAGCAGAACGGGCACACAATCGGCGGACAGAACCACCAGTGCCAGATCGCGCACCCTCGTCACCACCGCGTCGGTGACCGCGATCGGCTCGGTCACCGGTCCGTCGACGACGGTCACGGTGCGGCCGTGGACTTGCTCCATCCACACCAACCGATCGACGCCGACGCCGATCTCTCGACCGAGCCGTTCTCGATTGGTCGCAACCGCCGCCGGGTCGTCTCCGACATGATCACCGAGATTGAAACTGTCGTACGGAGGCGCCGAGACGCCACCCGTCCTGGTCGTGGTTACTCGACGAACCCTGAAATTCGACGTTGTGTCGATCGAACGCATCTGCGATCAGCGACGCATGAACGATGGCACGTCGACGTCGTCGTCGCCATCGTCTTCGGTGACCGGGACGCGACGGCCGGCACTACCTTGACTGCTCGACCCTCCGTTCGATCCCGACGACTGCAGGGGTGGCAGGCTGCTGGCACTTCCGGCGCCGACCGGATCACGGAACACTCCACCGGACTCGGACTTGTCGGATGACCGCGACGAAGATACTTCACCGGAACGCGCAGAACCGATCGATCCGCGCGCGGCACCCGGAGCGGCCTCGACCGGGCGACGTGTCGGCGTTCCACCATCGAAGCCCGCCGCGATCACCGTGACGCGTACCTCGTCGCCGAGTGAGTCGTCGATCACGGTGCCGAAGATGATGTTCGCGTCGATGTGCGCAGCTTCCTGCACGAGCGAGGCTGCCTCGTTGATTTCGAACAGTCCGAGATCGGAGCCACCGGCGATCGACAGCAAGACGCCGCGGGCGCCTTCCATCGAGGCTTCGAGCAGCGGCGAGTTGATCGCCGATTCGGCCGCCTTGATCGCGCGACCCTCACCGCGTGAGGATCCGATGCCCATCAAAGCACTGCCCGCGCCGGACATGACGCCCTTGACGTCGGCGAAGTCGACGTTGATCAGGCCGGGGGTGGTGATCAGGTCGGTGATGCCCTGTACGCCGTTGAGAAGAACCTCGTCGGCGCTGCGGAAAGCGTCCATGAGGCTGACCGCTGCGTCGCCGAGCTGCAACAAGCGATCGTTCGGGATCACGATGAGCGTGTCGCAGGACTCACGAAGCTGCTGGATGCCCGTATCGGCCTGTCCCCCGCGGCGCTTGCCCTCGAACGAGAACGGACGCGTCACGACGCCGACTGTCAACGCTCCGAGCTTGCGTGCGATGTTGGCCACCACCGGTGCACCGCCGGTGCCGGTGCCGCCACCTTCGCCTGCGGTGACGAACACCATGTCGGCGCCCTTGAGTACCTCTTCGATCTCGTCTTTGTGATCGTCGGCAGCTCGCCTGCCCACTTCCGGATCGGCGCCTGCGCCGAGGCCACGGGTGAGTTCGCGACCGACGTCGAGCTTGACGTCTGCGTCGCTCATCAGCAGGGCCTGGGCGTCGGTGTTGACCGCGATGAACTCGACTCCTTTGAGTCCTTGTTCGATCATGCGGTTGACCGCGTTAACGCCGCCGCCGCCGATGCCGACGACCTTGATTACGGCGAGGTAGTTGTGCGGGGGCGTCATTGGCTCTCGCCTTCCGTGGTTGTGTTCTGGTCTGTCTGACTACTCGAGCGGGTTCCGATACTCGAGTCGATGAAATTTGATTACTGCGAGTCGAGCAAAACTCTCAACCTAAACCACAGGCTTAGAGTTATGTCAAGTACTCGATGCACGGAACGCTATGCACCGGTGCGCCGATGCGCCATTAGGCGCGCCGACGACGTTGCAAAGATTTTCAGGACCGCGTCGGTACTACTTGGTGGTGGGAAGTTCAGGGCTCGACACATCCAGAATCTGTCCTGGTTGCGACAACAGCGCAAGCGCCACAGCCGATTTGCGCTCCGAGTTGTCTCGGTCGCCCCAGATGAGGATACGTCCGTCGAGAAGTGACAGCGACACATCCGACGCTGAGTTCGCCCGAATCTCACCGACCTGGCTTCGTAGCGACGTCGGCATCGAATCGAGTACCGCGAGAGCGCTTTCGGTAGCCGGATCGCCGGGCACCGGGTTGTCCGTCACCAGTCGTATGACCCCTGGCGGTGGAACTGCAACAGCGAAATCGACCGCGTCCGCGTCCAAGAGATGAGTGCCATCGCGTTCGTCGACGAAGACGACGGGAACTCGCTCGGTGACAGTGACTCTGACCGTCGACGGGTACATCCGCTGGACCCGAACGGACGCCAACGCCGGGATGGCAGCAACACGCTGCGCTGCCGAGCCCGCATCGACACGAACGAGCTTCTCCCCCAGCGGTACCCCGAGTTCGCCGACGATCTGCTCCTCGGACACCGACACGGCACCGTTGACATCGATCTTGCGCACCGACAGCAGCGGAGTGAGGTACACGATCGCGAACCCTGCAACTATCACCGCGACGACTGCCGCCGCGATCGTCGCGGCACGCCGACGTGAGCGGGATACGCGGCGTCGCTCGTCCTCTCTCGCCTGACGCCTGACCTCACGCTCGGAGTGTCCCGCGTCATCGGAGAGATCGTCCACGGCCGAGCTTTTCGACCGACCCGGACGCGAAGTCACGTCGATGCCCGGCGTTGCCCGATCCGAAAGTCCGTCTTGGAACGGAGAGCGTCGAGAATCGGTCCGGCAAGCATCGTCACGTCGCCCGCACCCATCGTGATCACCACGTCGCCTGGACTGACGAGACCCGCGACCTGCTTCGCAACGAGCGAGAGGTCCGGTTGGTAGATGACGGGTGCGGTGACCGCCGACGCGACGAGTGCCCCCGTCACGCCTGGTAGAGGCTCTTCTCTGGCGCCGTAGACGTCGAGAACGACCACCTCGTCGGCGATACTCAGGGCCTCACCGAACTCCGCCGCGAACGTCTCCGTCCTCGAATACAGATGAGGTTGGAACACCACGACGACGCGACCTCGCTCCTCGTCGCCCGCTGTACCAGCGACAAGCTGCTGTGCTGCGCTGAGCACAGCCCTGACTTCGGTCGGATGGTGGGCGTAATCGTCGAACACTCGAATGCCGTGCTCACGGCCGCGGATCTGGAATCTTCGGTGCACACCGCCGAAACCGGCAAGTCCTTCGAGGAGGTCCGTCACGCCGGCACCGGCCTGCAGGCCCGCGGTGAACGCTGCGAGAGCGTTCAGCGCTGTGTGCCGCCCCGGTACACCGAGACGCAGCGTGCGGGGCGTGTCCTCGCCGTCGACAAGCAACTGGGCGACGCCGCCGACGTCCTCGGGTTCCCACTGCAGCAACCGGACCGCCATCTCGACGCCACCGGTCTCGGTGTCCGCGGAGCCGTACCCGAGGACTCGGACCCCCGGAAGATCACGCGCGCGAATTCGCTGGGCAAGTGCTGCAGACCCGGGATCGTCCATGCATGCGACCAGTACACCGCCAGGTCCGAGCAGCGCAGCGAAGTCGTCGAACACCTGGACGTACGCCTCTTCGGTACCGAAGTGGTCGAGGTGATCAGCCTCGATGTTGGTGACGACCACGACATTCGGGAGGTACTGGAGCAACGAGCCGTCGCTTTCGTCGGCTTCCGCGACGAACACGTCCCCACTTCCGTGGTGGGCATTGGTTCCAGCCTCGTTGAGTTCACCGCCGACCGCGAACGAAGGATCGAAGCCGCAGTGTTGCAATGCGACGATCAACATCGACGTCGTCGACGTCTTGCCGTGCGTACCGGACACGAGAAGCGTGCGATAACCCTGCATCAACGACGAGAGCACCGTGGGCCGAAGCACGATCGGGATACCGCGTCGTCGCGCTTCGACCAGTTCCGGATTGGTCTTCGGAATGGCTGCATGCGTGGTGACGACAGCCGTCGGCCCGCCAGGAATGAGGTCGAGTGCGGAGGCATCATGGCCGACCCGCACCTGCGCGCCACGCGCTCGCAACGCCAGGACACCCCGGCTGTCCTTGGCGTCCGATCCGGAGACCTGGCCGCCGCGCGCAAGCAGAATACGGGCGATGCCGGACATTCCAGCGCCGCCGATGCCCACCATGTGCACCCTCGCGAGCTCTGCGGGAAGCTCGGCCATGTCCGTCCTTTCACACGTCACGTCGGTGAAGTTTCGTTTCACGTCGTCGACTGTTCGTTCTGTTTCCTCGACGCGACGTCGAGGACGATCCGGGCCACGGCGGTAGCCGCGTCTCGATGGCCTGCACCCGCGGCACCCGCGGACATCTGCTTCAACCGGTCGACGTCGGTGATCAGATCGACGACGTCTGCGCCGACGTAGTCAGAAGTCAGATTCGCATCCGCCACGAGTATGCCTCCCCCGGCGTCGACGACGGGTCTTGCGTTCAATTCTTGCTCACCGTTTCCGTGCGGAAGCGGAACATAGATCGCGGGCAAACCAGTCGCTGACACTTCGGCCACCGTCATCGCGCCGGACCGGCAAATAGCCAGGTCGGCTGCAGCGTAGGCCAGGTCCATCCGAGTCAGGTACGGCACCGCGACATAGGGCGCATTCGGCTCGTCCGTGGACACGTCGACGGAGTTCTTCGGGCCGTGCGCGTGAAGCACCGACACGCCGGCCGCTGTGAGTGCAGCCGCTGCGCCCGAGACTGCCTCGTTCAGCGATCGCGCCCCCTGGGATCCACCGAACACGAGCAGCACCGGTCCTTCGTCCGGAAGTCCGAAGTGACGCCGTGCTTCGGCGCGCACAGCCGCCCGGTCGAGGCCGGTGATCGTCGGGCGAACCGGGATGCCGACGATCTCGGCGTCCTCTCGGCCACGGGCACTCACTCCCGAACCGGACACCGCGGCCAGCACACGCGTCGCCAGTCTTGCACCGACCTTGTTCGCAATTCCGGCCCTGGCGTTCGCTTCGTGCACGATGACGGGGATCGCGCGAGAGCGACCGAACACTCGCCGCGCGGCCAGATACGCCGGAAGTGCCACGTACCCCCCGAAACCGATGAGAACGTCTGCCTCTACGTCGGCGAACACCGCACGAGTCTCGCGCACCGACGAGAGCACTTTTGCCGGCAAACGCAACAGATCCAGCGTCGGCTTCCGCGGTAGCGGGACCGGAGGTATCAGAGCGAGTCGGTATCCGCGGGCCGGTACCAACGTCGTCTCGAGTCCGCGCGCGGTACCGAGCGCAGTGACTCGGACGGTGTCGTCGAGTTCACGCAGGGCATCGGCGACAGCGAGCGCCGGCTCGATGTGACCGGCCGTGCCCCCGCCGGCGACGACGACGGACAGCGGTTTTGTTCGTGCATTCACCGTCGATATCCTCGCCCATCCGGGTGGCGAGAGGTACCAGTGGGTTGCCCGCGAGTGCGACGAGGAGGCTCGGACGATCGCTGAGCACCACCGGAGCGTCGATCACGGTTGGATCTGGTGCCGACATCCGCGTAGTCACGGTCCGGACGTCGCCGCGCAGCCGCCTCACGGGTTTCCAGCCGACGCCTGTCCTCACGATCGAGGGCTGGTCTGGTGGACTTGGACCTGGCTGCGGCGGCACGAAGCGGCGAGAAGGACGCAGGCATCGGAAGCCGAAGGACCCGATCGATTCGGGAGTCCTGCCCGGCGTGCAGCGCTGCGATGGCCTCGGGTTCGTGACGAGCCGCGTTGGCGATGATCCCGAACATCAACAGCGTGATCGCCGTCGACGAGCCGCCGTAGGACACGAGTGGCAGCTGCAGCCCGGTGACCGGAAGCAGTCCGACGACGTAACCGATGTTGATCATGGCCTGCGCGAAGATCCACGTCGTAGATCCTGCGGCAAGGAGTCGAAGGAACGGATCGACCGAACGCATCGCGATGCGCAGTCCGGCGTAGACGAACAACGCGAACAGCCCGAGTACCGCGAGACACCCGATGAAGCCGAGTTCTTCGCCGATGATGGCGAAAATGAAGTCGTTGTGCGCATTGGGGAGATAGCTCCACTTGGCGCGGCTCTGGCCGAGCCCGACACCGAAGGGCCCGCCGTCGGCGAGTGAGAACTTCGCCTGGTTGGACTGGTAACCCAGACCTTGAGGATCGTCGCCGGGATTGAGCCAAGCCTTGATTCGGTTCGACCGATAACCGGCAGTGAACGCCAACACCGTCGCTGCCGCGAGTCCGCCGCCCACCAGAATCGCGAACAGGCGAGCATCTAGGCCTGCGAACCAGAGCAGGGCGACCAGAATGATGCCGATTGCGATGGCGGTACTGAGGTTGGGTTGCAGGACCACCAATCCCGCCATCAACAGCGCCGCCGGGACCAGCGGAATCAGCAGCGACTTCAGGCTGGCGTGCTCGCTTCGTCGCGATGCCAGCAAATGAGCGCCCCACAGGACGAGCGTGACCTTGGCGAGCTCGGAGGGCTGGAACGACACCCCAGCGACGTTGAACCACCGTCGCGCACCGTCCGCGCCTTCGGAGCCGACGCCCGGGATCAGAACCATCATCAGCATGATGACGGACAGCACGAACAGTGGAAACGACAGCTTCCGAAGTACCCGCACCGGCGTCCGCAACGCGAAGTAGAACGCGACTATGCCGAGCCCGACACCGATCAATTGCTGGGTGAAGAGCGAGTAGGCGGATCCGTCCGTCGCGTACGCTTCCGCGGCCGAGGACGACAACACCATCACCAAACCGAGGATCGTCAGCAGCGCGGCCACGGTCACGATGAGGTGGAACGACGCCAACGGCCGACCGAGCCACATTCCGATGCGAGTGCGTGGAGACGAGGGCACGCCCTCGGTCTTGCTCATCAGGATTGCTCGTCCGTGTGGCCGATTTCGGCTTCGGTGAGCGACTGAACGGCGGTAGCGAAGCTGCGACCACGGTGGCCGTAGTCGACGAACATGTCGAGTGAGGCGGCTGCAGGCGCGAGAAGCACGGCGTCACCAGGTTCGGCGTGTCGCGCAGCGTCTCGAACCGCCGCACGCATCACGACTTCAGCATCTTCCGCCACATGAGTCACACCAGTATCGTCTCCCGGCGCATACGTCACGACGGGAACATCCGGGGCGTGTCGCGCCAAAGCCTGAGCGATCTGCGTCCCATCACGGCCGATCACGACCGCAGCAACGAGTCGTGGCGCGATTTCGGCCACCAGTTCGTCCACCGACGCGCCCTTGAGCAGTCCACCGGCGATCCATACGACCCGCTCGTACGCGAGCAGCGAAGATCTGGCAGCGTGCGGATTGGTCGCCTTCGAGTCGTCGACGAAGGTCACCCCGTCGACGACTCGGACGACTGCTGCTCGATGCGGACCCACCTGATACGTCCGCAACCCGTCGGCCACCGCTTCCGCGGACACCCCGATCGAGCGGGCGAGCGCAGCCGCCGCCAGTGCATCCATACATCCCGCGGGCCCGGAAGGCAGCACCTCGTCCGCACGCACCAGTCGTTCTGCTTCGCCGAACGCGTGGTCGACCAGGTAGCCCTGCATGATTCCGAGTTCGCCCGTCGCGGGCTCGCCGAGGCGGAACCCCACGACACGATCTGCGCCCGCGGCAGGGGCGAGAGCCGCTGCGCGCGCATCGTCCAGCCCGACCACCCCGACTCCCCCGGTCAGCGCACGTGCCTTGGACTGTGTATAGCCATCCATACCGCCGTGCCAGTCCAGATGGTCCTCGGCGATGTTGAGTACGACGCCCGCCGCAGGCCGAACCGAAGGCGCCCAGAAGAGCTGAAACGACGACAGCTCGACGGCGAGCACGGTTGGGTGCGGAGTCGAGCGCAGCGCGTCGAGGATAGGCACGCCGATGTTCCCACACGCCGCCCCGGCAAGACCGGCTGAATCGAGGATCGACGCCAACATCGACGTCGTGGTCGTCTTACCGTTCGTTCCGGTGACCACAAGCCACTGAGTAGGTGGACCGTACAGTCCTGCCCGGTCGACTCGCCACGACAGCTCGACGTCACCCCAGATGGGTACGCCTCGTCTCGTTGCAGCCGCGAGCACCGGTGCATCCGGGCGTAATCCGGGGCTGGTGACCACGAGCGCAATGGCGTCGAATGCGACGTCGTCTGCCAACAGGTCGTCCTGCAGTATGCCTCCGACGCCCAGCGCCCGAGCCTTCTCTACAGCTCCGGCGTCGGAATCGGTGACGAGGACCTCGGCGCCGAGGTCGAGTAGCGGGCCAACAGTCGCGAGGCCCGACACTCGGCCACCCGCGACGAGAACAGTTCTTCCATGAAGCGATCGGAGGTCGTCGAACACGGTTGCCTACCCACCGACTGCGGCGAGGTACTCGCTGTAGAACAACGCCAGTCCCACCGCCGACGCAATCGCGGCCAGCAGCCAGAACCGAATGATCACCGTGGTCTCTGCCCAACCTGCAAGTTCGAAGTGATGGTGGAAGGGCGCCATCCGGAACACCCGCCGTCGACTCGACCGGAACACCGCGACCTGGATGACCACCGATGCCGCTTCGGCGACGAACAGGGCTGCGATGACGACCATGATCAGTTCGGTACGCGTGACGATGGACAGACCGGCGATCAGTCCACCGAGCGCAAGCGAACCAGTGTCACCCATGAAGATCTTCGCAGGCGCGGCGTTCCACCACAGAAAACCGATGCAGGCGCCCGCTGCAGCCGCGCAGATCAGGGCGAGATCGAGCGGATCGCGTACGTCGTAGCAGCCGGGGCCCGGGTTCGTGGAGCAGGACTGCCGGTACTGCCAGAAGGTGATCACCGTGTACGCGCCGAGAACCAACGTCATCGAACCCGCCGCGAGACCGTCCAGCCCGTCGGTCAGGTTCACCGCGTTCGACCACGCGGTGACCAGGAAGTAGCACCACACGATGAACACAATGGGTCCGAGACTCACAGTCGCGATATCGCGAACGTAGGACAACTGCTGGCTCGCGGGTGTCAACCCGTTCGGCCCCTTGAACTGCAGCGCGAGGATTCCGAAGAGAACTGCGGCAACCAGCTGACCGACCAACTTGGCAGTCTTGTTGAGACCGAGATTGCGTTGCTTGCGGATCTTGATGAAGTCGTCGAGAAATCCGACCAGCCCGAGCACGGTCGTCAGACCCAGTACCAGAAGGGCGGATGCGGACGGTCCGTCCGCGTCGTACCCGATGCCGATCAGGTGTGAGCCCCAGTAGCCTGCCCACAGTCCCGCGAGAATGGCGACGCCACCCATCGTGGGCGTCCCCCGCTTCGACTGATGACTCGCCGGTCCCTCGACCCTGATTTCCTGGCCGAAACCCTGCTTGGAGAAGGTCTTGATCAACACAGGCGTCAATAGAATCGCCACTGCGAGCGCGATGCCTCCCGCGAAGAGGATCTGTCTCACTGCGATTCCTCCGGTGTCATGATGTCCCTCTCCCCGTCCGTACCGTTCGCCTGCTGTTCTTCGTCGGATCGCAACAACGCACTCTCGTCGAGAAGTGCATCGGCGACCGACCACAACGCCACCGACTTCGACGCTTTCACCAGCACGATGTCGCCCGGCTCCACTTCGGCGCGCAACACTGCCACTGCGGACTCGTGGTCGGGAACGAGCATCGATTCTTCGCCCCAGGAGCCTTCCATGACAGCACCCTGATGCAGCCCTCTGGTCGGCCGACCGGAGTCGACGATGATCAACCGACTGACATCCAGCCGCACTGCAAGCCTGCCGATCGCGTCGTGTTCGACGACAGATTCCGGCCCTAGCTCCGCCATCTCGCCCAGCACTGCCCAGGTGCGGCGCGGAGGGCCGGTTCCGGACCTCGACATCGACACCAAAGCTTTGAGTGCAGCACGCATGGAGTCGGGGTTGGCATTGTAAGAATCGTTGACGACGGTAACTCCGTCCGACCTGGTGCGCACGTCCATCCTGCGCACCGACGCCGCAGCCGAACCGGCGAGCGCGTCCGCGATCTGATCCAGAGTGGCACCACATTCGAGTGCGACGGCCGCAGCGGCGAGCGAATTCCCGATCTGGTGCTCGCCGTGCACTGCCAACGCGATATCGACACGTCCGATCGGCGTCACCATCGTGAATCGGGCGCGAGCGTCGGCGTCGAGAGACACGTTCTCCGCACGAACATCCGCATCCGGCGACATACCGACAGTCACCACCCGCGCCGAAGTCCGCGACCGCATTTCCTTCACGAGTCGATCGTCGGCGTTCAGCACCGCAACTCCACCATCGGCCGCGCTCGGCAACGCTTCGACGAGCTCACCCTTGGCCAGCGCGATTCGATCGCGTGACCCGAATTCACCGAGATGCGCGGTACCCACGTTGAGGACGACGCCGATTCGAGGCGGCGCAGCGTGCGCCAGCGCAGCAACATGACCCACACCGCGCGCAGACAGTTCGAGAACCAGAAAATCGGACGATTCGTCGGCGCGCAACACGGTCCACGGATGACCGAGCTCGTTGTTGAACGAACCGGGCGGTGCGACCACGGAACCGAGTGGTCGAAGCACCGAATACAAGAGATCCTTCGTCGAGGTCTTCCCCGAGGACCCGGTGACGCCGACGACCGTCAGCCCGGAACTCGCCGTGAGTTCCAGAGCCGACGCTCGTGCCAATGCACTGAGCGCAGCCAACACTGCCGCGCCCGAACCGTCCGAGTCGTGCTCGAGCGCCATCGCACGTCCGTCGTGCGGGGCCGGTTGGACCACCACCGCCGGTACGCCGACCGGTCGCGCCGCAAGCACAAGAGCTGCCCCTGCATCGATTGCGGCCCGCGCGTGCTCGTGTCCGTCGACGCGAGCACCGGGCAGCGCGAGAAAGAGTCCGCCGGCACCGATCTTGCGTGAGTCGAACTCGACCGAGCCGTCGACCAGACGTGTCGGGTTGTCGACGTCGTGCAGTTCACCACCGACGATGTCGGCGATCTGCTGGATTGTCAGTGCTTTCACGAACCGGCCCTTGCTTGTTCGGCGATCCTGCGATCGATGGCGTCGGCCAGTACGACCCTGTCGTCGAAGGGATACTTCACTCCGCCGATGTCCTGTCCGATTTCGTGGCCTTTACCCGCCACGAGAACGACGTCTCCTTCGCGTGCCCACTGGACCGCCTCGGCAATTGCGGACCCTCGACCGGCAACGTTTCTGACTTCGGCTCGAACGTCCTCATCCACCTCCAGAGCCCCGGCCTGCACTGCGTCACGGATGACGTCCGGGTCCTCGGAGCGCGGATTGTCATCGGTGATGACCAGCAGATCTGCGCCTCTGGCGCCTGCGGCACCCATCAGCGGCCGCTTGGCCTTGTCACGATCACCGCCGGCTCCGAGGACGACGGCGATTCTTCCTTCGGTCTGTTCGCGAAGCGTCTCGATCACTGCCTCCACCGCGGCTGGCTTGTGTGCGTAGTCGACGACCGCCAAGAAGCCCTGGCCTCGTGAGATTCGCTGAACGCGCCCAGGAACGTCGACTTCCGCCATTCCGTCGATCGCTCGCCGCACGTCGACACCTGCGGCCGCACAGATCGCCGCGGCAAGGACGGCGTTGGCGACGTTGTAGCGGCCGGGCAGACGAATCGATGCCTCGTGACGACTCCCCGAGGGCTCGACGAGCGTGAAGTTCTGATTGCCGGTCGGGTCTTTCGACCAGTCCGCCACTGTCCAGTCCGATTCAGCGTTCACCGACACGGTGAGCAGGATCGATCCGGCAGAGTCGGCGATCTCCGCCATTCGCCTGCCCCAGACATCGTCGACACACACCACGGCCGATCGCGTCCGTACCCGTGAATCGACTGCGAACAGCCTGCTCTTGGCCAGGAAGTACTCCTCGAGCGTGCCGTGGAAGTCGAGGTGATCCTGCGACAAATTAGTGAAAGCACCGACCGAGAAGACAGTGCCGTCCACCCGGCCGAGGGAGAGAGCGTGACTCGAGACTTCCATCACGACGGTGTCGAGGCCGCGTTCGACCATCAATGCGAACAAGGCATGCAGGTGCGGTGCTTCCGGGGTCGTGAGCGCACTCGGTACCCGCATGCCCGCGATCCTGGTTTCGATGGTGCCGATCAACCCGGTGCGCCGACCGGCTGCACTCAAGGCGGCTTCCAACAGATACGCCGTCGTGGTCTTTCCCGAAGTACCGGTGATTCCGATGACCGTCATCTTCTCGGACGGATTGCCGTAGACCAGCGCGGATACTCGACCGAGCACGGTTCGCGGATGCTCGTGCACCAAGACGGGCACCGGGAGCCTGTCGAACTTCTCTCGCACAATGCCGAGGCCGGCCCTGTCGGTGAAGATAGCGACGGCACCCCGCTCTATCGCGTCGGACGCAAAGGATGCGCCGTGTGCCGACGATCCGGGCAGCGCCGCGAACAGGTCCCCGGCAAGGATTCCCTGAGCACGAAGTTCGACACCCGTGACGAGCCCTCGAGCCCCGTCCGCCGCAGGCACCAACTCTGCTGCCGCAGCGGCAGCGATGTTCTCGACCGGGGTCTGTGGCGGTCTCGAAGGACGAGACGACGACGGAGCAGGCTGCGGGTCTGCTGGCACGGACACTGTGCTCCTTTCTGCTCGGCTACGAAAGTAGGCTGCGGTTCGCGCGCGGACGAGCCGAGCACGCCTTCCACTGCATCGGTTAGGCGCGCAAGGCCGACGTGTCAGGTTACCGGCGAGTGTTCGGCGGTCGGACCCCCGACCCACGCCTGAGGGTGCGGGTGGGGTCAGTCGGCCTGCAGCACCAGTTTCGGACTCGCTGCTGACAACGGAACACTGTCACGCTGAAGCATCCAGCTTGCGATGTTGTGGAACAGAGGCGCTGCCGACTGGCCGCCGGAACCGTCGGCGCTTCGAGTGGGTGCGTCGAGCATGATTCCGATCACGTAGCGCGGATCATCCGCGGGTGCGATTCCGGCGAAGGTGATCCAGTAGTTCGAGTTGGAGTAGCACTTGCATGCCGGGTCCACCTGCTGTGCGGTGCCGGTCTTGCCACTGATCTGATAACCGGGAATTCCTGCGGCGACTCCTGTGCCGCGCTGATTTCCGTTGTCGTCCTGAGTGACCGCACGAAACATGTCGCGAACCGTCGATGCCGTCTGCGGGCTCACGACGTACACACCCTCCGGCTGTTCGGTCTCGGTCCTGTTGCCCCCTGGGTCCACCGTCGACTTGACGATTCGAGGAGGTATACGCATTCCGTCGTTCGCGATCGCCTGGTACATCGCGGTCATCTGCAGCAACGTCATCGACAGGCCCTGCCCGATGGGCAGATTGGCGAACGTGCCACCGGACCACTGGTCGCGGCTGGGCACACTGCCGGCACTTTCACCGGGCAGTCCGACATCGCTTCGCTGCCCCAGCCCGAACCGCGCGAGCATATCGGCGTACCGGTCCTCGCCCACTCGCTGAGCGAGCATCAGGGTGCCGACGTTCGAAGACTTCCCGAACACTCCGGTCGATGTGTAAGGGGCGACGTTGTGGTCCCATGCATCCTTGACCGAGACACCGGACATGAAGATGTTGCCGGGCACCTGGAGGACTTCGTCGGGAGTAGTCAGTCCGTACTCGATCGCTGCAGCAGCTGTGATGATCTTGTTGACCGAGCCAGGTTCGAACGGCGTGGAAACAGCAAGATTACCCATTTCCTTGTTCGCGTCGTTGTTGCCGACTCCGATGCCAGGATTGAACGTGTTGTCGTTGGACATTGCCAACACTTCGCCGGTGTGCGCGTCCTGCACGAACGCTGACGCATTCTTCGCGCCGGACAAGTCCTTTGCGAGTTGAACCTGCTGCTGCACGTAGTACTGAAGGTCTGCATCGATGGTCAACTCGACGCCCGATCCGTTGACCGCGGTCTGCTTGTCTCGCCAACTGCCCGGGATGACAGCCCCGTCGGAACCCCGATCGTAGGTCTGGGACCCATCGGTTCCGGCCAGTGTCGAATCGAGCGAATCTTCCAACCCGAGCAGACCGTGTCCGTCCCAGCCGGTCGCGCCGACGATGTTGGCGGCGAGCGATCCACCCGGGTATTCACGGATGTCCTGGCGTTCGAGACCGACTTCGTTGAACTTCTCGCTGATGTCGGTGGCGATCGTCGAATCGACCCCACGCACGAGGTACGTAAACGTGTCGTTGCTCTTCAACTTCGCGAGAATGTCCTTCTCGTTCGCGATGTCGCCCAATTCGTCGTGAATTCCCGCGGCGATTTCGGCAAGCCTGTCGTCCGTCGCAGGCTTGGTCGGATCCTTCGCCCGCGCCTCTTCCAGTTCTTTGCGCACTCGAACTGGTTGGAATGTAAGCGCTTTCGCTTCCATCGTGAATGCGATCGGCTTGCCGTTTCGATCCGTGATGGAACCGCGAGTGGCTGGGTCGACGAGTGTCGTCGTGCGCTGGGACGCCGCCTCGGCGGACAGACGATGTCCGTCGACGCCCATGATCCACAGCAGCTGAAGGGCAACGACGGCGAGCACTCCGAACATGACGATTCGGCCGAAACCGTTTCGGAATACGAAGGACGATGCATCGAACCGGCTGCGCGGACGCGGACGAACGGGGTGACTTCCCTGCCTGCGGGACGCTGCGGGGCGACGACCCTGAGCCGCTGCATTCCCACTCGCCGAGTTTCGAGGCAACGGACTACGACGAGGCGTCCCGGTGGTCGGCCTGGTCACTGCCGACTACCCGAAGGACTTGCCGACGGGATGCTCATGGGAACCAATTGTTCACCGAGGGCTGCGCTTGGCGCGTTATTCGATGCGTTCGGCGTGGCGGAAGTGACTGGTGGGGTTACGGTCCCCGAGTTACCGCTCGCCGGGGCGCCGCCTGGTGCCGATGCGGATCGGGCCGGGCTCGACGTCTGGTTCCGCGGCTGCAACGAGTTTCGCGCTTCGGAGTTCGACGATTGTGAGGTCCCCTGCGACTCGACCGGATCCAACGGGGCGACAGGGTTGCCCTGCGCAGGGGCTGGAGTACCTACCACCTGAATCGCTCCGTCTTCACCCACGACGATCCGGGCAGCGTTCAACGCCGGGATCATGCCTTGTTCAGCAGCTTTGCGCGCCAACTCGGGTGCGGAGTCGGCCAGCTCGACATCACGCTGCAGGGAAGCGCGTTCCTGCACGAGACGCTCGTTCTGCGACTTGGCTTCCGAGAGGTCGTACGAGTCCCCCGCCGATCTCGTCGTGAGCAGCAGAGTCAAGCCAAGACCGAGCGACAACAAACCGATGATCAATGCCACGAACGGGATGCGCGCAGTGATTGCCGTGGTCGACAGTCCGGTGCGCGCAGTTGCATGACTATTGGAAACCGATTCTCCACCAAGCGATATGGCACGCTGCTGCCGACGCTCGTATGCACGGGCGGCGGCTCCTGAGCGAGAAGATCCTGGCGTGGATCCGTTGGACCGGGGCCGACGCTTCGTACGCGGCGAACTCGAGGTAATTGTCATGCCGATCTCCTCGCAATTCGCTCGGCGGCGCGCAAGCGCACAGGTGCCGAACGCGGGTTCTCTTCTATCTCTTGCTCGGACGCGCGTTCCGCGCCCTTGGTCAGGAGCCGGAACTCCGGACCCATTCCCGGGAGCTCGACTGGAAGACCCTCCGGGCTACGGGATTTGACCCGCGGGGCCAGTTCCTTCTTCACGACCCGGTCTTCGAGCGACTGATACGACATGAACACCACCCGTCCGCCTACGGTCAACGCGTCGAGACCGGCAGGTACCGCTGTTTCCAGCGAATCGAGTTCGCCGTTCACTTCGATCCGCAATGCCTGGAAGGTTCGCTTCGCCGGATGCCCACCCGTACGCCGCGTGGCTGCTGGAATGGATGCGTAGAGCAGTTCCACCAAAGCCGCACTGGTAGTGAACGGCTCCGATTCACGCCGCCGAAGAATCGCCGACGCGATACGACCCGCGAAGCGTTCCTCGCCGTAGGTGCTGAGCACTCGCGCAATCTCTCCATGGGTGTACGTGTTGAGCACATCTGCGGCCGTGAGACCGACGGTCGGGTCCATGCGCATGTCCAGCGGAGCATCGACGGAATACGCAAAACCTCGGTCCGCCTCGTCGAGCTGCATCGAGGAGACACCAAGGTCGAACAGGATGGCGTGCACCGAATCGATCGACTCGAGCCCAGCGTTTTCCAGCGCGTCAGCGATTCCGTCGTATGTCGTATGCACGAAAGTCGTTCTGTCCGAGAACTCGGACAGTCGAGCTCGCGCCCGTTCGAGGGCGTCGGGATCGCGATCGAGTCCGATGAGCCGCACAGTTGGATACGACCGAAGAAAGTGCTCCGAGTGCCCACCGAGACCGAGGGTGGCGTCGATCATCACCGGCGATTCGCCGAGATCGACTGCAGCGGTCAGCGCCGGGCCGAGCAATTGGTCCGCGCGCTCGAGGCGCACTGGAATGTGTTTGGGCTCCGAGCTTCCGGCTGCTCCGGACTTCCGGGGAGCGCTATCCGGGACGGGCGATGTCGATTCGCCTTCCACAATGATTCCTCCCGGTCGAGCTTCTGCGCGTCCGCCGGCTCGACGCGCAGTAGAAAAGATGATGGTGTCGAATGCTTCGAGGTCCCTGTCCGATAGGAACCTGGCGTTGGGGAAGAACGTCAGGGTCCTGATCTTCGAAACCTGGCGTTGGGGAAGAACGTCAGGGTTCTGATCGGGCAGAGGCCTCGCGGCACTCGACTGGTGACCGAAGGCGGGCTACAAGATTCCTTCCAAGGACTCGTCCATCGCGTCCGAGAAGCTCTGCTCACTCTCGGCCGAGTAGCGAGCCCAAGCCTCGTCGTTCCAGATTTCGATGAACTCGATCGAACCGTTCACGACGACATTGCGTTCCAGATCCGCATACCGCCGATGGTCGGGACTGAGAGTGATGCGTCCCTGCCCATCGAGCTTCTGCTCGTCTGTACCTGCACCCAATTGCCGTATGTACGAGCGGGCAACCGGATTGGAGCGTGATGCTTCGGTCAGCTTCCTGACCTTCTCGGCGAAGGCCTCTCGGGTGTAGATGGCGAGGCTGTGATCCTGCCCTTTGCTCACCATCACTCCGTCCTCCAACGCCTCGCGAAACTTCGCCGGCAACGTGAGCCGACCTTTCTCGTCGAGCTTGGGCGTGTAGGTACCGAGAAACACTCGACACCTCCCACTCTCTCCGCTGTCACCACTTTACCCCACTTTCCCCCACTTTCAATCCCGACGAGAGGGAAATCTTGGGACCTGCACCAAAATCTCCAGGTCAGCATAGTGGTTCATTGTGGAGAAACTTTTCCCTGCAGCGGCTCAGCCACTCGATGCCTGGCAACGTGCCATCGGCCCAACACGCAAAACTCCAGCTCATAGGCTCGTTCTGCATATCGACGGCCGCAACACGTAGTTCGGGTGGGTGAAAGTGGGGATGAGGGGTTCCGCGTCGCCATCGAGTGGGGACGGGTGGGAGAAGGTGCCTGAATCAGAAGGTGTCACCGCACCGCGCACCGGACGCAGACACAGAAACCACGAGAGCGGTGCCTACCCGTAGGTAGGCACCGCTCTCGTGGTTTGGTGCTTGTAGCTTGGCGCTCGCTACCGAGCACCCGATATGTACTTCATGCTTCTTGTATGTCGCCTAGCGACGGTTGCAGTCGGCCGAGCTGGGCCGACTACTCTTGTTCGAATCGCCGTCGGAAACGATCCTCCATCCGCGATGTGAAACCGCCACCTTTGCGCCCGGGCTTGGGCTTGGACTTCTGGCCCGAACTCTTGGAGTCGGCTGCGCCGCTCGACGCAGCGTCTTCCTGTGGTGCTGATCCGCCCTTCCCAGGCCCACCGAGTAGAAACAGAACCCCGGCCCCGAACATGAAGGCGAAGCCGACGAGACTGACGACCGGGAATCCGCCGGGCTTGAACGGCAGCGCCAACCCGGCAACAAGTAAAACAAGCCCCAAAACGAACAAAGCTGCCGCTTGAAAGCGACGCTTGCTCGAAGCCGTACGCATACGGCCGCTTCTCACGTGAGACGCGAATTTGGGATCCTCGGCGTAGAGAGCGCTCTCGATCTGGTCGAGCATGCGCTGCTCGTGCTCGGAGAGTGGCACGGTACCTCCCCCTGCACAGATATTGAAAGTCATTTCGGGTGCGAAACGACGGGAAGCTGACCTTGGCGGCTACCTGTTGTCAATAATACGAGCAGAATCGACTGCTTACCACCTACTCGGTCGATGTGTTCCTGAGAATGTCCAAATTTTCCCTGTACAGCGATCAAGTCCCACCCAAGAACCGGATGCTTCTGGCGAACCTCGGGAGGCCGATTCGACATCAGGGGCTACCGAACACACCACTTCGGAACGAATTACGCCGACATCGATCGTGGATAGGACGCCACTCGGTCCAACCGAGACTCGGCACCGATGAAGTCCTCGACAAGATGAAGGAATCGCCCGACCTCCCGGTAGAACTCGTCCGCTGCGCTCGCGTCGATCGAACGTGACACACCAGCTTGCAACGCAGCCCTCGTGGAGGAGAACCCAGAGAAGTACTCGGCCCAGGATTCGAGTTCAGGAGCTGCCTTGGCCAGGAGCACCCACGCGCTACGCGACCGGGCGCGCGAGGTGGAGATCGGCGCCGCCTCCAGGATCGCGGCAGCACCCCGCAAAGCAGCCATGTAGCAATCGAGAAATTGATCGGAGACGGTGTCCGCGCCGACAGAGCCGGACAGCAATACATCCGCTCGGCCCAGTAGGACTCGCGCGCGCGGCGACACCGGCGGACGCATTTCGGCAAGAACTTTCGTGGCCATACTCGAACACCTCCCGTTGGAGTCGCCGTTCGGTACTGCTAGATCCGACACGTCCGGACGTCGACGACGATCTATGGTCGGAATCCGGCGAGCCCCGCTTCCCTCGGGTTCATCGCCGGATCACCGACATCGAACATCCGTTCGACATATTCAATATAGCTGTGCACACCGACAAGTAGTCAAGGAAAGGTTGAGAACAGTCGCTACCGATGCGGAAACGACCCCGTACCTGGTCGATCTGTCCGCCCAGGAGATCCGCCGACGACTCCCCGAGGCGCTGGCGATCTATGTCGACGCGATGGGATACCCACAGGGCACCGAATACCACCGTGCGCCGATGTGGTCCGAACACGTGCTGCGACCCGGGTGGCGGGGCGTCGGCGCCATCCTCCCCACCGAGGAGTCACCGCTCGTGGCCGTCGCATACGGGTACCGAGGAGCGCGCCATCAGTGGTGGCATCAACAAGTCCGAGACGGCTTGCTGAGGTCGGGAGCAAGTGCTGAGCACGCCGACTTCATCCTCGCCGACTACTTCGAGCTGACCGAGCTACATGTGTCTCCGAGCGCTCAGGGACACGGACTCGGCGACGCATTGACCCGCCGTCTGCTCTCCGACCGGCCCGAACGCAGCGTGCTGCTGTCCACACCCGAGGTCGAGGGCGAGAACAATCGCGCCTGGCGCCTGTACCGCAGACTTGGTTTCGAGGACGTTCTACGAAATTTCACATTCGCCGGAGATCGGCGGCCGTTCGCCGTCCTCGCTCGCGCATTGCCGTTCGAATGAGCCTCCACCTCGTTGTTCGGCAGTGACCTATAGCCTGGAGCGGTGATCGACGTTGTGGTTGTTGGCTCCGGCCACAACGCCCTGACCTCAGCCTGCTACCTCGCCGCTGCAGGATTGTCCGTCGAGGTCCTCGAGAAGGATTCGATCATGGGCGGCGGAGTCTCCTCGGTCGAGCGTTTTCCCGGCCATCGCGTCGACAGGGGTTCCTCGGCGCACATCATGGTTCGACATACCGGGGTCATCGAAGAATTAGGACTCTCCGACCACGGGTTGCGGTACATCGAATGCGACCCGTGGGCATTCGCGCCGGGTGCACCGGGAACGGATGAGCCCGCCATCGTCTTTCACCGAGACCTCGACGCCACGTGCGAATCCGTGGCGCGCGCGTGCGGCGGTGCCGATGCTCGCGCTTACCGCCGATTCGTCGACAAATGGGGACCACGTAGCGCGCGGACGATGCGAGCATTCTCGGCGCCACCGACAGGCGGGAATCTACTTCGCTCGTTCTGGGGACTCGACGCCCCGTCCGGCGGCAGTGCCTTGTCCCGCGAATTCCTGACAACCGGCGACGCCCTGCTCGACGAGGCGTTCTCGTCCGAACGACTCAAGGCCGCGCTGGCGTGGTTCGGTGCGCAATCAGGTCCACCGATGTCCGAGCCGGGTACAGCTCCGATGGTCGGGTTCGCCGCCCTGATGCACACTGTCCCGCCAGCACGCGCGGTCGGTGGCAGCGGCGCACTGGTCGAGGCGCTCGTATCGAAGCTGCAGTCGGACGGCGGCCAGGTCACGGTCGACGACGGCGTCGAATCGTTGACGCCCTCCTCTGGCCACTGGACTACGCGAACCCGATCGGGACGCATGGTTCGTAGCAAGATGATCGTCGCGGGATGTCACATTCTGACCACGTTGGACCTCCTGGCGGCCGGTGGTCACGATCGAAGACAGATCGAATCATGGCGTCGTGGAATCCGCGTCGGCCCGGGACTCGGGATGGCTGTACGGCTCGCAACCTCAGCACTCCCCCGGTACCCGGGTGCCGAGTCTGCGACCTCCGGCCTGCAACTTCTCGTCCGTGACCGTGCCCAGTTGCGGCTCGCCCACGGCAGCGCTCTCGCCGGCGAGTTGCCCCCACAACCGGCGGTTCTCGGAATGTCCTTCACCGCAATCGAACCCAGCGTTGCCCCGGAAGGCGAGCATCAGATTTCGCTATGGTCGCAATGGCACCCGCATACATTGTCGGGAGGAAGGCGATGGCGCACCTCCGAGAGCGGGGTGCATCCACGCGACCTCGCCGAAACCGAGGCCGACCGAGTCGTCGACCAGCTGGAGTCGCACGCTCCCGGCTTTCGCGACTCGATACTGCACCGCCACGTCCAGTCCCCCGCCGATATCGAACGCGAACTGGGGATGATCGGAGGCAACATCATGCACGTCGAGATGTCGTTGGATCAGATGATGATGTGGCGCCCGATCCCGCAGCTGGCGCAGCACCGGGTCCCTGGTGCTCGCGGCCTGTATCTCACCGGCGCATCGACTCACCCAGGTGGCGGCGTCTCGGCCGCGAGTGGACGCAGCGCAGCAAGAATCGCTATTGCGGACAGCCGCGCAGGCCGTGTCCGTCGATGGCTCGGCGAACGCGTCCGATGAACAAGGTTGTCGTAGCCCTCGCCGGATGTGCGATCGGCGCGCAGATCGTCTACCCGCTTGTGTCGGGGTCGGCCCGCGATTCGGTCACTGTCGCCGTCGTCGGCTTCCTGGCCGCGGCAGCGATCACGCATGCCGCGGTTGCGCGCGGCCCGAAGTGGGCGGCTGCCATGTTTCTCGTCACTGCTGGCATCGGTCTGGCAGCGGAAATGATCGGAACGGCAACAGGCTTCCCGTTTGGGAGCTATTACTACGCCACCGACCGCCTCGGGCCTGGAATCGTCGGAGTACCCGCCGTGGTTCCGCTGGCATGGACTGCCGGTTTCTACCCGGTCTGGTGTGCAGTGACCTACGTGTTGAAGAGAACAGGCGCATCGCCGACGAAGACTGCGATCCACCGGGTGATCTTCACTGCGATCGGCATGGTCGGTTGGGACCTGTACCTCGACACCCAGATGGTGACCGACGGGCAGTGGACGTGGACGTCGCCGATCGCCGGACTTCCCGGCCTGCCGTCGATTCCGATCAGTAACTACCTCGGATGGTTCCTGGTTGCTCTTCTGATGGCCGCAATCCTGGAGTCCGTCAGCGAGCGCGACACTGCAGCTCCGCTCCGTCCGACGCGCCGGACGCAGCCCAAAGAGTCCGACACCGTGCCCATCGTTCTCTTCGTGTGGACCTGGCTCGGATCCGCGCTCGCGCATGCCGTTCTACTTACCGGACCCGAGCTGCGGTTCTCTGCCGTGTACGGGTTCGTCGTCATGGGCGTCGTCGGTGTCCCGCTGCTGTGGGCGTGGATCGTCGAACGGAGATCGAGCCCGGCCACGCCTGCGCTCTGAGCACCTCCGTGACGTCGAAGTCGTCGCTCGTCTGGCACGATGTCGCTGTGCAGTCGACATCCCGTGAAGGTAGATCCCGTAACCGTCGCCGACTACTGTCCGCGTTCGCGCTGGCACTGTTCATCGCGCCGTTGCTGACCGGTTGCCTCCGGGCGCAGGTGTCGATGGGCGTCTCGGCCGACGATCGGGTCTCGGGTCAGATTGTCGCGGCGACCATTCCTACATCGGATTCCGACACTGGGCCCCAGTTGTCGGCTCCGTCGTCGCTGGCGAACAAGATTCGTATCAGCGAGTACCGACAGGATGGGTACGTCGGTAGCGAGGCACGGTTCAGCGACCTGTCCTTCGGTGACGTGCAGACCCTCGGTTCGATGTCCGAGCAGGCGATCGGCAGCTACCAGCTGGTGCTGCAGCGGTCCGGAGACACGGTGACTCTCGACGGTAAGGCGGACTTGCAGTCCGTTCCGGTCCAGGGCACCGACGTGCAGTTCACCATTGCCTTTCCCGCTCGTATCGGAACGACGAACGGCACTCGCGACGGCGACAACATCATCACTTGGAAGCTCCCCGCCGGTGAAGTGACCTCGATGCGTGCAGAGGTCAACTACCCGGATCCGAACACACGCAGCTTCGCGGGTTGGGCGGGAATCGTAGGAGGTGTCACCATCGGCGTTGCCGCGATCGTCGGCGCGATGGCCTGGGTGACGCGCAATCCTCCCGTCCGACGCCGGGATTCGGCGACCTCGGAAACAGTTCCGAGCCGCGACACTTCTGCGTGATCGATGTCTCGGTGCTCGCGCGGCGAGCAGTCGTTGCCGGTGCCGTCCTGTCCGGCTTGTCCGCGGCGACGACCGTGGTCAATGCCCGCACACTCCGCGCGCTGAGCCGCCCCGAGGGAGAAGTCGATGCCTCCGTCGTCGTCTGCATACCGGCCAGGAACGAAGCCCCGAGACTACCCAACCTGCTCCGCGACCTACGTGACCAAGTCCAGTGCCGCACACTGCGCGTCATCGTTCTCGACGACGGATCGACCGACGGCACGTTCGATGCCGCCGCCTCCGTGATCGGAGCGGACCCACGGTTCCTTCTCGTCCGTTCCGTATCCGAACCCCCTGCCGGGTGGACCGGCAAAGCGGCCGCATGTCGCAAGCTCGCCGATCTCGCGGTCGCCGAATCCGCCGACTGCATAGCGTTCGTGGACGCCGATGTCCGACTCGATCCGGCTGCAGTTGCAGCTTCCGTAGCGGAATTGCGTTCCAGCCGAGCATCTCTCGTCAGCCCGTGGCCGAGACAGGAGACCGGAACCCTCGCCGAAGCACTCGTGCAACCGTTGCTGAGCTTTTCCTGGATGTCGACGCTCCCCGTGCGCGCGGCCAACGCGTCATCGATGCCGTCGATGGTGGTGTCCTGCGGTCAATTCTTGATGTTCGACGCGGCGGACTACCGCTCGATCGGCGGCCACGACTCCGTCGCGAACAGTCCCACCGAGGACCTCGACATCGCACGCGCACTGCGCCGATCCGGGAAGCGCACCGTGCTGGTCTCCGGCGGCGGATTCGTTCGTTGCCGCATGTACGACGGCTGGTCGGCTGTGCGCGACGGATACTCGCGCTGGCTGTGGAGTGCGTACGGTGGGCCGGCAGGAACTGCCGCGGTCCTCGGCGCAGTCTCGGTGGCATATCTCGCCCCTCCGGTGGCTGCCGTATTCGGATCGGGGGCGACAAGAGTGTGGGGAATCGGCGGCTACCTCGCCGCGGTCCTCTCGCGGGTGGTGTCCGCCCGCGCGGAATCAGGTACCGAGGTCTCGCTGCTGCGGACTACGATCACCTCGAGTGCGCATCCGATCTCGGCCGCGATCTATGCAGCGCTCACCGTGAACTCGGTGCGACGACACCGAAACGGATCGACCAGCTGGAAGGGCCGGCCCCTGCCGAGGCCTCGACACGGGCCCGCTTGACCACGAGGGGCGCTCAGACCCTCGCTGCGCAGAGACCGAGATTGGTCAGAACCTCACGAGTGGCCCGCGCGAAGTTCAACGTGATGAAGTGCAGCGCCGGAGCACCCTCGGCGATGAGACGCTCGCCCATTTCGGTCGCCAGGGCGATGCCGACTTCGCGCACCGCTGCTCGGTCTTCCTCCGCCCCGGTCCCTGCTGCCGCAGTGAACCGGTCGTCGAGCGACTTGGGCAGTGCGGAACCGGACAGTGCGAGTGCACGACGGACGGTACGCAGCGATGTGATCGGCATGATCTCCGGAATGATGGGCTTCGCGCCCTGCTCCGGATCGCACGCCACCACTCGATCGCGGAGGCGCAGGTAGTCGTCGACATCGAAGAACATCTGCGTGATCGAGTACTCGGCGCCAGCGCGAAGCTTGTCCACCAGCACTCGCGTGTCCTGGTCGAGATCGACCGCCCGATAGTGCCCCTCGGGGAACGACGCAACGCCGACATGGAAGTCGCCCAGGTCTCGGACGAGACTGACCAGCTCCTCCGCGTACTCCACACCGTGCGGGTGCTTCTCCCAGTGTCCGAGGGGATCACCCGGTGGGTCGCCGCGAAGGACCAGAATGTTGGAGATGCCGCGGTCCGCATATGCGCCGACCATCGACCGGAGCTCGTCGACACTGTGCGACACCGCGGTGAGGTGGGCGACAGGCAGCAGAGTCGTTTCTTCTGCGATCTGTCCGGTGACGCGAACTGTTCGGTCGCGCGTCGACCCACCGGCGCCGTAGGTCATGGACACGAACGCGGGCCGCATCTGCTCGAACTCGCGCACCGCTCGCCACAGTCTGGCCTCTGCGGCTTCGTCTCGAGGGGGTGAGAACTCCACCGAAAAAGGAATCGGCGCCGACGCGTCAGTGCGTAGACGGTCGACTATGGAGGGAGTTCGAGTCTCCCACCCGTCGCTCGACCGCCCCCTGACGGCATCGAATGTCACCGACTCATCATAGGTTCCCCTGCAGACACCGGCGACGAGGGCCCGGCACCGACGGTGCCGTGCGGCGCCGGACGCTAAAGTTGAACTGCATCTCGCACTTTCGGATCGACTGGAGGATCTCCTGTCCGGGAAACTGACCACGGCTCAATCCACTGACCAACGCGTCCGACTCCTCACCGCTGTCGCGGGTGGCACATCGACACCGCGAGAACTCGTCGAGTCGGCACTGAACGAGTTCTTCGAATCCAGAAGCGAACATGTTGCTGTGGTGGGTGGTGGCTACGCGTCAGCAGTCGAGGAGCTGACCGAATTCGTCCTCCGCGGCGGCAAACGCATCCGACCTGCCTTCGCCTGGACCGCGTGGCTCGGTGCAGGCGGTGACCCCGCGAGCGATCAGGCGGTTCCAGTGATCCGTGCGTGCTCGGCACTCGAACTGGTTCAGGCGTGCGCGCTGATTCACGACGACATCATCGATGCCTCGATCACCCGGCGCGGGTTTCCAACCATCCACATCGGCTTCGCCGACCGCCATCGTAATGCAGGGTGGTCCGGCTCCTCCGCCCGCTTCGGCGAATCCGCTGCGATTTTGCTGGGCGATCTCGCCTTGTGCTGGGCCGACGACATGCTGCGTGAGTCCGGGATCGACTCCGATGCAGCCGCGCGGGTCTCACCTGTGTGGTCGGCGATGCGAACCGAGGTACTCGGTGGTCAGCTGCTCGACATCGAGGCGGAGGCCGGTCTGGACGAGTCGGTGGACGCTGCGATGAGGGTGAACCGCTACAAGACCGCCGCATACACAGTGGAGCGCCCGCTACACCTCGGCGCAGTCCTTGCCGACGCATCCCCCGAGCTCATCTCCGCATACCGCTCGTTCGGCACGGACATCGGTCTCGCATTCCAGCTTCGAGACGATCTGCTCGGAGTGTTCGGCGACCCTACGGTCACCGGAAAGCCATCCGGTGACGACATCCGTGAGGGTAAGCGGACCGTCCTGATGGCGACGGGGATGTCCCGTGCGGACGAGGCCGATCCTCGATCCGCGACGCTGTTGCGGACAAGCCTCGGCGACGCGGACCTCGACGAGGACGGAATCGGCCGGGTACGGGCGGCCCTGACCGAGGTGGGAGCCGTCGACGATGTGGAGCAGCGCATCTCGCACCTGACCGACCGGGCGATGGCGACGCTGGAAGCCGGTGACGTGGAACCGCAGGCAGCGAGTCAGCTGCGCCACATGGCAATCGCCGCAACTCAGCGAACGTACTGACACTTTGACCGGCTCGAAACGACGAAAGGCCGACGTGCGCTCCCTCAGCGGACAGACCGACTCCATCGTGGTGGTAGGGGCGGGCCTCGCAGGGCTCTCGGCTGCCCTGCACCTCATCGGGGCGGGCAGAAAAGTCACCGTCCTCGAGCGGGAGGACACAGTCGGCGGACGAGTCGGGGTGTATCCCGTGCCCGACGACGAAGGTTCCGTCCTCTACGAGATCGACAACGGTGCAAGCGTTCTCACGATGCCCAATCTGATCGAATCGGCTCTCGCCGCCGTCGGAGAGTCCTTCGATACGGTCTCGCCGAAGATCTCGCTGAGTGCGCTGTCGCCGAGTTACCACACGCGTTACGCCGACGGCACCTCCATCGACGTCTATTCCGACCCCGACGCGATGGCCGAGGAAGTCGCAAAGAAGTGTGGCGCTGAAGAAGCAGAGGGATATCGATCGCTTCGGCAGTGGCTGGCATCGATCTTCGATGCGGAGTTCGATCGCTACATCGATTCCAACTTCGACTCTCCACTCGACCTCGTCTCTTCGCCTGCTGCTTTGCGCGACACTCTCACCCTCACCCGGCTCGGTGGTTTCGGCCGACTCGGTCCACGAGTGGAGACGTTCTTGAAGGACGAGCGGTTGCGCCGCGTCTTCACGTTTCAAGCGCTCTACGCAGGTATGGCCCCCGCCAAGGCACTTGCCGTCTATGGGGCGATCGCCCACATGGATACCTCGCTCGGGGTGTACTTCCCGGAAGGTGGCATGGCTTCCATTGCTGCAGCGATGGCCGATGCTGTGACCCGCAACGGTGGGACTGTGATCACCGGTGCATCCGTGTCCGACATTCGGGTCGAGGGAGGGAGAGCAACTGCAGTACGTACGAACGTTGGTGTCGACCACCTGTGCGACGCGGTTGTCCTGACTCCGGATCTACCGGTCGTCGACGCCTTGCTCGACGGTGCGGGTGTGTCGACTCGCGGTCGACGACGTGGATACGGAACCGTGTCACCCTCCGCCGTCGTGTTTCACGGAACGGTCCCCACTCGCATCACCGACACGTGGCCATCGAAATCGCATCACACGATCGACTTCGGTGCGGAATGGGCGTCGACGTTCGCGCGGATCACAGCTCGCCGGGGGCGGGGAGCCCTCATGGCAGATCCTTCGCTGCTGATCACTCGACCCGCAGTGTCCGACGCCTCGCTTCTTCTCGAACGTGGCGGCGAGCCCTGCGAGCCGGTGTCTGTACTGGCACCGTGCCCGAACCTAGGCAGTGCACCATTCGATTGGCCTCGACTGCAGGATCCGTACGTACGCGAACTTCAGCAGGAACTGGAGCGGCGTGGGTACCTCGACGTAACGACCATGACCGTGGATCGCGTGGACACCCCGCAGACGTGGGCCGACCGCGGAATGCTCCTCGGTAGCCCGTTCTCCTCGGCTCACGTCTTCCGCCAGACAGGCCCGTTCCGCAGACACAACATCGTTCCCGGTCTCGACAATGTGGTGCTGGCCGGATCGGCCACGACACCAGGGGTCGGCGTGCCGACCGTCCTCGTGTCGGGCAAACTGGCTGCGGAGCGCATCTGCGGCACACCGTGACATTCCGGCGGTCACCGGGATGGTTCGGATCCACGAGGTCTACCCACTAAACTGACTGCGGCCATCGACTGTGAACCTCCCGTTCATCCGTCGTACGCCATCACCGCGCGAGACCGAAAGGAGGATGAATACCGCGATGTCCTCGGTCCAGGGTCCTGCAGCATCCGGCACGGCCGGATCCGACCCGACTCGCGACACCGCGTCTCCCTCCACAGAACCGAGCAAGTCCTCCCTTCGGCATCTGTCCCTTTTCTTGCGCAGCCCTGAGGGGCACGCCGCGGTTCTGGGAATGGTCGGCGCCGCACTCATCACCTTCGGCGGCTTCGGCGCAGGCAGCGTGAGGCGTCAGGACCCGCTGCTCGAAGCCATGCATCTGTCCTGGCTTCGTTTCGGCCACGGTCTAATCCTGTCCAGCATCCTCGTCTGGCTCGGCGTCGTTCTGATGATCGTGGCCTGGGTCCGACTCGGGCGCGCGACCCTCGGCGGAAGAACCACCGTGCGGGAGATCGGATGGGTCGTACCTGCGTGGACAGCACCGCTCCTGTTGGCAGTTCCCATGTTCAGTCGTGATGCCTACTCTTACCTCGCACAGGGTGCACTGCTCCGCGACGGATTCGACCCGTACGCCGTGGGACCGGTTGCCAACCCCGGAATTCTCCTCGACAACGTCAGCAATGTCTGGACGACGACGACCGCACCGTACGGCCCCCTCTTTCTTCTTCTAGGTCGGGCGATCACGAGCATCACCGGAGACAACGTGATCGCCGGCACGATGCTGCTGCGCATCACCATGCTTCCCGGACTCGCGATGATGGTGTGGGCTGTGCCGAGGCTGGCATCACACATGGGCGGCAAACCCGCGATCGCATTGTGGCTGGCAGTGCTCAATCCGCTCGTCCTCATCCACCTCATCGGTGGAGTGCACAACGAACTGCTGATGGTCGGCCTCATGACCGCCGGGATCGTGCTGGTTCTCGAACGACGGCACGTCGGTGGCATCGCACTCGTGGCCGTCGCAGTCGCGATCAAGGCAACCGCTGGCCTGGCGCTTCCGTTCATGGTGTGGATCTGGATGATTCACGAACGCGACAAAGCCATCGCCGAGAACCGAAAGCCGATGTCGCCCATCCGGTCGTTCGCCAAGACAGCAGGGACCGGTGCGGGCGTGTTCGCCGCCGTGTTCGTGATCTCGTCACTGATCGCGGGAGTCGGAATCGGCTGGCTCACTGCACTGTCCGGGTCCGCCAAGATCATCAATTGGCTGTCGCTACCGACCATCCTGGCGCACCTGGTCACCGTCAGCACCTCGTGGTTCCTCGACTTGCGCCTCGGCCCTGTCCTCGAGGTGACTCGGATGTTGTGCGCGGTCGCACTGGCGATCATCATCGTCGCAACCTGGTGGCTCTACCGCAAAACCGAACGCGACGCGGTCAAAGGGATCGTCATCGCCCTGGTTGCGATCGTGGTCCTGTCGCCCGCTGCGCTGCCGTGGTACTACTCGTGGCCGCTGGCGCTGGCAGCGGGCTTCGCGCTGTCTACGAGGACACTGATGATCGTTGTCGGTCTGTCGACGTGGCTGATGCTCGTCTTCCGTCCAGACGGTTCCATCGGCCTCTATACGGTTGCCCACGTCGCACTGGCCACGTTCGCCGCGGTGGTGGCGGCCTTGTCGTTGACTCGGGTGGACCCGCTTCGACTGCGCGGGAAACCGTCGACGTCGGCCGAACACGACGAGCAACGCGCCGATCAGCGGAGGAGTACGTCCGACCGTGGGTGAACTCGACGCCATCGACCCGTCGCTGCACGGCGCGTACCAGCTGTGTCGCGACCTGAACGCCCGTCACGGAAAGACCTACTTCCTGGCCACCCGGCTTCTGCCGGTGGACAGGCGTGCCGGAGTTCATGCTCTGTACGGATTCGCCCGCATGGTGGACGACATCATCGACGTCGATGTCGACGGTTCGCTCACGGAGACACCCTCATCCGACGTCCATCTCGCCCCGGCCGATGAGCGCGCCGCCGCGGAGGTCGACGCGCTCGAGCAGCGTGTCCGGGCGGCGCTGAACGGCGAGGGCCTCGGAAGCAGTCCCTCCGACCAGGTATTGCGAGCATTCGTCGACACGGTCGAGCGCTATCGCATCCCGCACGAGTACTTCTACGCGTTCTTCCACTCGATGCGGATGGACATCCCAGGCACCGACGTCTTTCGCTCTCGCTACCGCACCATGTCGGAGCTATCCGAGTACATGTACGGATCTGCGGCGGTCATCGGTCTGGAAATGCTCCCGATCCTGGGAGCTACGAGTGTGGATGCCGAAGCGCCCGCAGCCGCACTGGGCGAGGCTTTCCAGCTGACCAACTTCATCCGCGACATGGGAGAAGATCTCGACCGGGATCGAATCTACTTGCCCACCGAGGAACTCGCCGCGTTCGGCGTCGACGAAGAACTTTTGCGGTCCTGCCGTCTTCGCTCCCGGACAGACCAGCGAGTGGACCGCGCCTTGGCACATCTGATCGCACACACTCGCGCGATCTACCGCACCGCCGAGCCCGGTATCGAACTTCTGGATCCACGAGTCCGACCGGGCATGCGCACCGCCCTATTACTGTACGGCGGCATTCTCCGCGAGGTCGAGGACGGCGGCTACCGTGTGTTGTTCGAGCGGGCGCGGGTCTCGCGCGTGCGACGAATGTCGGTGGCCGGTCCCGCTCTCGTAGCCACCGGATGGAACGCTCTCAGAACGCCATCGCTTGCGCGCGCCTGATCACCTCGCGCATGAGATCTCCGTGCATTGCGTCGATAGGCCTACCGGGCAGACTGTCGTCTGATTCGAACAGCCACTTCAGGATCTCTTCGTCTTCGAACCCTCCGTCGTGCAGAACGGCGAGCAGACCCGGAAGACCTTTGACGATCTGCCGGCCCGAGGCGTTCAAGAACACCTCGGGAACGCCGGGCACGCGATTGCGCTTGACGGCGAGCAGTTGGCGTTCGCGCAGCATCTGCTCGACCCTGGACTTGGGAACGTCGAGAATCTTGCTCACGTCGATCAGCTGCAGCAGCGAGACGGATGGATCCAAGACGTCGTCGGAGTAAGGGATTGTGCTCACTGCAGTAACGTTAACGGGTTGGGTCTCGGATACGAAAAGCACTGCCCCGACGCGGAGCGTCCGAGGCGAACGCGATATCTATCCTGGCTACCATCACGTAGGTAGCGCCTCGAATTCCCTGCTCCAGCGTTACCTCAGGAGGTTGAACAAGTGATATCCGGAGGATCCGTGTCTGCGGGTTCGTTGCTGGATCGGCGCTACCGCATCGACGCTCCCATCGCGCGCGGCGGCATGTCCACGGTCTATCGCGCACTCGACACCCGACTCGATCGGCCGGTCGCCGTCAAGATCATGGACCCCAAGTTTGCCGAGGATCCCCAGTTCGTGGCGCGATTCGAATTCGAAGCCAGGGCGGTGGCCAGGCTCAACAATCCCGGACTCGTAGCTGTCTACGATCATGGACGTGACGGCGAGTACGCATTCCTCGTCATGGAGTTGGTCGAAGGCGGGACGCTGCGTGAGCTGCTACGCGAACGCGGGCCCATGCCCCCACATGCGGCCGCAGCCGTCATCCGTCCGGTATTGGACGCGCTCGGCACAGCCCACCGAGCAGGCCTGGTACACCGCGACGTCAAACCCGAGAACATCCTCATCTCCGACTCCGGGGACGTCAAGATCGCCGACTTCGGCCTCGTTCGCGCGGTTGCTGCATCGAACGCCACTTCCAGCTCCGTGATTCTCGGCACAGCCGCGTACCTCTCCCCCGAACAGGTCACAACCGGATCTGCCAACGCGGGCAGCGACGTGTACGGCGTCGGCGTCGTCCTGTTCGAGCTGCTCACCGGTCGAACCCCCTTCAGCGGCGACACGTCCCTGTCCATCGCGTATCAACGGATCGACAACGATGTCGCTCGCCCCAGCAGCCTCATCGCGGGCGTGCCGCACGAGTTCGACGAATTGGTCTCCCGCGCGACGAATCGCGATCCGGCGAGCAGATTCCACAATGCCGATGAAATGGCTCGCGCGCTTCGCGCCGTCTGCGCGCGCCTCGAATTGCCCGCATACCGCGTACCGGCACCGCGGCGATCCGCGGAACACCGAAGCGCTGCCGTCCTCGGCGCGCCGACGGCATTCGCAGGCGATCGCATCGCCGAACCTCCGGCACCGCCGACACAGGCCGTGGCGGCGCCGGTAGCCGCGGACGCCGGGCTGCACCACACCCGTGTGCAAACCGCCCCGACGGCACGCGATGATGCGCCTGCGCCGGACGTGGTTCCGCCGCACACCGTCGGTCGCCGCCATTACGAATTTCCGGACTTCGATGCGGACCGCCAGCGCTCACGCCGGGCAATCGTCATCTGGTTGACCGTCGTGGCGTTGCTTGCCGCGCTCGTCGGAGTCGGCGGCTGGTGGATGGGTTCCGGTCGATACACGACAGTTCCCGAGGTGGGAGGTCTTGATCTTGTCGGCGCCGAAAGCGCTGTGGAGGCAGCAGATCTTGTCAGCGCGACACGGGGAACCTACTCCGACACAGCGCCGCTGGATTCGCTCGTCGGTACCGACCCGACTACCGGCTCTCGGGTTCCTCGCGGTGACACGATCTACCTGCTGGTCTCCCTCGGAGCACCGAGTGTCCCGGACATCGCGCCGGGAATTTCCGTCGGCGATATGCAGGAGCTGTTGCGCGAGCGCACATTCGACCCTGTCGACGGCGGAGAGGCATTCAGCACCACTGCCCCGATCGGCGGAGTAGCGGCGCTCGACCCACCGCCGGGTACCGAACTCTCGGTCGGCGACACCGTGAAGATACTTCGTTCCAAGGGTGCTCCCCCGGTCGATGTGCCTGACATCGCCGGCATGTCGGCCGACGAGGCCGCCGCCGTACTGGCATCGGTCGGGATTTCGGTGGAAGAGACCGACGTCGCATTCGACGAGGACACCGACGGTGGCAAGGTCAGCGGTACCTCACCTGAGATCGGTACGAGCGTGACCGCAGGAAGCAGCGTTCGACTTCAGGTATCCAACGCGATCTCGGTGCCTTCGCTTCTCGGCCGATCGGTCGCATCGGCGCGCGAAACGTTGGAGCGTCTCGAACTCGGCGTGCAAGTGCGGCAGGTGTTCGACACCGACGGCTCGCTCGTCGTCTCGCAGACCCCAGGGCCGGGAAGCCGCGTGGCCCCGGGGTCCACTGTCACAGTCGTGTCGTTGCCCTAACCGTCAGCCCCGAAGCATCTCCGCGACCAGGAATGCCAGTTCGAGTGACTGCTGTGTGTTGAGCCGCGGATCACACGCCGTCTCGTAGCGTCCCGAGAGATCGAGGTCCGAGATCTCTTGCGCGCCACCGAGGCACTCGGTGACATTGTCACCGGTCAGTTCGACGTGCATACCGCCGGGATGGGTGCCGAGGCTGCGGTGGATCTCGAAGAACCCCTGAACCTCGTCGACGATCCGGTCGAAATGCCGTGTCTTGTATCCGGTGGACGCCTCGTGCGTGTTTCCGTGCATGGGGTCGCATTGCCAGATCACCTGGTGACCGGTCGCCTGCACCTTCTCGATGATGGGTGGGAGCAATTCACGGATCTTGCCGTTGCCCATCCGCGAGATCAGTGTCAATCGGCCCGGCTTGTTGGTCGGATCGAGTCGCTCGACGTATTCGACGGCCATGTCGGGTGTGGTCGACGGACCGATCTTGAGACCGATCGGGTTGTGAATGAGTTCCGCGAGCGCGATGTGCGCGCCGTCGAGCTGCCTCGTTCGGTCACCGATCCACAGGAAGTGTGCCGACAGGTCGTACAGCTTGGGATGATCCGCGTCGGCGTTGTCGAGACGGAGCATCGCCCGCTCGTAGTCGAGAACGAGCGCTTCGTGGCTGGCGAAGATCTGCGCGGTGTGCAGATTCGGATCGTTGACACCGCAGGCGTCCATGAACCGCAGCCCGCGATCGATCTCCCCTGCCAAAGCCTCGTATCGAGCACCGGCAGGCGAGCTCTGGACGAACTCGCGATTCCAATCGTGCACCTTGTGCAGATCGGCCATCCCGGCGCCGGTCAGCGCGCGAACGAGGTTCATTGCGGCGCTCGCGTTGGCGTACGCACGCACGAGTCGCGATGGGTCATGTTGGCGCACAGCCTCGTCGGCTACGAGCGAGTTGACCATGTCGCCTCGGTACGACTTGAGACCCAGTGCGTCCACATCGGACGACCGGGGCTTGGCATACTGCCCGGCGATTCGGCCGACCTTGACCACAGGCATGCTGGCACCGTACGTGAGCACGACTGCCATCTGGAGAAGCGTCCGGATGTTGCCCTTGATGTGCGGTTCGGTGTTGTCGACGAACGTCTCCGCGCAATCGCCGCCCTGGAGCAGGAATGCCTCTCCCCGTGCGACGGCCGCGAGCTGATCCGACAGGGACTCGACTTCACCGGCGACAGTGATCGGGGGCACGCTTTCGAGCACCTTGCGCATGTCCGCTGCCTGCTCAGGATCCCAGGAAGGCTGCTGCGCCGCCGGCTTAGCCAGGGCGTCGTCGAGCTGCTGACGCAACACCCCCGGCAGCGGCGGAAGGTCGGGCAAGCGCTCGATGGGTACGTCGACAGTCCAGTTCACAGCTACAGGATATTCGCTGTCTATCCGGTGACAGCGCGCGGCACCCTCGACTCGAGGTCGGTCAGCGCGACGCAGACTCGACGGCTTGGAACTTGGCAAGATTGTGACGAGCATCGGCGAGCGCATCGTGAGCGTCGTCGGGCGCAGGGGGCAAGTACGGACTCCCTCGGTCCTCCCAGTGTTGACGCAGCTCACGGGTGAACCTCGGCAACGAACGCGGCAAGTCGGTCATCGACCCCCACAGTTGGCACAGCGCAACATGGTCGTACGCGGCCACCCATGCCCACAGCTCGACGTCGGCGCCTGGGAACGGGACGAGAAACTCGAGCAGCTCGTCGCGGATTCGTGCTCTGCTCTTCCACAGCGGTGACGAGTACGGTGGCAGCTTGGGCAGAACGTTGCGTCGAACCCATTTTCCTGCGCGCTCGGGGTCGAACTCGGAGGACACAGCATAGAATTCACGCCCGTCCTCGGAGACCACAGCGATCGAGACCAGCTCGATTGTGCGACCATCCTCGATGAACTCGGTGTCATAGAAGTAACGCACGCAGGACACACTATCCCGACGCGACGACTCGACCAGCACGAGTGTCGACCGACACGGGGGCCGAGCCACAAGAAGAAGGAACGACGTTGACGACACCCGGGACGACTGCGCAGGCGCAGGAGACACAACAGGCCCCAAGACACACTCTCCCGCCTGCGGTACTCGCGATCACCTGCGTAGTGATCGCGGTGGCGTCACTGGCGGGCATCGCATACAACATCTTCGGCCTACCGCCGCTCCGAGAACTGACGTCGCTGGGCAACTACTACCGAATCGATCTCGACGTCTACCGACTCGGTGGCGGAGTGTTCGCCGCCGGCTCACCGCTGTACGGAGAAATGCCGCCGACCCAACTGGGCAATACGCTGCCGTTCACCTACCCACCCATCGCGGCCGTACTGTTCAGTTCGCTCTCGGCCGTGACGCTGTACTCGGCGGGCATCCTGGTCACCATTTTGTCGATGGTGCTTCTGTTCGCGACGATCGTTCTCACGCTCCGATCCCTCGGGTACGCACCTCGAACTCTGCTGCTGTGGGCAGCGGGCGGGATCTTCGCCACCGCACTCGTTCTGGAACCGGTGTTCTCCACCCTCGACTACGGTCAGATCAACATCGTGCTGATGGCGTTCGTCGTCGCGGACTGCCTGCCGCGTAAGACGCCCTGGCCCCGCGGCCTACTCATCGGATTCGTCGCAGCCGTCAAGCTGACACCCGCCGTTTTCGTCCTGTTCTTTCTGCTACGCAAAGACTTTCGCTCCGCCGTGATCTCGGGACTGAGCTTCGCCGCGTTCACGGCGCTCGGATTCCTCATAACGTTTTCCGATTCCGTCACGTACTGGACCAAGACCCTCATCGACTCCGACCGAATCGGTCGACCCGCCTACGCTGCGAATCAGAGCATCACCGGCGTACTCGCTCGGTTCGGGCTCGACGACTCGCTACGGTCCGTTCTGTGGATCCTGCTGTCGTGCGGCCTACTTGTGATCGCTGCAGTAGCAATGCGCTCCGCGTTCTCTGCCGGCCAGACTGCGCTCGCCCTCGGTGTCAACGCGATGTTCGGACTTCTCGTCTCACCCGTGTCGTGGTCACATCACTGGGTATGGGCGGTGCCGTTCATCGTTGCCCTCGGCACGCTCGCGTTCCGCCGACGTAGCTATGCCGTGCTGGCATTCGTCGGCGTCGGCGTCGTGTTGCTTCATTTCGCACCGCACTGGCGCCTGGCAGGTGGCCGCGCCTCGGGCCTCGGTTGGCCCGTGTGGGACCAGCTGGCGGCGTCGTCGTATGTCTGGTGGGGTATCGCGGCCCTGTTCGTGGTGGCGTTCGCGCCGTTGCGCAGCGTCTCGCTCGGTACGAAGCCGTAGAACGCGTCAGCTGGCCCGGGTGTCGGGGATGCGCTCGGGACCGTCCTGCGCAGCAGTCGGCGCCGGGACGGTCTTCTTGAGCGAGGCGGCGTAGACGTCTACGTACTCCTGACCGGACAGCAGCATCAAGTCGTACATCACCTCGTCTGTGACAGCGCGTTCGACGAATCGGTTGCCCGCCATCCCCTCGAAGCGTGAGAAGTCGATCGGCTTGCCGATCCTGATCGTGATCTTCGCCGGGCGCCACACCTTCGAGCCGATCGGGTTCATCTTGTCCGTGCCGATCATCGCTACGGGTACCACCTGCACGCCGGTCTTCAATGCCAACCGGGCCATTCCGGTCTTGCCCTTGTACAGACGTCCGTCGGGTGAACGGGTTCCCTCGGGATAGATGCCGAGCAACTTGCCTTTACCGATCACCCGGGCACCGGCGTTGAGCGCGTCCTGCGCTGCATCCGCACCGGTTCGGTCGATCGGAACCTGGCCGACCGCGGTGAAGAACCACTTCTGGAATGCACCCTTGAGACCAGGACCGGTGAAGTACTCGCTCTTCGCCAGAAAGGTGATGCGGCGCTGCACCTTCAGCGGTAGATAGAACGAATCGAGGACGGCCTGGTGATTGCTCGCCAGAATTACCGGCCCCCGCGCCGGAATGTTCTCGAGACCCTCGACAGTCGGTCTACCCAGAGCAGTCAGGATGGGACCGATGAGGACGTACTTGAACAGCCAGTACCACATGGCGTCCTTCCTGATCAGAAAGTGTCAGCGAGCGTTGATCCAGGTGAAACTGTACCTACCGTTTATGACCCCAGCCACAGCAATCGCGGTAAGGCGACAGGGTTCACACTCCGCGTCAGTGTGACGACGTCGAGAACGCAGACCGGGCCAGATCCGCGGCGCCGATCATGCCCGCAGCTTCACCGAGCTGAGTCGCTCGAATCCGGGCGAGCGGACGATGTCCTGCGCCCGTCACCAGGCGGGCACAGTGCTCGGTGGCTTCGTTCAAGAACTGACTCGACGAGGTTGCAACGCCACCCGCGATCACGATCAGATCGGGGTCGTATATGTCACTCACCATCGAGAGTCCGACGCCGAGCCACCGTGTGAAGTCCTGCATCGTCCGCAGCCCGATCTCGTCGCCGTCCTGCGCCGCAGAAGCGATACGACGACCTGTCAACGAACCCGGGTCTAGGAACACGTCTCGGGCTAGGATCGTCGACGACCCTTGATCGGCAGCCAACAATTCAACCGCGGTGTCCACGAGAGCTGTTCCGCTGCAGTACCGTTCCCAACAACCGCGCTTTCCACACGGGCACGCGCGTCCGTCGGGAACCACCTGGATATGTCCGAGTTCCGGTGCGACACCGTAACTTCCGCGATAGATTCGGCCGTCGATCAACAGCGCTGCACCGATGCCCGTACCGATTGCAACCATGACGACGTTTCGACCATCGGCTGCAGCCCCGAACCGGTACTCGGCCCAAGCTGCGGAGTTGGCGTCATGCTCGAGCAACACGGGAAGCCCGATTCGATCGCTCATCCGACGCGCCACCGGACTGTTGACCCACGGCAGGTGCGGGGCGAACCTCACCGACTTCCGGTCCGAGTCGACGAATCCCGCCACAGCCAGACCAACCGCCGAAACAGGATGCCGCTCGGCAAGCTCGCGGACTACTCGCTCGAGCCCTTGTTCGAGTGCCGAAGCCGTATGTGGAGTTGGCGATTGCGTCGAATCGATGACCTGGCCCGACGGGTCGACGACCGAGGCCCGCAAGCTCGTGCCACCGACGTCGATACCGATCGTCAGAGATCCTTGCCGCCGTTTCATTGTCCGACCTTTCTCGGCCGTCCCCCACGGCATAGCGATCATTGCTCCCCCGACCAGCTATCGAACAGGACCTTCTTGTCAGTCCCTTGCGTTCGGCTTTGTCGGTTCTCTCACGGTAACGGTAATCGGTACGAACTTCGCTCGTCGAACTATCGGGTCATCCGTGTCGTGCGCAATATCCGGATCGGAACTATGGAATTCGTCACTTTTCGTGTATCCACTGGTCTCCGGATCAGGGACGTGTGATCCGGGCGGATCAGAGGACGACGACGAACTGGCTGTCGCCTCGGCGTGGTCGCTCATCAATTGACGCAGCAGCGCGACAATGGAAGCGCCTTCCGTTGCCACGAACGTGAGCAGATCGTGCTGCTCCCCGCGCATCAGCGCCGCCAGCGCGCACACCGGGCACCAACTGCACCCTTGTTGCGGACGCTGTTGCTGGTCCTCCACGGCCTGGCGTAGGACGGGCTCGAGTCGCGTGAGCACCGTCTCGGCGAGCGCCCAGAGCTCGGCAGCAACGTCGGAGTGCCGTTCAGTCATATTCCCACCCGCCCCTCACGCCGGCCACACCGCCGGATCCGGGGTGAAGCGAACGACCAGCGTCGCGTCCTCGAAGTCAGCGCCGACCACGATGCACCTACGCAGAACCGACGCCAGACGTACCCGACGACGGATCCCGTCCGCCCCGATGATCACATCGTCCTCAACACGACCGAGGGTCAACGTCGTCGGGTCGACCAGAGGAAGAACCATGGTCATCGTGTAGATCGACTCCAACCCCGTACCCGACTCGTGCGCGACCGCCGGCTCGTTCGCTCCGGTGCTCTCGTGCACCCGTGTGGCGCCCACCCGCGCCGCGAGACTACCCAGACCCGGCAACCCTACCGGCTCGTGCGCAGACTGTTCCACGACGACCAGCGACATCCCCTCTGCCATCGCCTCGACTTCCCGCAGAACTTCTTGCTGCGCCGACCTCCACCCCTCGAACCAGAATACTGCGGGATGGACTCCGACGAGGCCGACCGACGCCGAATTCAGCATGGGCAGAACCTTGTTGACCATGACGGTGTCGACAGGAAGGCCGGTCAGAGCGGCGGCAGACATGGTTCGACGCGCTTCGGCGATGCCGACACGCTCCGGTGTGAGCACAATCGTCGCCGACGTTCTCGCGCGGTCGAACACGAGCTCGCGCACGCTGTCGGCCGAGGCGAAGACGCTCTCCACCATGGCAACCACTACCGTCAACCGCGGGTCGGTTCCAGTACCGGCAACGATCCGATCGTGCCTCGGCCACAGCCGTTCCAGATACCCGCACACGAGATCGGGCAACTGCAGCGTGCGCACCGAGTCCGCCGTCGGAGGAAGATCGACGAATACTGTGTCCCAACGATTTTCATCCACGAGCTCGATGATGCGGTGCAGACCGAGGAGTTCCTGAACCCCGGGTGCACCCACGATCTCGGCAGGATCGACACCGCCGAGTCTGAGGCCGTGTTCATGGCCCGTTCCCGACATCGCCAGAATGTGCGCGAGGGTGGTGTACCTCGCTACTACAAGAGCAAGAGTATCGAGTTCGAGTACGTCCAAACCTTGCTCGATCGTCACAACCTCGGCCATGTCGGCGCGACGGGAGTGCATACCGAGGACCTCCGCCACCGAGTGCGCCTGGTCGAAGGACACGACAAGCGCACGCCGTCCAGACCGAGCGTGGTCGAGCGCAGCTTTGACGGCAAGAGTCGTCTTGCCCGCACCGCCCTTGCCGACGAACAGTCGGACAGCGGTGTGGACCTCGGCGCGGGCCTCGGTCAGCCTTCGACTCGCTTCTTCAGTTCCTTCAGCGCAGTGTCGGTGATGACCTTCTCGGCTTTGCGCTTGAACAGGCCGATCATCGGGATGTTCAAGTCGACGGCCAGTTCGTAGGTGACCTCGGTACCGCCGTCGGCGTTATCGCTCAGCGAGTAGGAACCTGTCTGGGACTTCTGCATGTCCCCTGACACCAATTCCCAGGAGACGGAACTGCCGTCCGGCGCCCACTGATAGCTGAGCTCGTAGGTGTCTTTCACCATTCCTGCGTCGAGCACGAATTTGACGCGCTCCGCGCGCCCATCGGCGCCGGTCGCCAACACCTCCACCGACTTCGCGGCCGAAACCCAGGTCGGATACGCGTCGAAGTCGGCGATAACGTCCATCACACGCGTGGATGGAGCGTCGACCGTGATCGACCTCTGAGTTCTCTCGGCCATCCTGTTACTCGGTGTCCCTTCTGTTCTCGCGGTCTCCCAGCGCCCGGGAACATGCCCGACGCGCCGATCTGTCGTCATTCATCTCACACGATGGCCGATGGAGGCACAACGGGCGCCGCACCGCCGATCAGGGGCGGGCGTGTGGCGGCCGCTCGCCGGCAGCGCGGCCCGCCTCCAGCCCTCGTTTGAGCTCGAACGCCATGACCTTCCCTGCGGCCCGGCGCTGCCTGTTCTCTACGACGAGATCCACCGGGTTCGCGCCCGCAGGCTCGGTGTGAAGGAAGTAGTGAAGGATAACGCCGTCGACTACCGACACAGGTTCGAGCCACACCTCCATCGTCCCCGTCAATGCTCCATCGACCGCCCACCTGATGCCCTTCTCGGCACGATCGTCGGTCACCGAGAGGCGAAGGTCCGGCCACCAGACACGCCAGCGATCCGGATGCGACAGAGCCTCGGCGACCGCCGAACCAGGTACAGCGATAAAGGTCTGATCGGCAACTTGGATACTGCTCATTCGATGAGCTTCACACATCGACCGGTCCTTGCACACACGAGGCGGTCGAACGACCCTCAGGCTCGGGTCTACAGTGAGACGAATCCGAGCTACTCGTGAGTAGAGCTAACCTTTTCTTTCCTGGAGGTCACCGTGCGTGAGTTCACATCGCCCGCCGTATTCGTCGTCGAAAACAGCGAGTCGGCCGTCGACACCGTGTTCACACGCGCATCGAACGCACCCAATTCGATCGCGTTTCGCCGACTGGTGAACGGTTCCTGGTCCGACGTCACCGCCGCGTCGTTCGCAGCCGAAGTAGTCGAGGTCGCGAGGGGGCTCATAGCCGCAGGAGTGCGTCAGGGTGATCGCGTCGCCCTGATGTCGTCGACGCGCTACGAGTGGTCGGTCATCGACTATGCGATCTGGGCGTCCGGCGGCGTCACCGTGCCCGTCTACGAAACCTCCTCGGCAGGCCAGGTGGAGTGGATTCTCTCCGACGCCGACCCCGTCCTCCTCGTCCTGGAGACCGACAAACATGTCGCCGACACCGCCGAGGTCGTAGCCGCCCACTTCCGCCGCTCCACCGGCTCTGCACAAACCTTCCGCATCGACGGCGACACCCCCGATTCCGGTGCCATCGCCGAGCTGGCGGCATTGGGAGCGGACACTTCCGACGAAGAAGTACACGCGCGGGTCGCGGCGCTTCGCTCGTCGGATCCGGCCACCCTGATCTACACATCCGGGACGACCGGGCGACCCAAGGGCGTGCAGCTGACCCACGCGAACCTGCTCGCGGAATCCCGTGGGATTCGTGAGACGTCGTTGAAAGCTCTGCTTCGTCCCGGCAGCCGAACGTTGATGTTCCTTCCGTTGGCCCACGTCCTGGCCCGCGCCGTCACCATCGCAGCCTTCGACGCCGGCACCGCCGTCGGTCATACCAACGACATACCGAACCTCGTCGCCACTTTCGGCACATTTGCACCGGACTTCATTCTGTCGGTCCCACGTGTCTTCGAGAAGGTGTACAACACCGCCAAGCAGAAGGCGCACTCCGACGGCAAAGGCAAGATCTTCGATGCCGCTGCAGATACGGCCGTGGCCTGGAGCGAGGCCCAGGACGGCAGCGCCGGAGTGGTGTTGCGCATCAAGCACGCTGTGTTCGACAAGCTCGTCTACGCGAAGCTACGTGCCGCTCTCGGAGGCCAGTGCCAACTCGCCATTTCGGGCGGCGCCCCACTCGGTGCACGTCTCGGGCACTTCTACCGAGGCATCGGTGTGCCCATCTACGAGGGCTACGGCCTGACCGAGACCAGCGCTGCGTTCGCGGTGAACACGATCGGGAATCAGCGCGTCGGCAGCGTCGGGCGCCCCTTGCCCGGCAACACCGTTCGGATCACTCACGACGACGAGATTCAACTGCGCGGACCGGTGGTCTTTTCGGGTTACTGGCGCAACGACGAGGCGACGGCAGAGTCCCTCGACGACGGGTGGTTCCGCACCGGCGATCTCGGATCGCTCGACGAAGACGGCTACATCACCATCACTGGCCGCAAGAAGGAGCTCATCGTCACAGCAGGCGGAAAGAACGTGTCGCCCGCTGGGCTGGAGGACCAGCTGCGGGCGCACGCGTTGATCAGTCAAGCCATCGTCGTCGGCGACCAGAAACCGTTCATCGGCGCACTGGTGACACTCGACGAGGATGCCTTGTCGGGCTGGAAAGCCGCGCACGGCAAACCGGCCGACGCCACCGCCGCCGATCTTGCGAAGGACACAGATCTCATCGCCGAGATCGACGCGGCAGTGGCCGAGACCAACATGTCCGTCTCACATGCGGAAGCTATCAAGAAGTACCGCATTCTTCCTGGCGATTTCACCGAAGAGTCCGGCGAAATGACGCCGACGATGAAGCTCAAGCGCAACGTGATCGCCAAGTCGTACGCGAACGAGATCGAGGCGATCTACGCCAAGTGATGCCGCAGCACTAGAGCAGCCCGCGCAGCTTTCCCGCCAGAACATCCCAGCGCCAACTGTTCTCGACCCAACTGCGACCTGCGTTGCCCATCGACGCCGCCAGTGCACGATCGGACAGAATTCGTACGATCGCATCGGTGATCTGCTCGACGGATCGACCATCGACCACCAGCCCGGTCTTGTTCTGCTGGACTGTTTCCGGCGCCCCACCGGACAGCCCGGCGACAACCGGGATCCCACACGCGGACGCCTCGAGGTAGACGATGCCGAGCCCTTCGACGTCCAAACCTGCTCCGCGCGTCCGGCTCGGCATGGCAAACACGTCGGCAATGGTGTGATGGGCAGCCAATTCCGCAGACGGCACCGTGCCGGTGAAGATCACGTGGTCGTCCGCACCTTCTTTTCGGACCAACGCGCGAAGAGCTCCCTCGTAGGGCCCACCTCCTACGATGACGAGCACTGCGCCATCGACCCTCGCGCGTATGCCCCGGATCGAGCGGATCAGATAGTCCTGCCCCTTACGCGGCACCAACCGCGACAGGCACAGCACCGTCGGACGATCTCCCAAGCCATAACGCGCCCGCAACTCTGCCCGGGCCGAAGCGTCGGGCTTGAATCTGTCGGTGTCCACACCGGGTGGAACGTGTTCCAGAGCGGCTCGCGGGCCGAAAGCTGAGGCGAAACGTCCGCGGGTGTACTTGCTCACATACGTCACTGCATCGACGGAATTGCCGATGGCGCGCAGGGTCCCCCGGCCGCCGGGCACCATCGACCAGCCCACTTCATGGCCATGTGTACTGGCGATCACGACATCGGCCCCAGCTCGACGCACGACCGGCGCCATCACCGCCAGCGGTGCTGCCGCTCCGAACCACACCGACTCGCAGGCGAACGACTTGACCAGCGAGGCTGCCCGTCTCGCAACCAATGGTGTCGGCAGCATCAGTGTCGTCGGGTGGCGGACGACCTCGAACGGCTGGCGTGCGTCGAACTTTCGATGACTGTCGCCGCGCCACCGTGGTGCGTAGACCACCAACTCGTCGGCCGGAAATCTCGTGGCGAAGCTGTGGAGATACGACTGGATTCCACCAGGACGCGGCGGGAAATCGTTCGTCACCAGCAGTGTCCGATGCATGGGTCCACCGTAGGTCAGGACGACTGCCGAAGTACCCACGCCCCCCAGGCCTGCAGAAACTCTCCGGTACTCATTCCGGTCACCGATCTCAGTCCGCTGTCGACCTCGGATGCGGTCTTCGGACCCGTGGCAAGCTGCGCGTAGAGGCTTCGCAGCGCCGGTTCACCGAACTGCGCGGCCGCAAATGCGAACACGGACCACGCGGACTCGTACGCAAGCGTGGACCGCACACCTCCCGCACTGAAATCGGAGTCCTCCGGAAAAACCGTAGGGGCCCCTCCTTCGGTGACTACGCGGCTCAAAGTCGGAGCGACACGACCGAAATCGGCCCCTGAGCCCCGGTAGCCGGAGTAGTCGGCAAAGCCCTCGAGAACCCAGGTCGGCGAGCCGTCGACCGTGGCGGCGCGTGCTGCCACATGCGTCAGCTCGTGGCGAAGGACCGATCGAGTCGTCATGTCTGTCAACCGGTCCTGCGCTGCTGGACTGAACACCACTCGTTGGCCTGTGACGGTCTGTCCTGGGACGACCGAGTCGGACACGGAGACCGCCGCTACGTCTGTCCCGGCCGTGCCGGCACCAGCGGACGCCGCGAATTCCTCGACGGATCCGGAAGTGAAGATCAGTGCGGCCCGCGACCAGCCGTCCCCGTAGAAGTCCGACACGGCATCGACTGCCGACGGCAATTCGCTCGCCACCCGGTCGACCAGCAACAACTGATCCGGATGTCCGAGAACCACCGATGTCCCCCCGGCAGTCGACACCGATCTCGCGATCATGGGACCGAAGTCCCACGGACCACGCCATGTCGTTCGTTCGACGCCCGCAATCTCCGTGTCCGAGACGATGCGCCACTCGTCGTCACGCTTCGCGAGCACCAATGCCACCGGTCGGCGAGTGGGCGTCGTATCAGGTCCGGTCACCGCGTATCGGAGTACGACCGATGGCGCCCAGACGTCGGCAGCGTTCAACGGAGTCGCGACCGAGGAGGGAACCGGAACTTCGGGCTCGTCGACGAGCTCGTAGCCCCAATCCGCGAGCGGGACGGACGCAAGATTGGCAGCCCGACGCATTTCGGACCGGAGGAACTCCGGAGAGGCGGCTGGGTCGATCGTCTTCTCGAGTGCAACCACGTCGTTCGAACGGACAGCATCGGCCCACCTGCGCAGCAAGTCCTCGACGCCGAGGCGACGCTGTGCCTCGTACGGATTGACCGCGGCGGTCGTGGTGGACCCCGTTTCCGTCACCGGATCGGCGCTACACGCGGACAGCCCAAGCAGAACGCTCAGTACAACGACAGTCAGGCGTGTCCGACGCGGCTTCTCAGCAGTCATCTCACCGCGGGTCGACAGCACCGAATTTCAGTAGCGACGCGCGCCGTAGTACGGGAACGACGCCATGGACTGCACCTTCACCGGAACCCCGAAGGTCGATGCATGGAGTACGTTGCCGTTGCCCGCGTACAGCCCGACGTGGGATGCATCCGGGTAGAACAACACGACATCGCCCGGCTGAAGATCTTTCTGATCGATCGGTGTTCCGCCCGACGCCTGCGCCTGGCTCGATCTCGGGAGCGTCTTACCGACCTGCTTGTACGCCCACACAACCAGACCGGAGCAATCGAACCCATCGGGGCCTGTCGCGCCCCACACGTAGGGCTTCCCGATCTGTGTCAGACCAGCCTGCAGCGCTCCGGACCCCGAACCCGGAATGAGGTTCGACAAGATCTTCGACAGGTCGAAGCCCGGAGGCAACGGCGAACCCGCGAGCTCGGCCTGCTCGGACCCCGACAGCGCGTTGAAACTCGCGATGACTTCGGCCATCTGTCCCTGCAGTTCGCTCTGCTTCGCTTGCAGGCCGTCGCTGACGACCTTGGCTTGTTCGGCAGCAATCCTGGCGGTTTCGGCTGCGGTACGCGCCGCGTCCTCGGCGGCGGCGGCATCGGTTGTGGCCTGTTTGAACTGCTCCACCTGACGCGCGGTTTCCGCCGAGATGATGTCGAGAGCCGACATCTGATCGAGCAACTGCTGAGGTGAATCGCTGACCATGACGGCGAACAGTCGATTGGTGCGCCCGCCCTGATAGTTGACGTTGGCGACTTTGTCGACGGCCGGCTTCAGTTCCGCGAGTGCAGCCTGCGCACGCGTGAGTGCTTCCTGTTGCGTACCGACAGCGGCCTCGGCGTCCCGTTGAGCCGCCGCCTTCGCGTCCAGATCGATCTGGGCGTTGTGCAATGCCTCGGTAGTCTGCTCCGACTCACGGGACAGATCTGCCAGACGCGTCTGCGCATCGGACGAACTGTCGACGCCCGGCTGCGCGTTGGCCGGGATGGTCGGGCCGAGCACGAGACACGCCGCAAGCATTGCGGCTGCGAGAACGCTCCGCTTGGAGCGGGTGACGCGCTTGACTGTCGGTGTCGCCACGAGAAAGTGTCTCTCCGTTCTTGCTGTGAAACCGGCCGAGGTGATCAGCGCAACCGAATGGACGCGATCGAACTGCTACCGGTGGAACTTGACTTCTGGCGGTCAGCCACCCGGCTGGGCGACGATAACGAGTGGAAAACAAACCCTACCCATCAGTAAGGCTTGCCGGGGAGAAATCGAGTCGTAAAACTCGGACATTTCTCGACGATCCGGTGGCTTTGCTCGACCAACGGACTCGGCCAGGTTACGGAACGGTATCGCGAGAGTCCATTCGAGTGAATGACGGCCGACCATCTCGGCCCGAAACGACCGACAGCACCAGGCGCGCCGAAGACGGCTGCAACCTGATGCTGTCGGAAAGGCCGATCATGGAGATCAGTAGCGACGCGCTCCGTCGGAGGGCATCGACGACACTGGAGCGACCTTCACAGGAACACCCGATGTCGATGCATGAATGACGTTGCCGTTGCCTGCGTAGATTCCAGAGTGCGAGCCGCCGTAGAAGGAGACGACGTCGCCCGGCTGGAGGTCCGACATGGACACCGGCGTACCGGCAGCAGCCTGGTCGTAGCTGGTACGAGGAAGGCTGACTCCGGCCTGCTTGTAGGCCCACTGCACCAGACCTGAGCAATCGAACGAGCTCGGGCCTGCTGCACCGTAGACGTACGGGGCACCGATCTTCGACTCGGCTGCCTGTACAGCCTTGGCGGCCGGCGTCACCTGAGGTGCAATAGGGGCAGGCGCGCCTGGCATCCCTGGGATCTCGGTGGGCAGTGGAGGAAGACCTGGGATTTCCGGAACCTCGAATGTGCCGACTCCGGGGATTGTGATGGGAGCCGCCATTGCGGGGGCAGCGGGTAGAACGACCGCACCCGCGGCGATCGCACCAGCTACGAGAATTCGACGCATTTGACGGGTTGAAGTATGTGACGCCACGAGAAGGGGTTGCTCCGTTTCTTCCGTTCATCCGCCGACCGAGTTAGCTGACGGGTTCGGGCTGGGAAGATCAGCCCTACCCGCGTCGTCGCTGTCGCGACTCGGCGGGATTCACCCCAATGGAAATCGGGTTCCCGGTACGGGCGCTCATACAAGCGTCCCGATTAGGCGGTGCCCTGCGACGCCACTCCGGTTTGGATTGGCGAGACTCCGCAAGGTCTCAGGAAGGTTACGAAATGGCATACCCCTGTGTCGACCCCAACGCGCCGACTACTTCGATCAAGTTCGATTCCGCGCTAGATCGCGCGGCGATCGGCCCGAGTGTCACGGGGTGATAACGACCCACCGTCGGAGGCCTCGTCACCGTCTGTCACAAGACGCAGACGCGGTACGAGACCACCCTCTGCAAGGATGTCCATTGCACCTAGTTCCTCCTGGTCGAGGGCAATTCGAGGCGGCCTCGAACCGACCTGCACACCGCCACTCGCCGGAAACCCCGGAGCCCCGAGGAGGACCGTCACAACACAGTCGGCGCACGAGATGTCGCGCACCCTGCAATCACCGCAATCGACGATCATGTGATCCTCGTCTCTTTCGTAGGTCAGCTCGCGTTTTCGTTCGCTCGTCCCGAACCTAACGGTGCACTCCGACACATTTCCTTCGGCCGGTGCGCCGACGGATCACCGCGCAACTTCCTGTCGGTATGCGGGGCTACCGTCCTCAGTCGTGAGCCTGCCGATCCAACTGAGCTTCGATGAACTCGACACTCCGTTGCACGAGACCACGTTCGTCGTGGTCGACCTCGAGACCACTGGGGGCAGCGCCGACACCGAGGCGATCACCGAAATCGGCGCAGTCAAGGTCAGAGGCGGGGAAGTCATCGCCGAGTTCGCGACGCTGATCGATCCGGGCCGATCGATCCCCCCGTATATCGTGGAGTTGACCGGCATCACCACCGCAATGGTCATCGGTGCACCACGGATCGAACGCGTGCTCCCAGGTTTCCTGGAATTCGCCCGCGGTTCGGTTCTCGTTGCCCACAACGCTCGGTTCGACACCGGGTTCCTCCGGGCGGCCGCCTCACGGCTGGACATCGCCTGGCCCAAGTTCCAGGTCCTGTGCACCGTGAAACTTGCCCGACGAGTACTCACTCGAGACGAAGCACCGTCCGTCAAATTGTCCGCGCTCTCCTCCCTGTTCCAAGTCAGCACCCAACCGACGCACCGCGCACTCGACGACGCCAGAGCCACCGTCGACGTATTGCACGCGCTCATCGAGCGCGTAGGCAACCAAGGCGTCCACAGCTACGCAGAGCTCGTCGACTACCTGCCGACCGTCTCCGCCGGACAACGCGCCAAACGCTCGCTCGCGGCCCAGTTGCCCCGTACCCCCGGCGTGTACCTCTTCAAGGGGCCCGGAAACGAGGTTCTGTACGTCGGAACCTCCACCAACCTTCAGCGCCGCGTCCGCAATTACTTCACCGGGTCCGAGACCCGCGGTCGCATGAAGGAAATGGTGGGCCTCGCTGTAGCGGTCGATCACGTCGAATGTGCACACGCACTCGAAGCCGGCGTACGAGAACTCCGGCTCCTGTGCGCCCACATCCCGCCGTACAACCGACGATCGAAGTTCCCCAAGAAGGGATGGTGGATCACGACGACCACGGATGCGTTTCCGCGCCTGTCCGTGATACGAACTCCCGCACCGGACTCGATCGGCCCGTTCACTGTTCGGGCCGATGCAGCCGACGCGGCTGCCCTCATCGCCGAGTTCTACGCCATCCGCACGTGTACGCGGCGGATTCCCAAATCCGCGGTGCACGATTGTGAACCGACAGCTGTCGGCGGATGCGCCGCGGCCAGCGCCGAGCCGATCACTCTCGAGCAGTATGCGCCTGCGCCCGAGCGCTTCCGTGCCCTCGCGCGCGGGACCGAAGCCAGTGCCCTCCACGCCATCAGAGACAGAGTCACCGCCCTCGCCGATGCCCAGCTCTTCGAATCGGCAGCACGGCTACGCGATCGGCTCGCCGTTCTGGCCGACGTATTGCGGCGGCTGCACCGTCTCGGTGCGATCGCTGCCATTGCCGAGCTCGTGGTCGCACGAAGAGCCACTGACGGCGGGTGGGAACTGGCGGTCGTGCGTTACGGCAGGCTCGCTGCGGCCGCGACCACATCACGCCGTGTGCACCCTATGCCGGTAGTCGAGGCCATCGTCGCCGCTGCGGAGACCGTCGTTCCCGACAGCACACCATTGCGCGGCGCGTCCCCGGAGGAAGTCGGACTCGTCGCGCGGTGGCTGGATTCGGACGGGGTCAGAATCGTGCGCACGACCGACGGGTATGCCGAACCCGTTCACGGCGCGGGCGGATGGAAACAATGGTGTGCGACCGCCCGCACGGTGGCGGGGCTCGAACACGGCACGCACGACGAGCCGATCGGACGGGCGCTCTAAACTCGAACTCCATCACGTGGTCGAGCTGCGTGCCACCGAGGTAGTGAAGGAGCCCCATGATCAACGCCATTGTCATGATCGACGCCGAGGCTCATGCGATCCCGGAGACCGCCCAGGCGGTGGCAGACGTCGACGGCGTCACCGAGGTGTACTCGTGCGCCGGAGACGTGGACCTGATCGCCATCGTCAAGGTGCGGGATCACCAGCAGATCGCCGAGGTCGTCACGCAGCGGATCAACAAGGTACCGGGGGTCGTCAACACCGCAACCCACATCGCTTTTCAGTCCTACTCGAGCGCAGACATCGAAGCCGGCTTCTCGATCGGCGAATAGCTGCGTCAATCGAGCTGGTTCGACCTAGTGACCCACCGGTCGAGGAGCTCGGTAGTGGCGCCGGAATCGAGGGCAGCCGCGCCGCGCTCCAATCCGCGCGCCATCAGCGGCATCAGATCATCGGCGTCGATGCCCCCGGAAATGCCGTCGAGCGCGGTGAGCGCGGCCGCAGCGTTGAGCAGAACAGCGTCGCGGACCGCACCGTGTTCGCCCCCGAACACCGAACGGGCAACGTCGGCGTTGAAGGCAGCGTCTCCTCCCTTCAACGCTTCGATAGGGACGTAGTCGAGACCGAAATCCTTCGGATCGATCTTCGTGACGGTCACGGAACCGTTCGACACGATATGAACAGTGGTGGTCGTCGACATCGTGATCTCATCGAGCCCATCGTCGCCCCGCACGATCAGCGCGCTCGATCCCCGGTCGGCGAATACCTGGGCGACGACAGATACCAGAGATTCGAAGGCACACCCGATCAGACCTGCCCGAGGCCGTCCGGGGTTGGTCAGCGGGCCGAGGACGTTGAACACGGTAGGGATGCCGATTTCCTTACGCGGTGGGCCCGCGAAGCGCAGCGCCGGATGGTAGATAGGGGCGAAACAAAACCCGATACCCACCTCGCGGACTGTGGTCGCCACCCCTTCCGGCCCCAATCCGAACTTCACCCCCAGCGCTTCGAGCACGTCTGTCGTCCCGCTCTGCGACGACGCCGCCCGGTTGCCATGCTTGACGACGCGGCCACCCGCCGCCGCCACGACCACCGCGGTCATCGTGGAGATATTGACCGTATCGGCACCGTCACCTCCGGTCCCCACCACGTCGACGGCGTTCGGTTCACTGTCGACCAACGTCGCATGCGCCAGCATCGAATCGGCGAGTCCGCGCACTTCCTCCGGGGTCGGCCCCTTCATCTTGAGAGCGACACCGAATGCGGCGATCTGCGCTGCTGTGGCGTTGTCGGACATGATCTCGTCCATCGCCCAACTCGTGTCGGCACTCGAAAGGTCGGCATTCGACGTCAACGCACCGAGTACCTTCTTCCACGTCCTGCTCGGCTCACCGATCTTCGATTCGATCATGTTCTCCCCGTACCTTCCTCGACATCGGACAAGCCGACCAGGCTAGGAGGTCGGCCGCGACACGCGCTCGCAAAGCCTAATCAGCGACGTCCGCTCAGGCCGTGTCAGGTTGAGGCGGCATCAGGTTGAAGAGCATCCCACCCCACAACGACGCCGCCACGACGCTGAGCCAGTCCGGCCATCCGGGACCGTTCCTGGGAAATATGCAGGGCATCGATGACCTGTACGCGCTGCAGTGTCACCTCGACTCCGTCGACGACGTTCATGCGATAGCCGGCAGCGGGCACTTCCGGTTTCGGCCAAGACCCTTCCGCAACCTCGTATCGGTCCTGGGACGCGATGCTCGCAGCGTCCTCGACGGTCTCGGCGGGCAAGACCAGGTGGTGCCGAAAGACAGTTTCGGCCTCCGAGTTCCATCCACCGGTGCTCGCGGCTCGCTCCAACGCGGAGGACGCAGATTCGGCGTCGTCGAACGATGATGCGACTACCACCAAATCTGACCGTGCGGGGTCCAGAGGGGCCGACTTCGATCGCGCAAAAAGTCGCCGGAACCAGGACGGGCCACCGTTCGTTGACATGAGGCAAGCCTTCCACGGCGTGCGGCACCAGGTCCGATCAGGGGTCCTGACCTGGACATATTCCGTGCCGCCCATGGGAGGCTGTTCGGGCGACGCGCCAACAACAGACCCGGGTATGCCTTCGGTACTACGAGCAGTCATACTTCTTTCTGTGACGAGCGCTGTAGGGACTCAAGGATCGGCAATCACCCAACGCGTGCACTCGCTGAACCGCCCGAATATGGTCAGCGTCGGCACGATCGTGTGGCTGTCTAGCGAACTCATGTTCTTCGCCGGACTTTTCGCGATGTACTTCGTCGCGAGAGCCCAGGCCAACGGAAACTGGCCACCGGAACCGACCGAGCTCAACCTTGCGCTCGCCGTTCCGGTCACCGCTGTACTTATCGCGTCCTCCTTCACCTGCCAGCTCGGGGTTTTCGCCGCCGAGCGCGGTGACGTCTTCGGACTGCGCCGCTGGTACATCATCACTCTGGTCATGGGCGCCTTCTTCGTCGCCGGCCAGGGCTACGAGTACTACCACATGGTCCACGAGGGTACGACGCTGTCGTCGAGCGTGTACGGATCGGTCTTCTACATCACGACCGGCTTCCACGGGCTCCACGTCATCGGCGGTTTGATCGCCTTCGTATTTCTGATCACGCGAACACTGGTCAGTAAGTTCACTCCTGCCCAGGCAACGGCCGCGATCGTCGTGTCGTACTACTGGCACTTCGTGGACATCGTGTGGATCGCACTGTTCGCCACCATCTACTTCATTCGCTAGTGCACGTAAGAAATCAAGTGTTTTCAGCTCTCGACCAGCAGTGGACGTTCGGTATCAGCCCCCGACGTTCAGTCCGTCCCGACACGACAAGGGATAGAAGATGAGTTCATCTCCCCCAGCAGCACCCGGTGACAGCACCAGTGGATCCGTGTCTGCCGCCACGAGTCGGCGGAAGCGCAAGACGCGTCGCCGAGTTACCGGCGCACTAGTACTGATGATGGGTCTTCTCAGCGCGGGTTTCCTCGCGTCGGCCCTCACTCCGACGCCTCAGGTTGCGACCGCCGACCAGGATTCGGCCGCGTTGATCCGCGAAGGCAAGCAGTTGTACGACACCTCGTGTGTCACCTGCCACGGAGTGAATTTGCAGGGCGTGCAGGATCGCGGCCCAAGCCTGATCGGCGTCGGCGAAGCCGCCGTCTACTTCCAGGTTTCGACGGGTCGTATGCCTGCAGTTCGCAACGAGGCTCAGATCATGCGGAAGCCACCGAAGTTCGACGACAAGCAGATCGATGCTCTCGGTGCCTACATCCAGGCAAACGGCGGCGGGCCGACCGTACTTCGAGACAGCAACGGCGAAGTCGCCCAGTCCTCGTTGGCCGACGGCGATATCGCTCGCGGTAGTGAGCTGTTCCGTCTCAACTGCGCGTCCTGCCACAACTTCACCGGTGAAGGTGGCGCACTGTCCTCGGGCAAGTTCGCTCCTGCACTGGGCCCTGCCACCGAGCAGGACATCTACACGGCAATGATCACCGGACCGCAGAACATGCCTAAGTTCTCGGACCGCCAGCTGACGCAAGAAGAGAAGATCGACATCATCTCCTACGTCAAGTCGGCCCAGGACACCAAGGCGCCCGGCGGCTGGGGCCTCGGAGGCTTCGGCCCAGCTACCGAAATGATCGCAATCTGGGTCATCGGAATCAGTGCCGTTGTCGGCGCAACACTGTGGATCGGAGCAAGGTCATGAGCGACGCTGATTCCGGGCGTACCGACAGCGGCCACGGCGACGGCGACAACGCCGACAAGGTGGATGTGAACAAGAAGTACACGGACGAGGAACTCGCTGGTATGACGCGCGAGCAGCTCGTCGAACTGGGAACCAACCTCGACCACGTGGATGTCGCCTACCGCCGCGACCGTTGGGCAGTGGAGGGCACTCGCGCCGAGAAGCGTGCCGAGCGAAGCGTGGCGTTCTGGTTCGCACTGTCCGGTGTCTCCGCAGTTGCCTTCATCGCGATCTACCTTTTCTGGCCCTGGCAGTACGCCGGGATCGGTGACGAAAAATACGACGCATACTCGCTCTACACCCCGCTTATCGGCTTGACCATGGGCCTGGCGATTCTTGGTGTCGGAGTCGGCGCAGTGCAGTACACCAAGAAGTTCATTCCCGAGGAAGTGTCGATCCAGGACCGGCACGACGGCCAGTCGTCCGAGGTCGACCGCAAGACGCTCGTCGCGGAACTCGGCGACTCCTTCGATACCTCGACCATTGCTCGCCGCAAGGTGATCAAGCGTTCGCTGTACTTCGGCGGCGGCGCATTGGGAATCATGGCGATTCTGCCCCTCGGTGGCCTCATCAAGAACCCGTGGGCCGAAGGCGATAAGTCGCCGCTCTGGGTCTCAGGTTGGACACCGCGCTACCCTGGAGAAACGATCTACCTTCGGCGCGACACAGGACGTCCCCACGACGTCGTTCTGGTTCGTCCCGAGGATATGGATGCTGGAGCCATGGAGACTGTGTTCCCGTTCCGCGAAGCCGACCGCGACGACGATCACGCACTTCTCGCATCGCTACGTGGAATTCGTAACTCCGTGATGCTCATTCGCTTGCGCACCGAGGACACCGCCAAGGTGACCAAGCGCAAGGGTCAGGAAAGCTTCAACTACGGCGACTACTTCGCGTACTCCAAGATCTGCACGCACCTTGGTTGCCCGACGTCGCTGTACGAGCAGCAGACCAACCGCATCCTCTGCCCGTGCCACCAGTCGCAGTTCGATGCGCTGGAGTACGGCAAGCCGATCTTCGGTCCGGCAGCACGCGCACTGCCACAACTTCCGATCACCGTCGACGAGGATGGATTCCTTGTCGCCGACGGTGACTTCATCGAAGCACTGGGACCTGCCTTCTGGGAGCGCCCCACCGGTAGGGAGAGCTGATCATGAGTCCCTCACTCCAGACCCTGGCTGCCAAGCAGGCAAATGACGTCGACAGCCGGTATCACCTGGCACCGGGTCTACGTCGCCAGATCAACAAGGTCTTCCCGACGCACTGGTCCTTCCTCCTGGGCGAGATCGCGCTGTACAGCTTTGTCATCCTGCTCATCTCGGGTGTGTTTCTGACGCTGTTCTTCGACCCTTCGCTCAGTGAAGTCGAGTACAACGGCATCTACGAACCACTCCGCGGCGTCGCGATGTCCCGTGCGTACGAGACCACTTTGAATATCTCGTTCGAGGTGCGCGGCGGCCTGTTCATGCGTCAGATTCACCACTGGGCAGCATTGATGTTCGCGTGTTCGATCATCGTGCACATGCTGCGCATCTTCTTCACCGGTGCGTTCCGTCGCCCGCGTGAGGCCAACTGGGTCATCGGCTGCCTGCTGCTGATCCTGGCGATGTTCGAGGGCTTCTTCGGTTACACGCTTCCCGACGACCTCCTTTCCGGAACCGGTCTTCGAGCCGCATTCTCGGGCATCACGATGAGTATCCCGATCATCGGAACGTGGATGCACTGGTTGATCTTCGACGGTGACTTCCCTGGCACGATCATCATTCCGCGCCTGTACGTAGCGCACGTGCTCCTACTGCCCGCCATCATCCTTGCGCTGATCGCGGCTCACCTTGCGCTCGTCTGGTACCAGAAGCACACGCAGTTCCCCGGACCGGGCCGCACCGAGCAGAACGTCGTCGGCGTACGAATCCTGCCGGTGTTCGCGGTCAAGTCCGGCGCATTCTTCGCCGTGACGTTCGGCATCCTGGCTCTGATGGGTGGTCTGTTGCAGATCAACCCGGTCTGGAACTTGGGTCCGTACAACCCTGCACAGGTTTCTGCGGGCTCGCAGCCGGACTTCTACATGATGTGGACAGACGGTCTTGCCCGACTCTGGCCGGCGTGGGACATCTACATCGGAACCCGATACACGATCCCCTCTGTGTTCGCCGTCGCCCTGATCATGGGGCTGGTCTTCACCGTGATGATTGCGTATCCATGGATCGAGAAGCGGCTGACCGGCGATACCGCCCACCACAACCTGCTTCAGCGTCCGCGTGACGTCCCGGTCCGCACCGCAATCGGCGCAATGGTATTGGCGTTCTACATCGTGCTGACGCTGTCCTGCATCAACGACATCATCGCGTACAAGCTCGATATTTCACTGAACGCGATGACCTGGATCGGTCGCATCGGAATGTTGGTCCTGCCTCCGATCGCGTACTTCGTGGCCTACCGCTTCTGCATCGGCCTGCAGCGCAGCGACCGCGCGGTCCTCGATCACGGAATCGAAACCGGCATCATCAAGCGTCTGCCGCACGGTCAGTACGTGGAGATCCACCAGCCGCTCGGACCAGTCGACGACCATGGGCACCCGATCCCGCTCGACTACCAGGGCGCTGTCGTCCCGAAGAAGATGAGCAAGCTCGGTTCGGCCGGAAAGCCCGGTTCGGGATCACTGTTCCGCCCGGACCCAGTAGCGGAAAGCAAGGCCCTGGAGGAAGCAGACCACCACGGTGAGATCGAACAGCTGACCATGCTGAAGAACTACCAAGCCTCGATCTACGGCAATGGGTCGAACGGCCACTCGAAGGGCACTGGCCACTCGAACGGCACCGGCTCCGACAGCTCCCCTGCACGGCAGGACAGCGACAGCGAGCACTGAGTAACTGACATACGAAAAGGGCGGCACCTCTGCAGGTGCCGCCCTTTTCGTATGTCCCCTTCCCACCCGTCGAACTGTGCCCGCCGTGCCCCACTCCCCCACCGACGGAGTCCTCAGGCCATCACAGTGTCAGTACACAAGGCGTCGATGTCACAGACACACAAGGCCATCGACACAGAAGGCGCCCAGGATCGACAAGGACATCCGAACGACTCGCTCCCGACTCATAGGTATCGGCCACCACGTGCTCGACCCGAATACTCATTCTGGCGCAGTATTACTATTGGTCCCATGGTGCGAATCCCCCTCGGCCCCGAGGAATTGTCCCGAGGTCTACGGCTAGGCGAACTCCTCAGGTCGACTCGAGGGCATCGGACGATGAGCGACGTGGCAACCGAGGCCGGGATTTCCGTCGAGACTCTGCGAAAGATCGAGAGCGGCAGAATCCCCACTCCGGCGTTCTTCACCGTCGCTGCGCTGTGTAGAACACTGGACCTATCGTTGGACGACGTCGCAGAGGCAACGGCGCGCAAGCCCGATCGAGCTGATGCTTCCTGAACGTAGACGAGCTCCTACCGACAAACGAAGAGAGCGCCGATCTCCCCTGAGGGAATCGGCGCTCTCTTCGTTGGAGCTGGTGAGCTACTGAATCAGTGCTTCTCGGGTCCGAGGTGGTACTCGAACACCAGGCCTGCAGCCGCCGCAAGAATCAGAACAACACCGAACGCGATGAGCCACCACAGGAAGAACGCGAACCCGATGGCTGCGACCGATGCAGCACCTGCGAGAAGGATAGGCCAGAAACTCCCCGGGCTGAAGAAGCCCAGATCCCCTGCCCCGTCACTGATCTCTGCATCGTCGAAGTCTTCCGGACGCGTATCGAGGCGACGAGCCACGAAGCGGAAGTACGTGCCGATGATGAGGGTCAGGCCGACCGACAGTGCGATGGCCGTGACGCCTGCCCATTCCACACCGGTGCGCGAGAATCCGGTGAACAGGGCGTAGACGATCCCGACGAGAAGAAAGAAGACAGTCAGGACCTCGAAGATCTTGGCTTCGATTTTCATTTCAGCATTCTTCCTGGGTCAGTTGCCGTCGGCGACGGATTCGGACTTCTGCGTGCGATCCGTGGTGAACGGGTGGGTGCTGGTGGCAAGCGGCGACTGGCCGATCGCTTCCAACGCCTGGGCGTTGGTCAGACCCTCGCCCCCATCGGATTCTGGCTTACGAAGATCGATGTACTCCTGGAAGTCCTCCGGGGATACCGCACGAACTTCGAAGTTCATCATCGCGTGGTACGTGCCGCACATTTCGGTGCAGCGACCGACGAAAGCGCCTTCTCGTTCGATCTCGGAAATCTGGAAGACGTTGTCCGAGTGGTTTTCTTTCGGGTTGGGCAGAACATCGCGCTTGAACAAGAATTCGGGAACCCAGAAACCGTGAATGACGTCCGAGGACGCGAGCACGAATTCGATGCGCTTGCCGGTCGGAAGCACGAGCACCGGGATTTCGTTGCTGGTTCCGACTGTCTCGATCTTGTTGTAGTGCAGGTAGGACAGGTCCTGCGGGCTGACACCGTGGATTGCTCCGGGAACGAACTCGCCGTCCTCGCTGCCCTCTGCCTCGCCCCCTGGAGGCGTTGCAGCAACTTCGGCGGCGGCCTGAGCCTCGAGGTCGGTGCCCTCGTACTTTCCTTCGCCGTCCTTCAGATCAACCGTCTGGTACCCGAACTTCCAGTTCCACTGGTACGCCGTCACATCGACGGTGACGTCCGGGTTCGGCTCCTTCTCGTCGACGTAGTTCTGAACTACGACCGTGAAGTAGAAGAGCACGGCGATGATGACGAATGGGACTGCCGTGTAGAAGAGTTCCAAGGGAACGTTGTACGCAGTCTGCCGCGGGAACTCCGGCGAGTCCTTCTTCTTACGGTGGAAGATGACCACCCAGAAGATCAGTGCCCACACGATGATGCCCATGACCAGGGCCGCCACCACGGACCACGTCCACAATTCGCGAATCGACCTACCCTGGGGAGTAATGCCCGACGGGAAGCCGAAGCGAAGGACATCATTGTCGATGGAACAGCCGGACAGCAGCAACGCGGCTACGCCGAGAAATACTGCAAGCCCAGCTCGCCGAAGGATCCGACTCTGCGCCACGTTCACGCCTTCCTGATCGCTCACCACTGAAGAATGAGGGCCATGCGGTTGCCCTAGTACTACGCAGCGTAGACCAAAGCCGCCGCAACACCACTGTCGGGTCGCCTGCGTTTCGTCGACCGTGTCTGCGGCATACTCGATACTTTCCGTGCCGCCACGGCGTGACCTACGCGTGCTCCATGCAACACGGCGGCACCATCTCCCAATCGCGAAACGAGGTAGTAGACGCTGTGTGTGGACTACTGGGTGTTCTGACGTCGACCGGTACCGACGCTGCGGGAGTCGACCTCGTCTCTTCCGCCATGCATTGCATGCGCCACCGCGGGCCTGACGAACCGGGTACCTGGCACGACGACGACGTGATCTACGGCTTCAATCGCCTGTCCATCATCGACATCGAGCACTCCCATCAGCCACTCCGCTGGGGTCCACCGGAGAACCCGACACGGTATGCGCTCACGTTCAACGGCGAAATCTACAACTACCTCGAACTTCGTGCGGAGCTGAGCCGCGAGCACGGGGCCGAGTTCCTCACCGAGGGTGACGGTGAGCCGATCGTCGCTGCATTCCACTACTGGGGTACCGACGCCGTGCGTCGACTCCGCGGGATGTTCGCCTTCGCCATCTGGGACACCGACACACGTGAACTGTTCGTCGCACGCGACCCGTTCGGCATCAAGCCGCTGTTCATCGCCACCGGACCGGGAGGCACTGCGTTCGGCAGCGAGAAGAAGAGTCTGCTCGAACTGACAGGCCTCATCGGCATCGGGACCGATCTCGACCCGCGGGCAACCGAGCACTACACGGTGCTGCAGTACGTTCCCGAGCCCGAGACACTCCACCGCGACATCAGAAGAGTGGAGTCGGGGTGCTACGCGACTCTCTCCCCCGGCACGGCGCCGAAGGTCACGCGGTACTTCACACCGAGGTTTGCTGTCGAGCCGTTCGCACCACGATCGGAGGCTTCCCGCTATCAGGAGATCGCGGAGGCGCTCGAGGACTCGGTGGCCAAGCACATGCGCGCCGACGTGACGGTCGGGTCGTTTCTGTCCGGCGGGATCGACTCGACTGCCATCGCGGCTCTGGCGATGCGGCACAACCCGAACCTGATCACGTTCACGACCGGGTTCGAGCGAGAGGGCTACTCGGAGGTCGACGTCGCCGCGGAGTCCGCCGCGGCCATCGGCGCGCGGCATGTCGTCAAGGTCGTCGGCCCCGAAGAGTTCGCGGCATCGATCCCCGAAATCGTCTGGTACCTGGATGATCCCGTAGCCGACCCTGCCCTGGTCCCGCTGTACTTCGTTGCCAAGGAGGCCCGCAAGCACGTCAAGGTCGTACTGTCCGGCGAGGGCGCCGACGAGCTCTTCGGTGGATATACGATCTACCGGGAACCGTTGTCACTCAAGCCTTTCGAGTACCTACCGAAGAGCGTTCGCCGGGCCGCAGGCGCACTCAGCGAGAAGATACCCGACGGGACCCGCGGCAAGAGCTTGCTCCACCGAGGCTCGATGACCCTCGAAGAGCGCTACTACGGCAACGCCCGTAGCTTCGGGGACGCCCAGCTGAGAGCAGTGTTGCGAGACTTCAGGCCCGAGTGGACACACACGGACGTGACGGCACCTATCTACGCCCAGTCCGAGGGCTGGGATCCCGTCGCTCGGATGCAGCACCTCGATCTGTTCACCTGGCTACGCGGCGACATTCTCGTCAAGGCGGACAAGATCACGATGGCAAACTCACTGGAACTGCGTGTTCCGTTCCTCGACTCCGAGGTCTTCGCCGTTGCGGAGAAGTTGCCACTGGAGCAGAAGATCACGAAGGACACCACCAAGTACGCATTGCGAAAGTCGCTCGAGGGAATTGTTCCGGGCCACGTTCTGCACCGTGCGAAGCTCGGATTCCCGGTGCCCCTACGCCACTGGCTACGCGGCACAGAACTCTTCGACTGGGCACACCTGCAGATTGCCGAGTCGGAGACCGATCACATCCTGAACAAGGCAGCGATCACCGCAATGCTCAACGAGCACCGCGAAGGCAAATCGGACCACAGCCGACGGTTGTGGACGGTTCTGATCTTCATGGTGTGGCACGGCATTTTCGTCGAGAAGCGCATCGTGCCGCAGATTGCCGAACCGACCTATCCGGTCGATCTCTGACGATCTGAGCGTGCACTGAAAGCGGAGCGTGCACTGAAAGCGGAACGGGCCACGGCGATGCCGTGGCCCGTTCCTACGTTCAGCGGATAGGTCACGCAGGTAGCAGCGCGCCGATCTCTTCGGCTGCAGTCGAACCGTACGCGGCGCCAAGACGCTTCAGCGCATCATCGCGGTTGAACGTCCATTCCTGGGTTCCGGTCGTCTCGAGCACCAACACCGCAACGAGCGAGCCGAGTTGCGCTGCGCGCTCGACCGACGCTCCGGCGAGGTGCGCGACGAGGAAACCCGCACGGAAGCCGTCGCCGACGCCCGTTGGATCGACCTTGCTGTTTTCCGGTACGACGGCGGTGTGGGTGCGTGTGCCGTCGGCGGTGACGATCTCGACGCCCGACTTTCCGAGAGTTCTGACCCGAACGCCGACCTTCGCTGCGATCTCGGCCTCGGAGAGCCCTGTCTTCTGGCGGAGCAGACCCCATTCGTACTCGTTCGTGAAGAGGTAGGCCGCGCCTTCGATGAGTTCCGTTGCCTGCTCACCGCTCAGCCGCGCCAACTGCTGTGACGGGTCGGCCGCGAACGGGATCCCAGCGGCACGACACTGTTCGGTGTGGGCGAGCATGGCGTCGGGATCGTTCGCACCGACCAAGACCAGTTCCAGAGGATCTTTCGACGTCAGCTCCCCGATCGAGATTTCCCGAGCCTCGCTCATCGCGCCTGGGTAGAACGATGCGATCTGCGCCATGTCCTCGTCGGTTGTGCAGACGAATCGTGCGGTATGGGCCGTGCTCGACACGCGAACACCGCTGCAATCGACGCCGTTGGCCTCCAACCACGAGCGGTACTCGGAGAAGTCCGATCCGACGGCTCCGACCAGAAGTGGCGATCCGCCGAGCACGCCTAGTGCGTAGGCGATGTTTCCGCCGACTCCGCCCTTGCGAATCACGAGATCGTCGACGAGAAAGCTCAACGAAATGTTCGACAGCTGATCTGCTACCAGCTGGTCGGCGAACTTGCCCGGAAATCGCATGAGGTGATCGGTGGCGATCGAACCCGATACCGCGAGAGTCACGTACTTGAGCCTTTCGGATTTTGTCGGCTGTGCAGCAAAACGGTGCGCGCATGGTCTGGCAAAGAACTCATCCTACTGCGCGGTACCCCACCCGCAGTGCCGCCAAGCATATCGAGGTAGACACAACTCTGACCGGTATCCGCAAACGCGGATACCGGTCAGAGTTGGCTGTTGCTACAACCTCAGTTGAACGAATCACCGCAGGCACACGAGCCTGTGGCGTTCGGGTTGTCGATCGTGAATCCCTGCTTCTCGATGGTGTCCACGAAATCGATGGATGCACCTTCTACGTACGGAGCGCTCATCCGGTCGACTGCCAGTGTGACTCCGTTGAAGTCCACTGCGAGGTCGCCGTCGAGGCTACGGTCGTCGAAGAAGAGCTGGTAACGCAAGCCAGCGCAGCCACCGGGCTGAACAGCGATGCGCAGCGCGAGGTCGTCGCGGCCTTCTTGATCCAGCAGCGCCTTGGCCTTCGACGACGCAGCTTCTGTCATCGTGACCTTGTGCGTGATGGTCTCGTTCGAGACGGTCATGGGCTCTCCCTGTCAGTCGTACCAAACCCGTGAACGTCTCAACCGTACTCCGCATGTGGATATTCCTCACTGTCCACCTGCCGGCCATCGACGCCACCTGCCGGCAATCAAGGTCGGATTGCGGAATATTCCTCTGCAGCGTGCTTCGCAAGCAATTCCAGTTGGTGTTCGGCGTCGGACATCGACTTCTCCACCGAACCGGCGAATTCCGTGACCGAATACGCCCGCACGATTCCGGTGGACTCCAACTGCGACGGGTCGAGTTGCACCTGACCAGCAATGACTATCGTCTCGACGCCCGAACCGGCACCGGCCTCAGCGAGTCGCGTGACGAGCTTGCCACGCAGCGATTGACTGTCGAACTTCCCTTCGCCGGTGAGGACCAGGTCCACCGACGACAGCACTGCAGGCTGGTCGGTGACCTCCGCCACTACGGACGCACCGGATTCACTGCGTCCACCCAGGGCGAAGAGCGCCGCGCCGATCCCGCCTGCTGCACCGGCTCCGGGCATCTCAGCGACGTTCTTGCCGCACTGAATCTCCAGGACGGTGGCCCAGTCCCGGTTGAGATCCTCGAGCATCTCGACCAGGTTCGAATCAGCGCCTTTCTGCGGACCGAACACGTGCGCCGCACCACCCTCGCCAAGGAGGGGGTTCTCGACATCCGTCGCAGCAACCAAGTCGATGTGCTGGAGACTCTGCGCGGCCATCGCCAGACCGCCCAGCGCTCGGATCATGCCACGGCCACCGTCGGTACAGCTGCTTCCGCCTAGTCCGACGTAGATCCTGTCGACTCCGTCCACCGCCAGCGCTACCGCGATCAACTGGCCGACGCCGTAGCTCGACGACTTCAGCGCAGTCTGCGTCGTCGGCGGCCCGCCGAGAAGGCTCAGTCCACACGCTCCCGCCGCTTCGATGTAGGCAGTGGAGCCGTCGAGAAGCCAGCGGGCTCGGACTGCGTCACCCAATGGCCCGTCGACGTCCAGAACCTGAATCGTGCCCAGCCGCGTGGAAAGGACATCCACGAATCCGGGACCACCGTCCGACTGGGGCGCGATGACGAGCTCGTCCGACGAACGGGCCTGTCGCCAACCCCGACCGATCGCATCGGCAGCCTCGGTGGCCGTCAAAGTGTCGCCGAACGAATCGGGCGCAACCATCACTCGCATCGTCGAAAGTGTAGGGCGCACGCCTCCGGTCGGCATGTCCACACGATCGGAGGGACCTGCTCCGACGTGGCCGGTGTTCGAGTTCGCGCTGCCATCCCATAACCTGGTCGGGTGAAGTTGCTACGCCGCGGAAACTCTGACGATTCGGACGGAGACGATTCGAAGTCGGTCGAGTCGTCCACCACGAACCAGCCCTCGTCCACCGAGGCCGTCGGCAAGGGTCGGCCCACGCCCAAGCGCCGTGAGTCCGAGGCCCGACGGCGTGGCCCAGTTGCGCCGCCGCCGATGACGGGCAAGGAAGCCCGCGAGCGACGAAAGGCCAACAAGGGGTCCAAGACGGACCGTAAGCAGGCCTCCGCCGAACGTCGAGCTGCGTCGGCCGACCGCCGCGCGCGCATGCTCGCGGGCGAAGACAAGTATCTTCTCCCCCGCGACAAGGGCCCAGTCCGCGCGTTCGCACGTGATCTCGTCGATGCTCGACGCAACCTCGTCGGCTTGTTCATGCCGTTGGCGCTGCTGTTGATCTTCGCTCTGTTCCTCAGTCCTGCAGTGCAGGCATTCGTCACGCTCGCGATGTTCGTCATGATGCTGTTCATGGTCATCGAGGGCATCTTCATCGGCCGGCAGATCAACAATCGCGTCCGCGAGCGGTTCCCGGACACGGCCGACGGTGGCTTCAAACTCGGTTGGTACGCGTTCGTGCGTGCTTCGCAGTTGCGCAAGATGCGTGCACCGAAGCCCCGCGTCGACCGCGGTGCCGCGGTCTGACATCGTTCGCATCCGTGACACTGCCGCTACGCACACTCGTTCTCGGCGGCACACGGTCGGGTAAATCGGCGTTCGCCGAAGCGCTCGTCGATGGCTCGCATCCAGTCCGATACGTCGCAACCGGCAGACTCGACCCAACTGATGCAGATTGGGTCGAGCGCATCGACGCCCACCGGCGGCGCAGGCCGTCGCACTGGACCACCGTCGAGAGTCCGGCAAACCTGGCGCAGGCCCTGTCGGCTGAAATCGGTGGCGCCACCATCGTCGACGACGTCGGGACGTGGCTCACCGGCGCACTCGATGATCGGCAGGCCTGGGATCTGCCCCGCGGCACGATCACACCCGCCACCGATGCGCTGGTGCAGGCGGTCGCACACTGCACGACCCCGGTGGTGCTGGTCAGTCCGGAAGTCGGGTGGGGCGTGGTTCCAGCTACCCGGTCGGGCCGGTTGTTCCAGGACGAGATGGGCACCCTCAATCGACAATTGGCGACAGTGTGCGACTCGGTCGTCCTCGTGGTTGCGGGTCTGCCACTGACGTTGAAGACGCCGACGTTGCACGCACCGACAACAGTGCCCGACACCGATGGTCCATCATGATGAAAGGTCCTCAGTGACAGCCGCTTCGGAACCGTCCGAGATTTCGACGCCCCTTCGTCCGGTGCCTCCGCCGTCCGCGGACGCGCGGATACAGGCCGCGACGCGCCAACTGTCGCTGACCAAGCCCGCCGGAAGCCTGGGTCGCCTCGAAGCGCTCGGTGAGTGGGTCGCCGCGTGCCAGGACCGGTGTCCACCCGCGCCGCTCTCCCGACCGCGCGTTGTCGTGTTCGCGGGCGACCACGGCGTCTCGGCGCATGGAGTGTCGGCGTACCCAGCAGAGGTCACCGCACAGATGGTTGCCAACTTCGTTGCAGGCGGCGCAGCCGTCAACGCGTTGGCCCAGGCGTCGGGGGCGTCGGTCCGCGTCGTCGATATCTCTGTTCAGGTGGACACCGATCCGTCGGTGAGCAGCCACAAGATCAGGCAGTCGAGCGGTTCGATCGACCGTGAAGATGCGCTCACCCAGGCCGAGGTGATTGCCGCGATCGACGCCGGTCGGGCCATTGCCGACGAGGAAGTGGACGGCGGTGCCGACCTGTTGATCGCAGGCGACATGGGCATCGGAAACACTACACCGGCGACTGCCTTGATCGCCGCTCTCACCGATACCGAGCCTGTCGCGGCGGTAGGTCGCGGCACCGGTGTCGACGATGCCGGGTGGATCCGCAAGACCGCGGCGATCCGCGACGCGATGCGACGCGCGCGTCCTGTCGTCAAAGATCCCATCGCGCTTCTCCGGGTCGCCGGAGGTGCTGACATTGCCGCAATGGCAGGTTTTCTCGCGCAGGCGGCACACCGTCGGACACCGGTCGTCCTGGACGGTCTCGTCGTGACGGCTGCAGCGCTCGTGGCCGAGGAATCAGCTCGGGGCGCGCGCGAGTGGTGGGTGGCGGGCCACCGGTCGACGGAGCCAGCTCACTCGATCGCCCTGCGTCACTTACGAATCGAGCCACTTCTCGAGCTGGACATGCGTCTAGGCGAGGGATCGGGTGCAGTGGTTGCGCTGAACCTTGTACACGCTGCGATCGCTACGCTGACCGGAATGTCGACCTTCGCCGACGCCGGAGTCAGCACCGAGACCACAGCGACGTCGGCGCACTGACCGTGCGCGCAGCGCTCGTCGGTCCACGGTTGGCCTTGTCGTGGCTCACCGTCCTGCCTGTCCGCGGTCCGCATTCGATCGGCAGGGACGAGAGCCGACAAGCGATTGCGTGGACTCCGGCAGTCGGCGCGTTGCTGGGTTCCGTATCGGCAATCCTGCTGTGGTTGTTCGACTTCGCGTCGTTGCCGAGCCTCGTCGCCGGTCTCGTGACAGTCGCTTGTCTCGCGCTTCTCACCCGAGGGATGCATGTCGATGGGCTCGCCGACACCGCTGACGGGCTCGGTTGTTACGGTCCGCCGGAACGCGCCCGGGAGGTGATGCAGTCCGGCAGCGCTGGCCCGTTCGGCGTCGCGACGGTCGCACTGGTACTCGCGATCCAAGCGGCCGGCCTCGGCCAACTGGCCCACGAGAGCGCTTGGGTGTCAGTGCTTCTCGCTATCGTGGTCGGACGCGTAGCGGTGGTCCTCGCGTGCCGTCGCGGCATTCCCCCGGCGACGACGACCGGCTTCGGAGCGCTGGTTGCCGATTCGCAATCACGGGTCGTCGTCGCAGCCTGGACACTGGTGACTCTGGCCGTATCAGTCCTAGCGGTACAGGAACGATGGTGGCAGGGTCCGGTAGTGACGGTCGTGGCTCTGAGCGCTGCAGCGCTCGGTATCCGACATTGCGTCCGACGCTTCGGCGGTGTCAACGGTGACGTGCTGGGCGCAACAGTCGAAGTGACCACGACCATCACCGTCGTCGGACTTCTGCTCGGCGGGTAGGCCGGTCAGCCGAGCTTGGTCATCCAACCATGAGTATCGGCGAACGTACCGCGCTGAATACCGGTGAGCGTGTCACGCAGGGCGAGGGTGATCTCTCCGGGTTCTCCGTCGGCGATGGCGAACTCGCCGTCCGCGGACTTCACTCGTCCGACGGGGGTGATGACCGCAGCGGTCCCGCACGCGAACACCTCGGTGATCTCGCCCGACTCTGCACCCTTCTGCCACTCCTCCGTCGAAATCCGACGCTCCTCGACGGGAATGCCGGCATCCGTCGCCAGTGCCAGCAGCGAATCCCGAGTGATCCCGGGGAGCAACGACCCGGACAACGAAGGCGTGACGAGGCGCGCATCCGATCCTGAACCGAGGACGAAGAACAGGTTCATGCCACCCATCTCCTCGACGTAACGACGTTCGATGGCGTCGAGCCAGACAACCTGATCGCACCCCTCGTCGCTGGCTTGCGCCTGTGCGAGTAGAGATGCTGCGTAGTTTCCGGCGAACTTCGCCGCACCGGTACCGCCAGGGGCTGCACGCACGTACTCGGTCGAGAGCCAGACGCTGACCGGCTTGACGCCGCGCGGGAAGTAGGCACCGGCAGGCGACGCGATGAGCATGTAGCGGTAGTCGTCGGCCGGGCGAACTCCCAGCCCTGCTTCGGTGGAGAACATGAACGGCCGTAGGTACAGCGCATCCTCGCCGCCCGCCTCGGGAACCCATTGGTGGTCGACTGCGAGCAGCTGTTCGATCGAAGCAACGAAGAGCTCCTGTGGGAGCTCCGGCATTGCCAGTCGCCGTGCCGACGACTGGAACCGCTCCGCGTTGGAACGAACCCGGAACGACGCGAACTCGCCGCCCGGCTGCCTATAGACCTTCAGACCTTCGAAGATGGCTTGGCCGTAGTGCAGAACCATTGCCGCAGGATCGAGCTGGATCGGACCGTACGGTGCGACCGTCGGGTCGTACCACCCCTTGTCCGAGGTGTAATCGATGATCACCATGTGATCGGTGAAGTACTTCCCGAACCCAGGCGCAGCCAATACGGCGTCCCTGGCCTCTGACGGAGCCGGGGACGGATGCTGCACGCGGGCGAATTCGGGGAGGCCAGTCATGGGGCGAATCTTATCCAACCCGGTCGGGCTCGCTCACTTGGTGTTCACCGACACGAACGGTGGCGCGACTATCTCGCACTTCAGCGCACGCCCGCGAACGTTCACCGCCACGATGTCTCCCGGCGAAATACCTGCGCTCGAATCGACGAGCGCGAGGGCTATTCCAAGTCCCAGCGAGGGCGAGAACGTCCCCGACGTGGTGATACCGATTTCAGCGCCGTCGCGCTCGACGGTTTGTCCCTGGCGGAGAACTCCGCGGTCTAAGGCCTTGATGCCCCGCAGTATCCGAGTGGGCCCTGCTTCCTTCTCGGCAACAAGAGCGTCCTTGCCCCAGAACCGCTCCTTCTTCCAGCCGACTGCCCAGCCGCATCGAGCCTGAAGTGGGGAGATGTCGAGCGACAGTTCATGACCGTGCAGGGGATACCCCATTTCGGTACGCAATGTGTCACGTGCACCGAGGCCGGCGACTTGTCCGTCTGCAGCCCGTACTGCGTCGACTAGGGCACGAAAGAGCGCCTCGGCGTCGGACCAGGCGGGGATCAACTCGTAGCCGTGCTCTCCGGTGTAACCGGTGCGACACACACGTACGGGAACTTCACCCCACCGCGCGTCCTCGAACGCCATGTACTCCATGTCGACGGGCAGTCCGAGTTGTTCCACGATCGCCCGCGAACCCGGCCCCTGCACCGCCAGCACACCGAAATCTCGATGCTGGTCCACCACTGTGATGCCCTCCGGCGCCTCGGCAGCCAGCGCGGCAACCACTGCCGCCGTGTTCGCAGCATTGGGCACGAGGAACACCTCGTCCGGGCTGACGAAGTACGCGATCAGATCGTCGACGACTCCTCCGGATTCGGTGCAGCACAACGTGTACTGCGCCTTGCCGGGCCCGACCCTACCGAGATCGTTCGTGAGAGTGGAGTTGACGAAATCCGCTGCGCCCGGTCCGCTGACGAGTGCCTTGCCGAGATGGCTGACGTCGAAAACACCGACGGACTGTCGTACGGCCTTGTGTTCGGCCACCACCCCGGCATACGACACCGGCATCTCCCAGCCGCCGAACGGAGCGAACGTAGCCCCAAGCTCGACGTGGACGGCGTGTACGGGACCGCGGAGAAGTTCGGCTTCGCTCATGGACGCCAACGCTAGCGGACCACGCCCGCCCGGTACCGATCACTACGATCGAACCCGACCCACACGTTTCGATTCCAATCCTCTAGGAGCAACACTCGTGCCCTCGACTTCATCGCGCACCCTCGGACCCGAATTGGTGCTGGCCGGCCGCATCGGCAAGGACGTCGACGTTCTCGTCGTTGCGCTCAGCACCAGCGAGGACGGACTCGAACTCGTCGTCACCGACGACATCACCGACGCTGACGCCTCTGCCCTGCTCGACTCGTTCGAGGCCGTCGGAGCGACCGGCAAGGCCGACGAACTCACCCGAATCCCGGCTCCGGCATCCCTCGGGGTCACAAGCGTCCTCGCTGTCGGTTTGGGCAAGTCCGCCTCGATCGACACCGAGCGAATCCGTCGTTCCGCAGGCACCGCAGCCCGGTCCCTCGCCGGAACGGAGACTGCCGCGACGACACTCGGTTCCCTCGATCTCGGTGCAGCCGCCGAAGGCTTCTTTCTCGGTGCGTACACGTTCACCGAATTCAAGTCCGCTCTGTCCGCGCCGGGTCCCGACGCCGGTCCGCTCCGCCGTGTCGAGCTCTTGGTCCCCAGCACCAGGGCGCGCGAACCGAAAGCAGAACTCGCTCGATCGATCGCCGTCGCGGAATCCGTGGCCATCGCGCGCGATTTCGTCAACACTCCACCGAGCCACCTGTACCCCGAAGAGTTCGCCGCTCGCGCAAAGCAGCTGGGCATCGATGCCGGATTGAGCGTCCAGATCCTCGACGACAAGGCTCTGGAGAAGGGCGGCTACGGCGGAATTCACGGTGTCGGAAAGGGCTCGTCGAGGCTCCCTCGGTTGGTGCGATTGACTCATTCCGGTGGCAAGCGGGAGTCCAAGAAGGTCGCGCTCGTCGGCAAGGGAATCACCTTCGACACCGGCGGCATCTCCATCAAGCCTGCGGCGGGAATGGAGAACATGACCTCCGACATGGCGGGCGCAGCGGCCGTCATCGCGACGGTGATCCTGGCTGCCAAGGTCGGGCTGGAACTCGACGTCGTCGCCACCGTCCCTATGGCCGAGAACATGCCGTCCGGCACTGCCCAGCGCCCCGGCGACGTGCTGACCCAGTACGGCGGAATCACCGTCGAGGTCATCAATACCGACGCCGAGGGCCGCCTCGTACTTGCCGACGCGATCGTCCGCGCATGCGAAGACAACCCCGACTACCTCATCGACACGGCAACCCTGACCGGCGCGCAGGTGGTGGCTCTGGGCAATCGAACCCCAGGCGTCATGGGCACCGACGACTTCCGAGATCGCGTTGCCGAGCTCTCCCAGGCAGTCGGTGAAAGCGGCTGGGCGATGCCGCTGCCGAGCGAGATTCGCAGCGAGCTCGATTCGAAGGTCGCCGATCTGGCGAATGTCACCAATGGCCGCGCGGGCGGCATGTTGGCGGCAGCGTTGTTCCTGAAGGAGTTCGTCGCCGACGGCGTCGAATGGGCACACATCGACGTCGCCGGACCGGCGTACAACACCGCAGGACCGTTCGGCTACATCGGCAAGGGCGGCACGGGCGTGCCGGTGCGGACGATGTTCGCGGTGCTCGAAGACATCGTGGAGAACGGCTAGACGCTCCGCGTCAGCAACACAAGACGCTCCGCGTCAGTGGCACGGTTGAGTGCACTGGAGTGCACTCAACCGTGCCACTGCGGCGGAGCCGCTATTCGGACACTGCGGCGGAGCCGTTATTCGGCCGCACGACGTTTGAGGATCTTCTGGCGAGCGTCGTAGTCGCGCATTCGCTGCGGGTAGCGCGTCTTTCGGACGTCGTAGACGGGAATCTTCAGGTCGGGACCGAGTTTTCTCAGGTCCCGTTCGTCGACGGCGCGCCGAGTCCACTCACCGTCGTTCGCAACGAGAACCACTGTGACAGGGGTCACTGTGGTCTTCGGTTCGACGTATGCCTCGACCCCGATCCGTGCCACTGTCCAGTCGGCGAGATACTGCGCCGTCGACCCCTCTTTGGCACGTCTACCTTTGCCACCGCGTCGTGCGAAGCGATCGAACAACCCCACTGCGCTCACTCCTGTCATCGATGCGTCTCACTGACTTCGCTGTTCGCGCACCCCGTGTTACTCACCAGTTTGCCAGCGGCGTCAGCGCCCTCGGGGAACGCGCTCACCCGCGGGATGGAAGGATGACGGTAGAGGGTTCAACTCTCTCGTTGTCGAGAACGATTGCCGACCATGAAAGAAGGGCGCCGACGTGCCAGCTGGATTCAGCCGACCATCGTCGAGCGCTCGTATTTCCGCACGCGGTTCGGACGCCCGACCCCGGACGTCCGCAGCGCTGATGGCCGCAATTAACGCAAGTATCGTCCGCGAACCCAGCAACGCCAGCACAATGGTCTACGACCACAAGTCGTAAGAACTGAATTTACCCGCATACAACTGTCGAGGAGTCAACAGACATGGCCTTCTCCGTCCAGATGCCAGCTCTTGGTGAGAGTGTCACCGAGGGAACTGTCACGAGGTGGCTCAAGCAGGAGGGCGACACCGTCGAGGTCGACGAACCGTTGCTCGAAGTATCGACGGACAAGGTCGATACCGAAATCCCTTCCCCCGCTGCTGGCGTTCTGACGAAGATCGTGGCTCAGGAAGACGACACCGTCGAAATCGGTGGGGAACTCGGCCAGATCGGTGAAGCAGGCGAAGCATCTGCACCCGCCGCCGAGGAAGCCCCCGCCGAGGAAGAACCGAGCACCGAGGAAGAGCCGGTCCCGGCGGCCGAGCCTGAGCCGCAGGCCGAAGAGGAAGCACCGAAGCAGGAAGCGCCGGCTGCGAAGTCGGACTCCAGCGGTTCCGGAACACCGGTCACGATGCCGGAACTGGGCGAGTCGGTCACCGAGGGAACTGTCACCCGCTGGCTCAAGGCAGTCGGCGACGAGGTCGCAGTCGACGAGCCTCTGCTCGAGGTCTCCACCGACAAGGTCGACACGGAGATTCCGTCGCCTGTCGCCGGCACGCTCCTCGAGATCACTGCCGAGGAAGACGACACCGTCGAGATCGGCGGCCAGCTGGCCGTGATCGGGTCCGGTGCTCCCGCCGAAAAGGCACCGGAGCCCGAAAAGGCACCCGAGCCCGAGAAGCCCGCTCCCGAGCCCGAGAAGCCCGCTCCCGCACCTGAACCCAAGGAAGCACCGAAGGCCGAAAAGCCCAAGGAATCACCGAAGGCAGAAGCACCGAAGGCAGCTCCCAAGCAGGAAGCTCCCAAGGCTCCGTCGGGCGACGCGACCCCGTACGTCACCCCCCTCGTCCGCAAGCTCGCCGCGGACAACGACGTCGATCTGTCGACGGTCAAGGGAACCGGCGTCGGTGGACGCGTTCGGAAGCAGGACGTACTCGCCGCCGCCGAGGCCAAGAAGGCTCCGGCAGCAGCTCCGGCCGCTCCCGCAGCGGCAGCTCCCGCAGCTTCTGCGTCTGCCGGTGTACGGCCGGAACTCGCGCACCTGCGTGGTACGACCCAGAAGATCAACCGCATTCGTCAGATCACCGCGAAGAAGACCCGTGAGTCGCTGCAGACGTCTGCACAGCTCACGCAGACCTTCGAGGTCGACGTCACCACGATCGCGGCATTGCGTACAAAGGCGAAGTCGACGTTCGCCAAGAACGAGGGCGTCAACCTGACGTACTTGCCGTTCTTCGCAAAAGCGGTGGTGGAGGCCCTCAAGGCGCACCCGAACGTCAACGCGAGCATCGACGAGGACAAGAAGGAGATCACCTACCACGCCGACGTCCACCTCGGTATCGCCGTGGACACGGAACAAGGGCTGCTCTCCCCTGTCATCCACAACGCAGGCGACCTGTCGCTCGCCGGACTGGCTCGCGCGATCGCCGACATCGCGTCACGTGCGCGAACCGGTGGGCTCAAGCCCGACGAACTGTCCGGTGGCACCTTCACCATCACCAACATCGGCAGCCAGGGCGCACTGTTCGACACCCCGATCCTGGTTCCGCCGCAGGCGGCAATGCTGGGAACGGGTGCAATCGTCAAGCGCCCGGTCGTGGTCAAGGATTCCGCAGGCAACGAGTCCATCGGCGTTCGATCGATGGTCTACCTGCCGCTCACCTACGACCACCGTCTCGTCGACGGCGCGGACGCGGGCCGCTTCCTCACCACCATCAAGCAGCGACTGGAAGAAGCGTCGTTCGAAGCGGATCTGGGTATCTGAAAAGGCACGCAGTCGGCGTCGTCTGTATCGTGAAGTCAGAGCCGAAAGCTTGATCGGTCCCCGAACGTACGGGGAGTAACACACAGTCGGGGCACCATTCGCATCGCGGGTGGTGCCCCGTAAGTGTCGAGGAGGGGC